>JBAXRS010000070.1:0-7883 GCA_037131085.1 Verrucomicrobiota bacterium | reverse complement strand
GTATACCGGTCGACCTGCGGCTTAATGGTATCCTTCTTCGCGCCCTTGAAGGCGTTGAGGCGGACCACCTGGATTTCATTATCGAAGTGTCCAATGTTACAGACGATTGTCTGGTCCTTCATCTTCGTCAGGTGCTCAAGGGTGATAATATCCTTATTACCCGTGGCGGTGACATAGATATCGGTCGTGCCGAGGGTGTCCTCAACCGTGACGACGCGGAAGCCTTCCATCGCTGCCTGCAAGGCGCAGATAGGATCGATTTCGGCGACTTGGACCGTGGCGCCGAGGCCGCGGAGAGATTGGGCCGAGCCCTTACCGACGTCGCCGTAGCCGATGACGAGGGCGACCTTGCCCGCGATCATGACGTCGGTGGCGCGCTTGATACCGTCGACGAGCGATTCACGGCAACCGTAGAGGTTATCGAACTTCGACTTGGTGGCGGTGTCGTTGACGTTGACGGTCGGAATGAGGAGCGAGCCTTCTTCGAGCATGCGGTAAAGACGCTTCACGCCGGTGGTGGTCTCTTCCGAAACCCCCTTCCAGCTCTTGACGACCTTGTGCCAGTGGCCGGGGCGTTGCTTCGCGACCTTCTTCAAAAGATTTTTGATGATCTGCTCTTCCTCGGAATCCGACTTCGTGTCGACCCACTTGGAGCCGTTCTCAAGTTCGTAGCCTTTGTGGATAAGGAGCGTCGCGTCGCCGCCGTCGTCGACGATTAATTCAGGTCCGTCGCCATTGGGCCAGGTCAACGCCCTCATGGTGCAATCCCAATACTCTTCGAGCGTCTCACCCTTCCAGGCGAAAACCGGAACACCCGACTTGGCGATGGCGGCAGCGGCGTGATCCTGGGTGGAGAAGATATTACAGGAGGCCCAGCGGACCGAGGCGCCGAGTTCGGCCAGCGTCTCGATGAGGACGGCCGTCTGGATGGTCATGTGCAACGAGCCGGCGATGCGCACGCCCTTGAGCGGCTTGCGCTTACCGTGTTTAGCGCGGAGCGCCATGAGGCCGGGCATCTCGTGCTCGGCGACCTGTAGCTCTTTGCGTCCCCACTCAGCGAGGCTGAGATCGGCGACATGGTAATCGGCCCCCTTGTTGGAGGCGCGAGAGGATTTCTTGGCGGACATGGTGTGTAATGAATGAAAGATTAGCGGACGTTGGCGTTGATGGCCTTGATGAACGCCGGGAGCTTCGAGGTGACTTCCCACGGCAGGCCTTTTTTGCCGAAGTGACCGTAGTGCGTGCTCGCGCGGTAAATCGGGCGGCGTAAGTCGAGCTGGCGGATAATCTCGGCGGGATTGAAGAGGAAAATCTTTTTCACCGCAGCGAGGATGACCGCGTCGTCCACCGCTCCGGTACCAAAAGTGTCGAGGTGGATGCTGGTCGGCTCGGGATGGCCGATGGCGTAAGCCATTTGCAGCTCGCAACGCTCGGCGGCGCCAGACGCAACAATATGTTTCGCGACCCAACGGGCCATATAGGCCGCGGAACGGTCGACCTTCGTCGGATCCTTGCCGGAAAACGCACCGCCACCGTGGCGACCCATGCCGCCGTACGAGTCGACGATGATTTTGCGGCCGGTGAGACCGCAATCGCCCTGAGGGCCGCCCACGACGAACCGTCCGGTGGGATTGATTAGGTATTCGGTCTTCTTGCCGACCAAACCCTTCGGAAGGACTTTAAGAATGACCTGCTCGATACAGAATTTCTCGATTTGGCGGTGCGAGACATCAGCCGTGTGCTGGGTAGAAATCACCACGTTCTCGATAGCCACCGGCACGCCATCTTCGTAACGAACGGCGACCTGAGATTTGCAATCCGGGCGAATCCATTCGGTGCCCTTGGCACCGGATTTACGGATGCGGGCCAACTCGCGATTAAGGCGGTGAGCGAACATCACCGGAGCTGGCATCAACTCAGGCGTCTCGATCGTGGCGTAGCCAAACATGATACCTTGGTCGCCGGCACCCATCTTAGCGTGCTTCTTGCCTTCGGCCTTACGCTCGTCGACGCCTTGGGCGATGTCAGGCGATTGCTTCGTGAGCAGATTCGTGATGAAGACCTTATCGGCGTGAAAGACGTCGTCGTCGTTCACGTAGCCGATTTCACGGATGGCGGCGCGGACGACTTCCTCGAAGTTGACCTTGGCCTTGGTCGTGAGTTCGCCGGCGATGACGACGTGGTCGCTTTTGACCAAGGTCTCGCAAGCGACGCGCGAAAAACGGTCCTGAGCGATGCATGCATCGAGGACGGAGTCCGAGATGCTGTCGGCAACCTTATCGGGGTGACCCTCGCCGACGGATTCGGACGAGAAGAGGTAGGAGGCGTGAGATGCCATAAGGTCAGGGAAACAAAAGGTTAACCGGCCGGAAGGCAAGTATGCATCGATGTATCCAGATGGGATGATGTGTCATTGTGGCCAATAAGTAGGGCTCAAAGGGAGATCAGGCGCCGGCCGTTCGGGGGTCAGCCGCCGGGATCCTGAAGCCGATAGCCGATGGCTGAAATGCCGAGATCCGAGTGGCCGATGCCCCGGGGGCCGTCACCCGTCACCTAAAACAAGCAGCATTAGTTGACCCGTTGACCGGTGGGCAAGTTGACAAGAAATGCAATGGGTAGGGCTGACCGCCCTCGGTCAGCCGCGGCCGACCAAGGGTGGTCGGCCCTACCCGAGACAACTAGGGCAGCACGCGGTGCTACCCCACCCTCGAGACCGCCATACAAAAAGGGCGCCCGGAGGCGCCCTCTTCACTTCTCCATGTCACCGTGTCCCCTTGCCCATGTGACCCTCGCGGCGCAACGCGCCGCGCTCAACCTCCGACGGCCTTGAGTGTGCTAAGATATTCGATGAGCGAGGTGAACTCTTCGACCGTGAGACCGGAGGCAAGTCCTTCGGGCATCATCGACTGCGGGAGATGCTTCTCCTCTTTCACGTCGGCCCGTTTAATCTTGAAAGCCTGACCTGCGATATTGCGCAACGCGATCTCACCATCGGCCTCGGCCGTAACGAAGCCCATCTGAACTGACCCGTCTTTCATATCAAACTGGAAGGTCTGGAAGCCTTGGGCGACGACCTTGCTCGGATAGAGCACGGACTCGACCAAGTATTCGCGCGGGAACTTCACGCCAACAGAACCCAGGTAGGGACCCTTCTGTTCGGCCGTAAGGGAGATCGCATGACAGGCGACACAGCCCTGCTTAGTGAAGAGCTGTTCGCCCTGCTTTACTTTGCCATGGCCCTTGAGCGCGACGGCCGTGACATCGGCGAGGTCGAGCTGCGCGATCTTCTTGCCCTTGCGGGCGAGCACTTTCTTACCCTCCTCAAGGGCGGCTTTCGCGGCGTTGTTCTGCAGGGCGTTGTCGCCCTTCATGCCAGCCTCAAGCTGCTTGTCGAAACCCGTCAGGCCGAGATCGGTGATAGCGTAGAAGAAGCCAAGGTCGCGGGGGTTTTTATTCACCAGAGCCTGCACCTGCTTTTTCTGATCGGGCTTAGATAACGGACTATTGAGCACGTTGAAGAGCGCCTTCCACAGGATGGTTGAGGTCGCGTCATCCGCACCATCGGCCAGAGTGCGCAGCTTACCAACCTGCTTGAAGCGGGCGGAATCATAGACAAATTCGTTTACGAACTGCAGGGCCTCGCTGGAGGCGGAGGCGTCCTTAGACCACACTCCAAGGATCTTCAGTCGGTTGGGGAAATACGGGTCGCCATTGTCCCCTTGAGCGGTGTCGATCACGTGGAGCGCCTTGAAGCAATCGACCTTCTCTGACCACGGCCGCTTAGCCTGGACGGCGGCGTCGGTAAGGAGAAGCACGTCGGAAGGACGCAGATTATTGGACGCCATCGCGAGACGAAGCGGATCGATACCTGCGAGTTTCAGCGCGGAGATTGCGATACGATTCTTGGAGAGGATTTCGAGCGAGGCGATGCGCTGGTTGCCGGGCAACTTCGGGTAGGCGGCTTCGATAGCCTCATGAATGCGCGGAGTCGCGGACCATTCGACCGGATCAAAATAAGGGCCGCGGTCATCCGGGCGAGTGCTCCACCAATCCTTATAATTCCAAGGCTTCTCGACGTGGTAAAGACGGGCGAGGGCGCCGACGGCACCGACGCGCGTCGCTTCGTCGCCTTTCTGCGTCAGCGCGATCACACCATCGACCGAGGCGTCGGTATGGAGCGCTTGCAGGACGCGGAAGGCGATATAACGCTTGGCGGGGTCTGAGGCGGCCTCAAGGGCAGCTTTCTCGTCACCCAGCTTGATCAGCGCATTGATCGCGGTGTGCGTCAGTCGGTAATGGGCACCTTCCTCGAGCTTGGATTCGTCGGTCGGCCAAGTGGCGGCCGCGGCGATAATCGCAGCGGAAGTATCCTTGGCGCCGAGACGCTGAAGACCGACGAGGGCCTGCAGACGGACGCGCGGATCCGCATCCTTAAGCGCGTCGATGAACGGCTGCGTGGGCACGCCGTCGAGTTGCGAAGCGCGATCAGCAAGGGCGCGGAGGGCGTACTCGCGTACGGCGGTGTCTTTAACCAGACCGACGAGAGCCTCATTGGCCTTGGCACCGAGCATCTGCTTATAAGTGAAGAGCGCAGCGATGCGGGAGTAGAGGGCTTCATGCGTGTCGGTGGCGACGGCCAAGACGGCGGGCGCCTGATCGGCGTGGTCGTTCTCAATAAGACGACGCGAAGTCTCGAGACGCTGCACCGCGCTCTTGGAGCGGAGCAAGCCAGGGAGATCGGCGGCGGCAGCCTTGGTCACGTCGACGTACTTGTTAGGCGTCGTGCCGACCGGCAGAATCTGCTGGATGAGACCGACCTGTTTGCCGGGGCCGTTGTAACTGAAGCGACCGTCGCGCCAATCGGCGAAGTAGAGCTTCGAATTAGCGTCGACTTCGAGGTCGATCGCGTGCGGAGCCTTCTCGAAGACCTCCTGCTGGGCGACGAACGTGGCCTCAAAAGGCTTGATTGGGTGGCGATGCAGCGTGCCCGTCGTCCAATCGCAGGTGAACAAGGATTCGCCGTAGTTACCAGGGAAACCGGGTTCGCTCAGATAAAGCGCGCCGGTACCGGAACCACCGCCGTAATCCGCGAGAGGCAAGGCCAGCTCGTCAATGAAGTTCTTGTAAAGGCGAGGATAGCCGGGATTAGCGAGCGACGTGAAGTGGTGGAAGCGCGTGTTCCATCCCTTGCCGTCGTTAGTGTTGTCGCGGGAGAAAATATCCATCGCCGGGGAGATCGCAATATCGACGATATTACGGGTCATCTCCGCATAAATCTCGAGCTCGGAGCCGTCAGGGCGGACGCGCAGAACGCCACCACCGTAGAGCGTGACGCGTTTGCCGTCGCGACCCTTGGCCCCGTCCAGATCCTTGAGGAGGCCGGCGCCGAAATCGCCGACGGCGATGTAAAGCCAGCCATCAATACCCATGCGGCAGCTGTTCGTAGTGTGGTCGGCACCTCGGGGGTGCTCGATGCCGCCGCCGAGGCCCTCGACGAGGACGATTTCCTCATCGGCCTTACCGTCGCCATCCTTGTCGCGATAGACACTGAGGAAGGGCGGATGAACCAGATAGAAGGAGCCGTTGAGGATGTGGCCGCCGCGCGGACTATCGACCTTGGTGAACTCAATCATCGTGTCGGCGACGCCGGTACCCTTGGTGTCGCGCGCGATAAGAATGCGGCCTAGGCCTGGCGTGTGCCCCAGCGAGCCGTTCCGGTCGGAGGAAATATAGAGGTCGCCGTTGGCCGCCGCGGACAGGGCCGTCGGGTAAAGTTCAGGCTCTTGCTTGGTGCCGACAAACTCGTGAATGCTGAAACCATCGGGCACCGCCTGCGCGGCGGCGGCTAAAAAGGCGAGGACGAGGAGAGATCGGACCATGGTAATGCGTGGGGTTAAGAAGTAGATGTAGGAATTCCATGTTTTGTTCCAAGCGGGAACTACTCTTAGCGACTTGCCCGCCTGCCCCGGCCGCCTAACGCTCATTCCATGCGCGCACAGGTCCCATCACTTTTCCCCCGCCCGCGGGAACTGACCTTACGCGGAGGCTTTTTATCGGTACCACCCTCGCCCCACCCCACCCGCCTTTTCTTAAACTCCCTCCCTCAGTCGATCGGCGCGGCCAAAGCCCTGCTGACGAATAACGCGATGGGCGCCTGTCGCTTCGGCTTAGCTTCGCAGTATGGGCCCGGCGCCTACCATTTGGAAATTGGTAAAAGTGGGATTCATATCAAAAGCGGCGATGCGGCCGGCGCGTTGTATGCCGCCCAGACCCTGCAACAGATCCATGAGCAAAATCCGGAAGCGTTGCCGTGCCTCGAAATCACCGACGGCCCGGACTTGGCCGTACGTGGCTTCATGCTCGACGTCTCGCGTAACCGGGTGCCGCGACAATCCGAACTCTTGAAACTCATTTCGGCACTCGGACGCCTCCGGATCAATCAGTTGCAACTCTACGTTGAACACACCTTCGCCTTCGCGGGCCATGAAGATGCCTGGCAAGACGCGTCCCCTCTCACGCCCGCAGAGATAGCGGAACTTGATCAAGCTTGTCTCGCCGTCGGCATCGAACTCGTCCCCAACCTGAATACTTTCGGACATATGGAACGATGGCTGAGGCATCCGCGTTATCGCGCCCTAGCGGAATGCCCCGAAGGCTGGGTCCATCCGCTCACCGGACAATTCAAAGAGTTTCCCGGTACACTCAAACCCGATCAAGCTTCCCTCGATTTTGTCGCCGGCCTGCTCGCGGATTATTTACCAAATTTCTCAAGCCGGCAGGTCAATATCGGCGGTGATGAACCGTGGGAACTCGGCCAAGGCTTCAGTAAACAAGCGGTCGAGGCTCGGGGCAAACATCGCGTCTATCTTGAGCATCTAAAAAAAATCTGCGAGGGTGCGCAGGGTGCCGGCCACACCGTGCAATTCTGGGGCGATATCTTATTAGAAGACCTGGCACTCGCCAGCGATGCTCCGAGCGGCACAACGCCCGTGGTCTGGGGTTATGATGCGGGCCACCCTTTCGATGCCCAATGCGGTCGGCTGCGCGAACTTGGCCGCACCTACCTTATCGCCCCGGGCACGAGCACCTGGCAGAGCTTTACGGGTCGGCTGGATAATGCTTTGGTGAACCAAGCCGAAGCGATTGCCGCGGCCTTAAAGCATGAAGCGCGCGGCATCCTGCTCACTGCATGGGGCGATAACGGACACCACCAGCCTTGGCCGACAGCATGGTTGCCCATGATCGCTGGCTGCGCGCAAGCTTGGTGCTTTGCGGCCAATCAGAAACCTAATTTCGGCCGCGGCTGTGCGTATCTCGGCGGGCTCACTGAGGCCGACGGAGATGCCACGGCCATCGCGCTTGATCACCTCGGCCGACTCGACGGCATGATCACGAAAGCAAACCGTAATAAGAGCCTCACTTGGGATTTTCTCACCGCCAAACCTAACGCCCTCGCGAAGTTTACGGACGGCGTCAGCGCGGAGGAAATCGCTCAATCGCAGACTTACCTCGCGGAAGCCGAAGCGCTCGTGGCGAAGATCGCTGACGAGACCGTTCGCGCGGAGCTGTCGCTCGGCGCCCGCCTCGCTGCGGCTGGCTTGCAGCGCGCCGCCGGCCAAGCGATTTCGGAAGCGGCGCGCGACCGTCTCGCAAAGGAATATGAAATCGGTTGGCTGCGACGGTCGCGCCCCGGCGGATTAAGCGAAAGTGTGGCGGGATTGTTTGGGTAGGGGCGCCCAGCAATCAAGGGGAGACCGGAAACCGGGAAGTTAGCTGTGGCTAATAATTGCCTAAGCCAATCATCCAGTCTCCGGTTTCCCTTTGCATCAAGGTAGGGGCGCGACTGCGTCGCGTCCGTTCGCAGAGAGGTCATTGATGAGCCG
>JBAXRS010000069.1:0-7904 GCA_037131085.1 Verrucomicrobiota bacterium | reverse complement strand
ATCTTGCCGGACGAAGCGGAGTTGAGTTTCCAATTTAACGTGGGCTTGAGGACGTTGTCGTTGCCGAGCGAAGGGAAGATGGGTTCGCCGGGGAGAGAGAACTGGAGCTTACCATCGACCTCGATGATGGGCTCGACGAACCTCCCTCCTGGAACGAAGCCACTACGCACCACCTTGCCCATGATGACGCGATCAGGCTTGTTGGTCTCACGGCGATTGAACTCGAGGGTCTTGCCTTCGAAGAGCGAGAGCAGCATCACCTGCGAGACCGGGTCGTTGCGATAAGACTGTTCAAGGATCTGGAACTCGGCCTTGCCCGCGACATCGCGCAGAATGACGGAGTCGGCCTCGACCTTCGCGGTAGCACCCGCAAAGGAGACCTGATTGACGCCGGGCTTTAGGTCAATCGGCAGCGTCTCACGCACGACGGCGTAGCCGCCGTTGTAGATCGTGAGGGCCGGATCGGCGGCGAAGGAGATGGAAGCGGCGGCGAGCAGGAGGAGCGCAGGGAGTTTCATAGGAATGGGAAAATTCTGATTACCGGAAGGAACTTTCCGATATTAATAAGCGAAGCAGCCCCCATCTTCCGTCTGAGGAATATCCCTTAGCGGCCCTTACGACGCTGGCGGCGGCGATATTCGACCGGAGTACACTTCATCTCCCGCTTGAACAGGCGATTAAAGAAGGTCACCTGGCGAAAACCGCAGGCCAAGGCGATGTCCAGGACGCTCCGTTCGCCATCCCGCAGCTCCCGGCGGGCGGCCTGCAAGCGGAGTTCGTTCACGAAAGCGCTAAAACTGTAACCCGAGTGTTGCTTGAACTGCCGGGCGAAGGTCGGTCGGGTCAGGCCAGAGATCTTCAGGAGGTCTTCGAGCCGGATCTCGTCGCGGAAATTGGCCACGAGATGCTGGACCGATTTCGAGATGGCCTTCTGGTAATGGGACTCGGCGCTGAGCGTGAAACTGCGCGATGACAGCATTGCGAGATCCGACTCAGGTGCATCCGCCACTTCAGCGAGCAGACGGAGTAGCGCCGCGAGCTGACCGGCGCCCTTGCTCCGCGCGACATCCTGCATAAGCGCGGCGATGGCGGTCGCGGTCCGCCCACGCAGATGCAGGCCGCGCTCGGCCCGCTTGAAGAGATCGCGCAGCTCGAGATTCTCCGGGAACGCCCACACGGGGTGGCTCTCGGGGAAATGCCACTGGATCGAAAGCCCACCCGACGCCCCCGAGGTATGCCAGTGATGCGGGAGACGTTCACCCAGCAGTACGAGATCGCCAGCCGCGAAGGCGCCGATGGCGTCGCCGACAAAGCGCGTACCCTCCCCGCCCGTGAACAGGGTCAGTTCCATCTCCTTATGGAAGTGCCAGTGATTGCCCTCCCCCTGCACCGGTTGCGTCCGACCCGGCCCCAAGATGCATTCGACGTCCCGGAGCGTCTTCGACCAACGCAAGACGCGGAAGGAGTGCCCTTCGGGCAGCTCGACCTTCTCGCGGATGGCTTTCATAAGGTGATTCGTATCAGCAGCACCCCCGCTCGCAAGAGGCAATTGAGACAAAAGTGCCAACGCACCTTGCCCTGCGGGCACGAGACGCAACGCATCTCAGCCCCCGAAGATTTCAATTCAGCGCCCGCCTTACTTAGATTTTGTCGTTTCCTCGTTCAACAGCTCAGGAAGTGACGATTTCTTCTTCGCTTTAGATACCGGCGCCTTGCCTTGCTCAGGCGCATCGTAGTGAGGAGAGGGAGTGTGCTCGGCGGACATGATGGCTTCGATCTTTCTAACTATGTCCGGGTGGGCGGCGGCGATGTTCTGCTTTTCGACCGGGTCAGACTTGAGGTCGTAGAGTTCGAGCGTAGCCTTGGTGCCGAGCCGGTAGCCCTTCCAATCACCCATGCGCACGGCCTGCTGGAAGTAGGGCTCGTAGATCTCGAAATAAAGCGATTCGTGCGCCGCTTGCTGACCTTTGCCAAACAAAGTTGGCGCGATCGAATGACCGTCGAGACCTTTGGGACCGGGAACTCCGCTGAGATCTGCCGCCGTCGGCAAGAAATCCACGAACGAGGTGAGCAGGTCGCTGGTAGTGCTAGGCTGAATCTTTCCGGGCCAGCGTGCGATGAATGGCGTACGCATACCGCCTTCGTAAAGCATTCGCTTGTAACCGCGCAACCCTCCCGTGCTCCCGAGCGACTCGATGAATTCGGGATTGGCGCCATTGTCGGAACTGAAAACCACCAGTGTCTTATCGTCGATGCCCAGGTCCTTCAGCTTCTGCATCACGCGGCCGACATCCTTATCGACGAGCGCGACCATCGCGGCGTAATTCCGGACCTCCTCCGTCCACGCTTTCTGCCCAAAGACCGGATTCTCCGGAATCACGAAGTCTCCGTGCGGCGGAGTCCATGCGGCATAGCAAAAGAAGGGTCTGTCCTTATTCTGCTCGATGAACTTTAGTGTCTCATCGGCGATGCGGGTGTGAGAATAGTCTTCCCAGGAGTGCTTACCGGATTGCGGCTGAGGCACGTCGACACCGTTTCTGACCAGATGGTCGGTATAATAGTCGTGAGCGTGCTTCTGGTCGTAGTAGCCAAAGAATAGATCGAAGCCTTGCTTCTCCGCCGCCCCGGTCGTGTCAGGATTGCCTAGACCCCATTTGCCGAAGCCTCCGGTGGCGTAACCTGCATCGTGCAACAAGCCCGCCACGGTTGTTTGCCTCGACGGTAGGGAAAGAAGCCCGTCCTTACTTTGGTTGGCGCGGCGCAACGTGTGCCCCGTATGCTGCCCGGTCATCAGTACGCAACGGGAGGGCGCGCAGACGGCGCTGCCACTGTAGGCACGCGTGAACTTCATGCCTTCCGTAGCCAGGCGATCGATATTGGGCGTGGAGCCATATTTGCAACCGTAGGGCGAAAAATCTCCAATACCCGCGTCGTCGGCTAAGATGAAAATAATATTAGGCTTATCGGCCGCGGGGAGCGAAGCGAAGAAAGTCGCGAGGAGCAGAGGGAGGAAGAGCTTCATCGTTGGTTTACTTTTGGACTGCTACCATCGAAGTAAAGACCTTAACGTCGTCCACCCAGGCTTGCCGCCCAACGGAGAGGCGAACCATTCGCTTAGTCGGATGCGCAACGCCGGCGGCGGTAACGGATGCCACGGGCTTTCCGTCGATAGACACCGTGACATTGTCTCCGGCGACCTTGATCAGCAGGTCATGCCATTTGCTTGTTTCCAAGGTGAAGGGGAAAGTCTTTTTCTGCGCTGCAATGAAAGCCAGTTGCTCGGGCGTCAGCGTATTCGCTTTCCGCGCCTCATAGAATTTCATATTCATGATGCCCGTCTTTTTGTCGTCCACGACAATCTGCTTGGTGCCGACATCAATCTTGAACAAGTGCCCCGAGTGAACCTCTTTGCACTCTGGGTCAGCGATATCCACACCGAGGACATCTTGGGCATCCTCCAACATGAAGCGCATCTCGACCTCTCCATCACGAAACTCGGCAACGTGACCGACGCCTACCGCGTGATCGGCAGCTGCGTTCATTGTAATATGCATGGCGCCGTCTTTCAGGTCCACCTGCTTATGGCCGCCCGCGCGAGTCTTGCTATTCGTGGTCCAACCATTGCCAATTTCCTCCGTGGTTTCTTGCGATTCGTTGCGGTCAAATTTATCTTCAAAGACGAGTTTACCGCGTTCCTCCGCATAGACGGACGGAAGGTGGATGAACGCGAGGACGGCGAGGAGGACGTGCTTCATGAGTCAGGGTGAAATTCGAAGGGATGCGTTTGTTTTAAAAACTATTTCACCGCCCGGTAGACGCGCACACCGCGCGAGTCGAAATGCTCCATGACCAGTTCAGCTCCCGCGGTGACCTGGAGGAAGCCGCCGTGGGGCGTGGGCGAGGTGTAAAGTTGTCGGACGACCGCCTGCGGATCGGAGCCATTCTGGTCACCAGGCGCGACGCCCATCCGGGAGTTCTCATCGTTCAGCGCGCCGCAGGAGAACTCTTCGACACCCGATGGATGGATGCTGTGGTATTGCCAGTGACGATCTCCGCAGATGATTGTGAAATGTCCCACCTGGGTCTCCTTCAGCCAAGCGAAGAAGGCATCCGCTTCGTGGCGAAAACCGCCGAGATCTGCGTGGTTATCAACCTTCTTTGCCTCGTCGGGCCCGACCATCGGTGTGGGCGAGATGAGGATCTTCCATTTCGCATCACTCGCTTTCAAAGTCGTCTTTAACCACTCGCGCTGCTCCGCACCCCAGAGCGACTTTTGCGGGCCGTCGGCCATCGCGTTGGGTGAGCGAAAGTCGCGCCCCTCCGTGAGCCAGATCTGCAGATCCTTACTGACACGATGCGTGCGGTAGGTGGGCTGGTTACTGCCCTCGGCCAGCAGGGGCAATTGCTCGCGGAACATGTCGATGCCGATTTTGGGCAGCGGCGGTCGGTCCGTTGTGTTGTCCGAATCGTCGTAGCGAAAATCATGATCATCCTTTGACCAGTAAGCGGGGATGCGGCGGAAAAATTCGATGAGCCGCGGGAAGCGAGCTTGCTCATGCCAGCATTGGCGCAACTGCTTGGTCGTCTCGGCCACGCGCATCGGGTTATCGTAATAGACGATGTCGCCGGTACCCACAAAGAAGTCGGGCCGTAATTTCAGCATCGCCTCGAAGGAAGGATAGCCGAGGCGTTTATCCTCCTCCGTTGCAGTTAGGGGTCCGCTGGCTCTGCCCACCTTACCGTGCATGAACTTGTTATAATTCATGCAAGTGCCGACGATGAAGCGCACCGGCGCATCGATGGTTCCGCCCAGCAAAGTCTTGAACGAACCGCTCGGACCGGCCTGGGCTGTCGCCTCCGTGACACCATAGACTGCACGGTAATGATAAGTAGTATCAGGCTTTAAGCCAGTGAGAGCTGCACGGACGATGTAGTCGTGTTTATCCGTCGCCGCTTGGAAGGGAGTGCGCTGGGCATCACGGAAGTCCACCCGCATGCTCCATTCAAAACAGGCCACACCACTTGCTCCCGGCAGATCGCCGTCGGCATCAAGTTGCGTCGCGAGCGTCAGGCGCGTCTGAAGCAGTACGGTAGAATCGGTGACTTCTCCGGACATCGTCCCATGTCCAAGGAAAAGCGGTTGCGATGGGGATTCGGCAGCCAGCAGAGTGTGGCCACGCCACACCAACAGTGGGACGAGCTTCAGGAAGAAACGGCGGGCGATATTCATAAGTTTAGACGTCGGACAGAATGTTAGAGCACGCTTGGCGTTCAGTTCTTCGCGAAGGGCTCACTGAGCACCACCGCGCGAACGAGATCCTTGAAACCCCCCTTGGAGGTCGACAGGTTTTTCATGATACCGTCAATCACGGCGCGATCGGTGAATCCAGGTGCACGGCCCAGGGCGTAGGTGAGAAGTTTCTCCGTAAGCGAGCGGGTGAATGGCTCGTGTCGCGCGATGAGCAGGCTGCGGAAGTCGGTGACACCCGTAAACTTCTCTCCGGTAGGCAGCACGCCGGTGGGGTCAATTTTCTGATTCTCTGTGTACTTCGTGCGCCAGCCGCCGACGGCGTTAAAATTCTCGAGCGCGAAGCCGAACGGGTCGATTTTGCGATGACAGGAAGCACAGGTTTCGATCGTTCGATGTTTGGCGAGTTGCTCCCGGATATTGGTCGCACCGCTGGCATCCGGCTCAATGAGCGGGACGTCTCGCGGCGGAGGGGGCGGCGTGTAGCCGAGGAGTTTCTCCTGCACGTAGACCCCACGCACGACGGGTGACGTATCTACACCATTCGCCGAGGCGGTAAGGAACGTAGCCTGGGTGAGCAACCCGCCGCGTTCGCCTTTGGGTAAGGTGACTTGGCGGAGTTGCACCCCTTCCACCGGGGGCAACCCGTAGTGCAGCGCGAGTTCGCGATTCAGGAAGGTATAGTTCGCGGCGAGAAATTCACGGGGGGGCAGATTCTTATCGAGAATATGGCGGAAGAACGTCTCGGTCTCGGCGCGCATCGCGGCGTCGATATTATCGCGAAAGAAGCTGACGAAATCAGTGGAGACCGGCATCTCACCGATGTGGTCGAGATTCAGCCAGAGGCGGAGGAAATTCTGCACGAAACGCTGCGACTTCGGGTCGGCAAGCATGCGATCCATCTGCGCACTCAGCGTGGCGGGCTCGTGCAATTTCCCAGCAGCGGCGAGCTGAGTGAGCGTCTGATCTGGGAGGGAGGACCAGAAGAAATAAGACAGACGTGAGGCCAGCGCGTAATCGTTTAGTTTGCCGGTACCCTCATTTAGATGAAGGAATGCGGGCGAACATAGAATGGTCTGAAAGCCGAGTTGCAATGCGGCCATCGGCTTCATGCCGGCATCGAGCTTCGCCATGACCAACTTTTCGATGGGGTCCAATTCGCCGGAACGCAAAGGACGGCGGAAGGCTGTCGCGGCGAAGATGCGCAGGCGTTCGGGGATGTTGGCACGGCTAATCTGATCAGGCGTCAAATTGCCGTAAAGCAGCGAGTGGCCGCGGGTCGGCCACTGCTCGAGTTGCGGACCTTTGACCTGCATTTCCCAGATGCGGAGTTTCGGGCCGCGATAGGCCTTGAGCATCGCCAAGGCGAGGTCGCCCTTACCAAGTCCAAGCTTTCCAACCGCTTCCAACTCGGGAAAACCTTTTGAAAACCTATTCAACTTGAAGGCCAATGCCTTGGCCTTGACCGTACCATTGCGGAAGCGTACCTCCGGCTCTTCGCCTCGTTCGAGCTCGACGGTCCATTCGAACCACTGCGGCTGGTCGCTGGTGATTTCCACCAGCGCGAGCGTGCGCTGCGTGGTGACGTTGCCCGTGCTCTCGACGCTGCCTCCGCGGGTTACGGCGGCGATTTCCATTACGATGGGATCACCGCTGCGGATATCCTCAAGGAAGGTATAGGGATTCGTGCGGTCGATGGCGGCAGCCTGGACGCGAATGGTGTAACGCCCACTCTGCGGTGCGCCACCATGCCCCAGCGGCGCAAATCCGATATGGCCTCCGCGATAATACCGCGCCACCAGATCGTCGTATCCCTTGTCCGAAATCCAGCGGTAGCGGTCGATCTGGAAAATCTTGGGCAGGTCGCCGGCTTTCCTTTTCTCAAAGTAAAAGGGCGATTTCTGCGCGTAGGTCTTCACCTCCGGTTTCTTACCAAAGGCCGTCGCGCGCTGAATAGCTTCCTCGGCGGCAACAAAATAGTGATCGAGCAACATCCCCGAAGTCGTCTGCGTTTCGGCATCGTTATCGAAACCGTTCACCCGCGTTTCCGGCGGGAAATCGGCGGCGGGGTCCCATCCTGCGACATTCAAGCCCAGCAAGTCTCCGATGGTCTGCCGGTATTCGAAGCTGTTGAGCCGACGCAAGACGGTATGAGCTGCCGTGCCCTTGAAACGCAGCGCGGCCTCGCCGACGGATTCTGTTATCGCATCCACGGCCGCGAGCAACTCCGCCGTCGGCGGCTGTTTCTCCTTCTTCGGTGGCATTTCGCCCTTGTTCAGCTGGTCAAGGATTTCCTGCCATATTAAGGCATCGTCGGGAGTCTTGATGCTGGCCGTAAGGCCGTCGAAGCGCCGATCACCCTTCTGCTTATCCGCACCGTGGCACTTGATGCAGTAATCGTTCAGGAAATTCTCCCGCAGAGGCGCGGAGGCGCAGAGCGATGGGATAATAATCATAGCCGCAAGCGCACCGCGGCGGACCATGCAATAATAAGTGCGGTACAAATTCATGAGAACAGCTAATGAGTGTGTTATCAGCCAATCTTCATCGGCGAAAACGTCCCCGTACTGCGCCCGAAACGCTCGCGCTCCACACCGAACCATTGGAGCGAGGAAAGCCAGAGATTGGATAGCTGAATACGTTTATGCTCCTCGGC
>JBAXRS010000068.1:0-7960 GCA_037131085.1 Verrucomicrobiota bacterium | reverse complement strand
GCAACCACGGCCATAGCGATTTCACCTTCACCGTGACCAAGTCCCAGCACCCGATCATGAAGGGCGTGCCCGCCTCCTTCGTGGTCAATGACGAGAGCTATAATATCGAACTGACCCGACCCGAAGGCGCCGAGGTCCTCGGGACTATTCCTCGTCAGGACCCCAAGGAAGGCCAGTCGAAGATCCTGCCGTCCGTCTGGACCGTAAAGTATCCCGGCACCAAGGTCGTTTGCATCGCACTCGGCCACGACGAGAAGTCGCACGACCACGCGGCTTACAAGCAGCTGCTGCTGAACTCCCTTAATTGGGTCTCCCAGAAGTGAGTGTTATGTTTCGCCCCCTTGTCACCATGTCCCCCTGTCACCTTGCCCCCTAACCCCATGGTCTACCACTACGGAACTTTTATCTTCAAGCAAGGCGTCACCCCGGCCCAGGTTGAGATGTGCTTCGCTGAGATGCGTGGCATGGTCGGGAAGATCCCCGGCCTGCTTTCCATGCAGCACGGTGTCTACCAGAGCCCCGAGGGTCTGAATGATGGATTCACGCACGGCTTCGTTATGACGTTCGATACCCCGCAGAGCCGCGACACCTATCTCCCGCACCCCGAGCACGAACGTGTGAAGTTGATCGTCGTCCCGAACCTCGAGCGCGTCATGGTCTTCGACTTTACCGTCTGACCTTAATCTTCGGGCTCGTATAGCCCGCGTCTGCCCGCGACTACCCAGCTGATGGAGCATGCCACCAAGGCATAGCCCCCTATGGAAGGGTGGAATAATTCATAAGCCATGATGGAGCAGGCGAGGGGGACAGCTCCGACTCCGGCGAAGACGCCGACAAAGCCTAAACCTGCGCAGACGACAGGGGCGAGGCCGGTCAAAGGGGCCAGCGCGGTACCGAGTGCGGCGCCGATGAAGAAGAGCGGAGTGACTTCTCCGCCTCTAAAGCCAAAGCCGACGCAGATGAGCGTGAGAATCATCTTAAAGATCCAAACCCCGTGCCCGAGATTTTGCTCAAACGCCGCATCGATGCCGGATAATCCTAACCCAGTGAATTCATAGGAATCGGTAGGAGCGACGATGAGGATGAAAAGCAACGCACCGAGCAAGATTCTCAGATAGGGGCTATGGATGCGGCGAACGGCCTCCGTTTGTTTGCGGAAAGACCAGAGGTAGGTCCGGGCGACCAGTCCGCAGGCCAGGCCAATGGCCGCTGCCCAGAGCGCACCAACCCATGATATACCCACAGCAAAAGGAAAGAAGACCGAGTAATCCGCATGGACTGATCCACCAAGGTTTCGCCCGATATAATCCGCGGCGTAGGCCGTACAAAGACAGGCGCTGAACTGAATGTGGGATCTCAATTTGACGAACTCACTGGCAAAGACCGCAGCGGCCAGAGGTGTGCCGAAGACGGCGGAGAAACCGGCGCTGACGCCGCAGAGCAATAGAGTCTGCCTTTCTGTCTCCGTGAGCTTAAAGATTCGGCTGAACTGATCCGCCAATGAGGCTCCGAGTTGTAGGGCGGTTCCTTCGCGTCCGACCGAGGCCCCGCCAAGGTGTGAAAGAAGGGTGGTGCCAAAAATCATCGGCCCTTTGGCAGCTGGCAAAATGGCGGTGGGGTTCTTGATCTGATTGATGAGGGTTTTAACCCCGCCCGCTGAGCTATGTGCGAAAGTTTCATAAGCCCAGACCGATAGGAGGCCGAAGATGGGGAGAAAGAAGATCAGCCAGTGATGCGTGGTAAAAGTGGCAGAGACCCAAGTCAGTGAAAGTAGGAAAGCCGCTCCAGCGAGACCGACTACGAAACTCACGCTGGCTAAAATGATCAACCAGCGAAGAATGAATCTCAGAGTGCCATTTGGGTGCAAAATTGTCATCAGGTCAGTTTCTGCGAAGTGCGAGATTAGGTGGCGCCTATTTCTCGGGCCTTGGCGATGAAAGGCTGGACGCTTGCCCAGGTTACTTCATGCGGCATCTGTTTGGTCTGGGCCGCTTGGGCGCAGGTCGCACCCGCGGCTTCGCCCATCGCGACGGCATTACCAGTCACGCGGTAGCTGGCGTGGGCGATGAAATCGCCGCTGATGCAGCGTCCGGCCATCATGAGGCCATCGACGTCATGGGCGATCAAAGCGCGAAGAGGGATGTCGTAAGGCTTCACTTTGACGCCTTGGTTGCTGAAGGCTGGGTCGTTCCGGGTCAGCGCATGGATATCGACCGAGAAAGTGGCGCGAACTACGGCGTCATCATGGCGGGCGCCGGAGACGACGTCACCCTTGACGACTTTGTAACGTCCTTTGATACGACGCCCGTCGCGGATGCCAATTTGCTCCGGCGTGGCGACAATCTGTAATCCTTCCCAAGGGCCACCAAGGGAGCGCAACGCCCGAATGATGCGATGAATCTCCGCGCGGGCATTGATCGTCGCGGCGCTCACGGCCTTTGCATCGGTGGCATTGATGCCATACTCGTGATTGAGCATGGCCAAGATGAGATTATCGCGGATCGGGAAAATGGTCGGGCCTTGGTAGCTCGGGTCAAAACCGCCTCGTTTGATTTCAGCGAGTAGGTTCTTCTTCGAATCGTTCATGCTCTGCTTGCTCACGGCCGAACCCGAGCCATGGATGAACTGCGTCAACTGGGTGACATCCTTGACGACTAGGAGGGCATCCATGCTGACCGGTTGGCAGGGACAGGCATCGGCCACGCCGATTTCGAATTGGCAGCCTGCCAGGGCGCCGACATCGCCGTCGCCGGTGGTGTCGATAAAGGTCGGGGCCCGCCAGGCTTCGCGACCTGACTTGGATTCGGTGATGATGGCATTGACACGACGCCCAATCTTATGGACAGCCGCGATGCGGGTGTGGAGGTGGACGATGACGCCTGCTTTGCCGCAAAGTTCTTCGAGTAGAAGTTTCATTTCTTCGGGATGGTAACTGATCCCATTGGTGCCAGTGCCCACCACGGCGTCGCGTTCGCGCAGACGTCTTACCAGTTCCTGGTTAAAGCCTGGCTTATCAAAATCGAGGAGGTAGCCGAGAAGAGACGAAGTCCAGACGCCGCCCAATGAGCCGTGAGCTTCAAATAGCCTTACCTTAGCGCCGGCGCGGGCGGCGGTGATGGCAGCGGTTACCCCGGCCGGCCCGGCACCACAGACGATGACATCACAGTCTGAGGTAAGCGGAATGTCCCGTTCGCCTTCGGTCAGGAAGCCGGGTTTTGGGCTCGAGGCGGCCGTGACCTTCGTTAGCACTTCTAGGGCTCCTAGGCCGAGCAGGGAGGAGGCGAGGAAACGACGGCGGGAGGATGCAGGGGAATCCATGGGGGTAGGTTGTGCGTGTGCCGGGAGAGGTCGAACAGAAGTTTTCCTCGGCCGCCGGATGGTGGCCGTAAGGTAGGGGCATGGCTACGCCGTGCCCAGGGTCGTGACGTAGTCCCGACCCTACCAGCGTTCACCATTCGGCGAACTTGAAACAAAAAGCCCCTCGAACGAGGGGCTTCGTGGCAGGTTGAGTTCTCGCTTACTTAATTGGGGAGTAATCAGTAGGGACGAGGAACTCGGACTTCACGCCGTCCTTAATTGTGAGCGAACCGCCGGCCTTCTTCTCGGAGGCAGCGCGAGCGGCGACCCATACCGGGTCGGCACGGAAAGCGTCGAAGCTGGCCTTGGCGGCATCGATGGACTTATGGGTGAGAAGATAAATCAGGGTGTTGCCTGCGACGTAAGGGCTCTTGGCTTTCGTCTGGTCGTCGGCCAAGTTCCAGTAGCTGACATTGGTCATACCATGTATTTCGAACAGCTTGAGGGTGTGATCGCGGAAACGGGCGTTGAGGTCGGGCAGGCGGCCGGCTTCGGTCGTGTAGGTGCGGAGTTCGAAGACGCCGACACCGTAGTCCTTGGCCTGGGCGAGCGCCGAATATTCGGTGGCGGTCAGGAAGGTGTTCTCGATGTGATCGATCAGCTTGCCGTCTTTTTCGGAGGCTTTCGCCGCCGCCTTCCAGTCCGAATCCGCTCCGAAGGCCTTCCAGGAAGCGTCATGGGCCGCGCGGTCAGGGAACGCGAGGAAGTAGACCAGCTTGTTCTCCTTGTTGTCGACCGGGACGAAGTAGCCGAGGCTCGTCATGCCGTGCTTGGCGAAGAGCTTAAGGGTGTGGTCGCGGAAGCGAGCGTTCAGGGCGTCGAGCTTGCCGGGCTTGGCGTAGTAGACGCGCATCTCGAAGAGGCGGGTATCGGGCTTATCGGCGGCGACGGCGGTCACGGCGAGAAGGCCAAAGGTGAGGAGGGCGAGGAGCGATTTCATGGTAGTTTATTTCTTGGGAAGGAATTCGCCGACGTTGTCGCGGGTGACGAGTCGGAAGGGGATATAACTTTCTTTGGCGCCCGGCTGTTTACGAGCCAGCCGGAGCGCAGCATCGACCGCGCCTTGGCCTTGGCCCAGGGCGTCTTGAAATACCGTCGCATCCAGACGGCCTTCTTTGACCGCGGTGAGCGCTTGTGCGATGGCGTCGATACCGATGACGTAGACTTCTTTTTTGATCCCGGCGCGTTCGAGGGCCAGCAGGGCACCCATGGCCATTTCATCGTTATGGGCGAAGATGGCTTGGAATTTTCCTCGGTGGGCTTGAATCCAATTTTCGGTCAGGGACATCGCTTTGGCCCGATCCCATGAAGCGGTTTGGTGATCCACCAGCTTGAGACCGGGATATTTGGCGAAGACCTCGCGGGCGCCCGCTTCACGTTGAAGTTGAGCCGAGGTACCCATGATGCCGTGGATCATCAACACGCCGCCTTTACCGCCGAGTTGTTTGGCGATAGTTTCCATGGCGATGTGTCCGGCGTCTACGTCATTGGAGCCGATATAGGCGTCGCCCGCTGATTTGGTGACCTGGTTGACGAGCACAATCGGGATGCCGGCGGCCTTGGCTCGGTCTACGGCGGGCGTGCTGGCCTCTAGTTCGCAAGGATTCAGGATGATGACATCAACTTTCTGGGAGATGAAATTCTCGATCTGACTCAGTTGCTTCTGGGCGTCGGATTGCGCATCGACCATCACCAAGCGTACGCCTGGCTTGGTCTTCGTATAATCAACCACGGCTTCGGAAAGTTTCGCGGTGTACTCGGCGGAAAGGTCGCGGGAGGAGAAGCCGATCAATATTTCGCCTTCCTTGCGCGTGGATGTTTTTTTGCAGCCCGTGAACAAAGCGAGCACGACGGCGAGGGAGCAGGCGATGAACAAGAAGCCTGCGACGGGGCGAGGGGTAAGGCGCATGCCTAAGGATTAGGAACGGGATTGCCGACGGTCGAGCCAAACCGCACCCACAATGATGATCCCCTTGATTACTGCCTGATAATAGGACGAAACGCTGAGCAGATCCAATCCGTTGTTGATTTCGCCGATGAGCACGACGCCGAGGATGGTACCGCTGATGGTGCCCACGCCGCCGGCTAGGCTCGTGCCGCCGATGACCACGGCGGCGATGGCGTCGAGTTCATAGGCGATACCGGCGTTAGGTTGTCCGGTAGTGGTACGAGCCGCGAGCACGACGCCAGCCAGGCCAGTCAATAAGCCGCAGGTCGTATAGGCGAAGAGTTTGACTTTCGTCACCGAGATGCCGGCGGCCCGGGCGGCATTCTCATTACCGCCGACCGCATAGATGTAACGTCCAAGTCGAAAGTTGCGGAGAAATATCCAAGCAAGCAAAGCGACGCCGGCGAAGCAGAGCAGGGGAATCGGAATGCCTAAAATATCCCCGGCTAGGTTAGTCAAACTGGATGACATGTCGGCGACGGGTCGTCCGCCGCTGGCGATCAGCGCTAAGCCGCGCGCGACCGTCATCATGCCTAACGTCACGATGAAGGGAGCGACCCCGCCTTTTGTTACGAGCACGCCGTTCGTAAGTCCGCAGGCTGCGCCGGTGGCGAGTCCGATGAAAATAGGGAGGGTGACGTTATGTTCGCCCGGATGAGCAAAGGTCGCGCAGGCGACACCACTTAAGGCAACGACCGCGCCGAGGGAAAGGTCTACTCCAGCGGTAAGGAGGACGAACGTGACACCGATGGCCAGGATGCCGTTGATCGAAACCTGTCGGGCGACATTCGTGAGGTTGGAGAAGCTCAGAAACGTATCCGTGGTGAGCGAGAGTCCAAGCCCGATGAGCAGGATAACGATAAGAATCCCAAAACGGTGGAGCAGATTACGATCGAAGGATGGCATAATGATTAAAGCGGCATGGCGAATTTGAGCAGCGACTCTTGGTCCGAGCTTGAGGCTTCGAGCGTCGCGGTGGTCTTGCCTTGGCGCAGGACGACGATGCGATGGGAGAGAGCGAGAACTTCGGGGAGTTCGGAAGAGATCAGGAGTATCGCTTTGCCTTGGGCAGCCAATTTTTGGATGACATCGTAAATTTCTGATTTGGCGCCGATATCGATCCCGCGCGTCGGTTCGTCGAGGATGATGATTTCAGGTTCATTAAGCAGGCAACGGGCAAGGAGCGCTTTCTGCTGGTTGCCTCCGCTCAGTTGCTGGATGGGTTGTTCAGGGCTGCTAGCTTTGATTGCGAAGGCTTGGATCTGGTAGCGGGCGGCGTTGGCTTCCTCGGTGTGTCGTACCAACGGTCCAAGGGCGAAACGGGGTAGGGCAGCCAACGAAATATTTTCCCGAACGCTCAGCGCTGGTATTAATCCGAGCCCCTTACGATCTTCCGTGACCATGCCGATCCCGTGCGCGATAGCGGTATCCGGGGAATCAAGGGTGACTTTCTTGCCGTGAATCGAAATCGAACCTGATGTCGCCGGCTGCAATCCATAAAGTGCGCTGGCAATTTCGGTCCGGCCTGCTCCCATGAGTCCTGCCAAGGCGAGGATTTCACCGCGGTGGAGCGTAAGATTAATATCACGGTAGGCGGGTTCATGCGTGAGTCCGCTGACTTCAAGCACTGGCTCGCGGCTAGGTTCGGAGCGGGGTGGAAAGATATCAGCGAGTTCACGGCCGACCATGAGGCTGATCAGTTTCTGAGGGTTAAGTTCGTTGACCGGTGCGGTAGTGATAAGACGGCCGTCCCGCAGGATGCTGATGCGATCGGCGAGCCGAAAGACTTCATCCATCTTATGGGTGGTATAGACGATGGCTACGCCACGGTTTTTGAGACGGCTGATGACGCGGAATAGCGCGGCGATCTCGTGGTCGGAAAGAGCCGCGGTCGGTTCGTCCATCAGGACAACATCCGCATGGCGACCAAGGGCTTTGGCAATCTCGACGATTTGCGTCTGAGCGACCGTTAAGGTGCGCATTAGACGGTCAGGATCGATGCCTGCTTCAAGTTCGTGTAAAAGCTCGAGCGCTCTTTGGCGTTGCTGCTTGCGGTTGATGAGGCCGAGGAGGCCAGCCGGTTCGATGCCGAGGGTGATATTTTCCGCAACGGTCAGGTCGGGTATCGGCATTAGCTCCTGATGGATCATGGCGATACCAGCCGTGAGGGCGTCTTGTGGGGAGCCAAAGCTGACGATTTCTCCGCGCCATTGAACTTGACCGGCATCGGGCTGATACAGCCCTGCCAAGACTTTCATTAGCGTAGATTTTCCGGCACCATTTTCGCCCATCAAAGCGTGGACTTCGCCGGCGTGGAAATCGACGGATAATGGATGCAGGACGGTGAGTCCTCCGAAGTCCTTGCGCAGATCGAGGGCTCGGAGCATCGGATGAGGGTTATTTGACCTGAAGGGACGGTATATCTTTTGCCACGTCGGTAGGCCAGGCGGTCAGCGTGCGGATTTCAAATCGGCGATATTCGCACTCAGCCGCTTCGGATTGGATCTGGAGCTTACCCGCTTTCATAGGGACCTCGACGGTCGATCCCTTCTCGCGATAACGGGAATTCAAGATGACGTTGACGGTGTGGCCGTTGAGCCGGAAGACCGCGTTGCCGTTGAGGGCGAAACATTCGATGGTGTTCCATTCGCCGGA
>JBAXRS010000067.1:0-8085 GCA_037131085.1 Verrucomicrobiota bacterium | reverse complement strand
AGACAAACATACCAGCCCTAGCCCTAGCCCTGCCACTCGCTTTAGTCGCAGACTAAAGCGAGAAACTCTCCCCGCAGGAACAGCTGGCCTTGGCGTTGGGGTTGGAGAACTTAAAGCCCCCACCGATCATCTTATCCGAATAATCCAACTGCGTGCCCCGCAGATAGAGGGCCGACTTCGGATCGATCAAGACCTCGACCCCTGCCGACCTGACCATGATATCCGCCGCTTTGGCTTCGCCGACGAAACGCATCTTGTAGGACAGGCCATTGCAGCCACCGCCGGAAATGGCGACCCGGAGCAAACTGCCTTGGGCCTCACGTAAAGCCAGCGCCTTCACTTTGACTCCCGCCGAGGCCGACAGCCGAATCAGACGCTCGTCGGCCACGCGTGGCGCAGGAGTAGTGTGGGCGGCATCCATTTCTTGACATAATTGGGTAATCTCACGTCATGGCAAGCCCCTGAGGGAACACAAATGAGGTTTGCCTGTCTTATTTTTCCTACGCTAAAGTAGCCACTTCGGGTTAGGTCGCGTAGCTCAGTTGGTTAGAGCGCTACATTCACATTGTAGAAGTCACAGGTTCAAGTCCTGTCGCGACCACCCGAATAACAAACCGTCCGCTCCAGCCGAGCCGGGCCGGAGATCTGGCCTGAAGTCCGCGCCGCACCCTGGGGCGGATAAATTATTATTAACTATATAATATTACACTGAAAATATCATTTAAGGGTTCCCGTAATCTCAGAATTAAATATCAAATCGGCGTGTCGAAGAAGTACTTACTCGCACCTGAATCCAGCTGCACCCCAACCCCTCTATTCGACTAACTTTCTCATGAGCGAAGATTCTGACAAGAACTCCGAAACCTTAGGCGACATTCTTAAACGCATCAGCAAAACCCACGACAAGCGGGGCAACTGCACCATCGCGCTGCGCACCGAGTTCTGGTTGCGGCTCGGGGGCGAAGGCATGGACATCAGCCCGAGTAATTTCCATAACGCGCTCGCGCAATGGCTAACGAATGCCGGACTGGTGAACAAGGACAAGACCGAGGACGTGGCTTCAGCACTTTATTGCCTCGGCGTGATCAATTCCAACAATCTCTTCCAGAAGATCCATCAGGGGAAACTCGAATCGATGGGCATCGGTAAAAACGGGCGCCGGAACAGCAAATCCCGCCAAAAAGTTAAATAATCTGGGCAGTCAGGGCACCGCAGACCCGTTGACAAACCGACGAGGCTCGGAATGCTGTGCCCATGAGTCGGCAGCAACAAAGACGACAGCAGGAAGCAGCCCGGAGCCGCTCGTTCCTCGAACGTCGCATGCAGGAAATACGCACGCGCTTGGGCTTAAAGGCCGATGCCGTCCCTTTGTCCGGCGAAGCCGCCTATGCGGAGACGGAAATCGGCCGCGCCCCGGGCGAGTTGCCAGCCGCCTCGCCGTTTGAGTCGACCGCTCCGACCAAGTTTCGGGTCATTTCCTATGATGAGACCAGTTGCAAGCTGGAGGAGTTTTCCGAGCTGGATGCCATCGGTCGCTATGCCGGTAAACCAGGCATGGTCTGGATTCAGGTCCAAGGCATCACCGACCCACAGATCGTCCACATCGTCGGAGCCTTTTTTGATATCCCGATGCTGGCTCAGGAAGACATCCTGACCGTCACCTCGCGCCCGAAATTCGAAGAGCACGGCGAAAAGCTTCTGGCCATCGCCCGGGCGGTACGTATCGGCGTCGAAGAAGACACCCCGCGCGGGCAACAGATTTCCATCGTCGCCGCTCAAAACTGGGTCATCTCCTTCCACGAAAACGACGAGAAAGTCTTCGAAGCCGTCGAGAAGCGCATCGCCGACAATAAAGGCAACATCCGCAAATGGCATGCCGGCTATCTCGTTTATTCGCTCCTCGATACGCTCGTCGACCGGTTACTTTACCAGACGGAAGAAATCGAGGACGCCACCACCGAGCTGGAAGACTCCATTCTCAAGGGCACGGATAATTGGGACCTCAACGAAGTCTACCGCCTCAAGCGTATCGTCGTCCGTCTCAGCCGACTCGCCCAACCCCTGAAGGATATGGTCAGCGTGCTCGAACATTACGAGCACCCGCTGCTCCCGCCCTCCTTGGACATGTTCTTGCGCGACCTGTATGACCACGCCATCCGCGCGGCGGACCGCATCGAGCACGCGCGTATGATTCTGCAAGACCTCCAAGAATATCACCATACCCAGCAAGAACGCCGGACCAACGAAGTGATCCGCACCCTGACGGTGATGAGCTCGGTTTTCATTCCCCTAACTTTTCTGGCCGGCCTCTGGGGGATGAATTTTCAGTTCATGCCCGAAATCCATACCGAATGGGGCCACAAATATGGCTATTTCTTGGCCCTGGGGACGATGTCCCTGCTCGCGATTGGCATCATCCTCTGGATGAAACGTAAGCGCTGGTGGTAAGCCGCATCAGGCGCAGTCTTGGGCGTCGACGTCGATAACGTCGATGACATCGTCCTCGCGCAGGAACTTCGCCCGCAAAGGCAGTAACGCCCCGAGAAAAGTTTTTACGCCCGAGACGAGATACCAGATATGCAGACGGTGCTGATCTTGGATCTTTTCGAACGGACAAGGGGCGGGCCCGCGAATCTCGGCAATGCCAGGGTGCAGGCGTTCGAGTTCCTTGACCCAAGCGTCCGCGACGAAATTGACTTTCTCCGCATTACGTCCACGGAAAATATGCCGAATCAAATGCCGTTCAGGCGGGTAGCCGAATTCTGAGCGCTTCACTAATTCCGCGGCGGCAAAGCCTTGAAAATCCATCCGTTTGGCAAATTGAATCGGATCCGAAGCAGGTTGAAAACTCTGCACCACAACGACGCCTTCAAGTTGGCCGCGACCCGCCCGGCCGGCTACCTGCGTCAGCAACTGAAAGGTCCGCTCTGAGGCCCGGAAATCAGGTAACTGAAGCGACAGATCCGCGTCGATGATCCCCACCAACGTCACGCGCGGAAAATCCAGCCCCTTCGCAATCATCTGTGTCCCCAGCAGCATGTCATATTTACCCGCCCGGAAATCGGAAAGCACCTGACGGAAAAGGTCTTTCTTCCCCATCGTATCGGCATCAATCCGGGCGACCTTGGCTCGCGGAAAAAGTTGTGCGATGGTTTCTTCCACCTTTTGCGTGCCATAGCCCTTCCAGCGCACCTTCGGCGAACGACATTTCGGACAGACCACCGGCGCGCGTTCCTGATGGTTGCAAAGGTGGCAGCGGGCCGTGTCGTTGGTGCGATGGAGTGTCAGCGAAACGCTGCAACGGGCGCACTGCACCGCTTCGCCGCAATCAGGACAGACGAGCGAACGGGAATGCCCACGGCGATTAAGGAAAAGGATGGATTGTTCGCGTTTCTGGAGTCGTTCGCGGATACCGTCCACCAATTCGCGAGAAAGAATATGCTGTCCCTTCGAGTGCAGAATCTCGCGACGCATATCAATGATACGAAACGCAGGCATCGGGCGGTCATCCACCCGCTTCGGCATCGTATTGAGGACATAGCGGCCGGCCGTGGCGTTCTTCCAGGTTTCCAAGGAAGGCGTCGCCGAACCCAGCACGCAAGCGGCGCCCAGCAGCGAAGCCCGCATCACCGCGACATCGCGCCCGTGATACATCGGTGTTTCGCCCTGCTTGAACGAAGGCTCGTGCTCCTCGTCGACGACGATGAGGCGAAGGTTCGGAAGAGGGGCGAAGACCGCGGAACGGGCGCCGACGACTACCCTCGCCTGCCCCAGCGACATGGCCATCCAAGCATCAAAACGTTCGCCGGCCGAAAGGTGACTATGCCAGACGACAACCTTGGCTCCCAGGTCCGCCAGTCTTGAACGCAAACGACCCACCGTCTGCGGCGTCAGCGCCACTTCGGGAACGAGGAAAATCGCCGACCCCCCTTCCGCGATCACCTTACGGATCAAGGCGACGTAAACCTCCGTCTTTCCTGAGCCGGTAACGCCGTGCAGGAGATGCGCCCGGAAAGCCTTACTGTCCAGCGTTTCGGTCACCGAGGTGACGGCGGCCAACTGTTCCGGATTGAGAATATGCCCGGCGGCGGCGACCGTTTCACCTTCGGAAAAGGGATCATCATAAGCCACGCGCCATTGCACGCTGGTTACTTCCTTAATCATCCCGGCAGCGATTAACGCTGCGACTGCGGAGGGCCCGATGCCTAAGTCTGCTGCGATTTTCGCGCGGTCGGCGGGTTCAGCTTGGGCGGAAAGAAAGTCGATGAGCTGAGCTTGGCGGGGCGCTTTGCGACGGATCTTCGCTAAAGCCTCGGCTTCAGGCGGGGCAATCAACGACAACATCCGTCGGAGCACGGGACGAACGCCTTTGCGTACGGCCGCGGGAAGAACCGTCTCCAGCACCGAATTAAGTCCACACCCATAATACCCTGCCATCCATTCGGCGAGCTTGCAGCAATCGGGGGTCATCACGGGCTGTTCGTGCTCGAGCACCACGATACTCCGCAGCTTCGTGCCCACTAAAGGTTCGGCAGGGTATTTCCAGACGACCCCCAGACTCACCCGGGCCCCTAACGGTACGCGGACCAGCTGGCCGACTTGCAGCGTGTCCTTAAGGGCCGCCGGCACGGAATACGAATAGGCCCGAGCCCCGCCATCAAAGGGGACCACCTCGGCGACGCCGGGTTCAGTCTCTCCAAACAAGTCAGGCACGTGGGTGAGGTTCGCCTAACGCGACCAAGGTTTCAAGCGAGGGATGGCGAGCGGGCAAGAAATCCGGCTCAGGCATGGACGTCGGTGATCGGGACGCCCGAGTGAGCCGCAATCCGGGCACACATGAGTGCCCAGAAACAACCGATACAATTAGCCACGACCAATTGGAGGTCGGTCGGCATGTTGTAAAATATAAGCGCACCCGGGAACCAGACAAAATAGTTCGTCAATAAGTTCGGAAAGACCAAGCGACGATACCACCCCGGGCCCATGGCGGCACGAAGGCGAGCGGTATCCCAACCGCAATCTTTCCAGAGATGCGAAATCGCATTAAAGGGCGCGCCGATTAAAATCGTGAAGCCCACCATATCTACGGACACCTTCAATAGGACCGTACGCAAATTGGCCTCATCACCGAACCAGGCTGCCTGCAGTTGATAGAAGTAACTCACGAGCATCCCCATCGCGGCCCACCAGACCATGCTATGAACGAGGTCACCCAGGGGATGCGGCGGGCGCAAGCCGCGGATGACCATTCGAAAAATCCAGGGGATAAGACCTGAGGTGATGGCGGTGCAAATCGCCGCAAACGCCATCGGGTTAGCCTTATTCAATGCGCCGACATG
Organism: Verrucomicrobiota bacterium; assembly: GCA_037131085.1. Classification (GTDB taxonomy): domain Bacteria; phylum Verrucomicrobiota; class Verrucomicrobiia; order Opitutales; family UBA953; genus UBA953. Next base: position 2,746 of record JBAXRS010000067.1, on the reverse strand, counting down.
ATTGAGTGCCGTCACGACAAAAGGGACCTGATACCTGTAGGCGATGACCAGCCCGGCGGCGGCCAGCAGAATCACGACCAGCGGAATGGCGTTGTCGCGCGCGGCCTTGATGCCTGCGACCAGGGGCGAAGTTGAAACTTTGTTCATCCGAGGAATTTGCGGAGAAGCTGATCGATGAGAACCGGGTTAGCCTTACCTTGCGTACGCTTCATGATGGGTCCCTTCAGGGCGTTGATCGCTTTCTCGTTACCCGCGCGGTATTCGGCGATAGATTTAGCCACCGCGGGGTCAGCGATAACTTCTTGCACGATTTTCTCCAACTCACCCGTATCGCTATTCTGACGAAGACCTTTCGCATCCACGATGGCGAGCGCTTCTTGGCCCGTCTTAAACATTTCAGCGAAAACCTCTTTAGCTTGTTGCTTAGAAATCACGCCTTCGTCCGTGAGTTTGACCAAACCCGCCAACTGAGCTGGCTTGATGGGGCAGGAGGCCAGCGAAACCTCGGGGAGCATCTCGTCGGTGAGAGGTGCGCCAGCGGCGCCGGAGGCGGCAAGGTCGCGCAGCAGGTCATTCGTCACCCAGTTGGCGATGCCCTGCGGATTAGCAGGGTGAGCGGCAGCGGCTGCCTCGAACCATTCGGCAAGTTCGCGATTAGCCACCAGCACCGAGGCCGCCGTAAAAGGCAGGCCAAGCTTTTCGACGTATCGGCGTTGCCGATCGTAAAGGTTTTCCGGGACAAGTTTTTGTAAACGGGCGACCGTTTCGCGCGAAATGCGTAACGTGGGAATATCAGGATCAGGGAAGTAACGGTAGTCGTGGGCATCTTCCTTATCCCGCAGGACATAGCCGCGACTCAGCTCCGCATTCCAACCGCGAGTTTCCTGCGTGATGGTGCGACCAGCCTCTAACTCGCGAATCTGCCGGGCAGTCTCGTAGATGACCGTATCGCGGACGCTGGAAATGGAATTCAAATTCTTGGTCTCGGTGCGGGTGCCGAGCTTCTCGGTGCCACGACGACGTATGGACACGTTACAATCACAACGAAGTTGCCCTTTTTCCATGTCACAATCCGCCACGCCCGCTTGGGTTAAAAGTGCGACCAAGGAACGCAGGAAAGCTTCGGCCTCCGCGGCAGAACGAAGATCGGGCTCGGTGACGATTTCCAGTAAAGGCACGCCGGCCCGATTATAATCGACGAGTGAGCCGCTGCCCGCGTGGCTGAGCTTACCCACATCTTCTTCAAGGTGCGCATGATGGATACGGACGAACTTATGCTCGCCCATCACATTGCGCGAAATACCCGGCAGTTCGATTTCCACCTGGCCGCCGACGACGACTGGGAAATCTTTTTGGGTGAGTTGGTAATTCTTAGGATTATCGGGGTAGAAATAGTTTTTTCGATCCCAAGCGCATTGCTCAGGCACCGATGAACCTACGACCAAACCGAACAGGATGGACTTCTCAACTGCTTCGCGGTTCACGACCGGCAATGTGCCGGGAAGTCCTAACACGACTGGGTCGACTTGCTCGTTGGGCTCTTTACCAAAACCCCAGGGAGACGAGGCGAAGACCTTCGCACGGGTGTGCAGCTGCACGTGGACCTCGAGTCCGATGACGACTTCCCAATCAGAAGGTGGGGTGCTCATAGGGCGGCTTGCTGGTGGGCGAAACCGTGGGCGGCCTCAAAGAGGCGGCCAGCGGCCAGGAGTTTGGCTTCGGAGAGCGGTGCTCCGACGAGATGGAAGCCGACGGGCAGATGTCCCGATTTACCGCAAGGTACCGAAATTGCCGGCAGCCCAGCGAGATTAGCGGGAATCGTGAAAATATCCTCGAGATAGAGTTGCAGAGGATCGGCGGCCTTTTCGCCGACTTTGAAAGCGGGCGTCGGGACCGTCGGCGTCAGCAACACATCGACCGTAGCCAAAGCCGCGAGGTATTCGGCTCGGATCTTGGAGCGAGCCCGGAGCGCCCGCATATAATAAGCGTCCGCGTAGCCCGCACTCAGCACGAAAGTCCCCAGTAAGATGCGGCGCTTCACTTCAGCACCAAAACCTTCGGAGCGGCTATTCGTCATCATTTCGACGGGCGTGCCAGCGGAGGCGGAGCGATGGCCGTAGCGAACGCCGTCATAGCGACCGAGATTCGAGGAGGCTTCAGCCGTCGCCACGACATAATAAGTTGGCACGGCAAGATCTGCGGAAGGTAGTTCGACTTCGGAAATAGCGCATCCTTGCGAGCGATAGAATTCGATGGCGGCGGTGACGGCGGCGGCGACCTCGGCTCCCACCCCCTTGCCTAAAAAACCTTTGGGAATACCGATGCGAAGCTTCTTGGCATCGCCGGCAGGCGTCAGCACACGATCGGCGGCGGCGAAACAGGTCATGTCGCGCGCATCGGCGGAGGCCAACGCACAGAGGAGAAGCTCGCAGTCTTCGACGCTACGAGCCATCGGACCGATCTGGTCGAGCGATGAGGCGAAGGCCACGAGACCGAAGCGAGAAATCAGTCCGTAGGTGGGCTTTAATCCGACGATTCCGCAATGCGAGGCTGGCTGACGGATCGAGCCGCCGGTATCGGAGCCTAGGGCAAGCGGGACGAGACCAGCGGCCAATGCCGCAGCGCTGCCTCCGGATGATCCTCCTGGAATACAGGCGAGATCCCATGGGTTAAAAGTTTTTTGGGTGGCCGAATTTTCCGTGGATGAGCCCATCGCGAATTCATCCATGTTGAGACGCCCGTAAAG
>JBAXRS010000066.1:0-8159 GCA_037131085.1 Verrucomicrobiota bacterium | reverse complement strand
CGCAAAAAAGGCGCCGGGGGCGGCGCCTAATTTGGGGAAGCCGCGAGGGTTTATTCGAAGTCGTAGATTTTGACGGAATCCCAGTAGGCCTTGCAGTCGTTAATAAAAGCCTGGTGGATCGGGTCGATCTGGTACGCGTCGTGGTCGGCGTGGTTCTTGAACACGAAGAACTCGGCGAAATCATACGAGGTGTCGATGATTGGGCGCACGGCGTGCAGGCTCGGGATGCCGACATAACCGCTATGGATGCTCTTGATGGCGAGGAGGCCGCGGAGCTTGGTTTCGAACTCCGCGCGCTGGGCGGCGGTGATATCCTTTTTAAGGTAGAAGAAGACGATGTGGTGGAACATGTAACTGGTAGGTTTGGAGAACTTCCGACGGAAGGAAACAGCAAAGTGCGGCCCCGCTGGAGACCCGCGCCACTCCGCCGGCATTCACGCTTTCCAAGCTCCGTTCCTCCGCCCATAAATAAAGGCGAAGCATGGCGCACCTCCTCGGCATCGACCTCGGCACGACGACGACCATCGTGGCCCGCATCGACGACGCCGGAACGCCCGAAATCATCCGCGACTGGGAAGGCGAGGCGATCACGCAGACGGCCGTGGCGTTCGAGACCGCGACCCACGTCGTCGTCGGCCGCGAAGCCAAAGCGATGTCCGAAGACGCCGAACACGTCTTCCTGGAATTCAAACGCGATATGGGCACGGGCGTTTCGCACCCGGTCTTCAGCAAACGCGTCACGCCGCTGGACCTCTCGGCGCTCGTCCTTCGTAAAGTCCGCGAACATGCCGAACAAGGTTACGGCCCTGTAGACCTCGCGGTCATCACCATCCCGGCGAATTTCACGAACTCGGCCCGCGAGGCCACGCTCGAAGCCGCCCGTCGCGCGGGCTTCACAAACGTGCACATCATTAACGAACCGACGGCGGCGTCGCTCGCCTGCGCCCGCGGCGGCAAGAAGCCGCTCAACGGGCTTTATGCCGTCTTTGATTTCGGCGGCGGCACGTTCGACGTCTCGCTAATCCGCGCCAAGGGTATGGCGGTGGAAGTCGTGTTCACCGAAGGCGTCCAACGTCTGGGCGGGAAAGATTTCGACGCCAAGCTACTCGAGATCGTCCGCCGGCATTTCCGGGCGGCGACCGGCGAAGAATTAAAAGCGGGTGATTGCGAATTTTCAAAAGCGGACGCCGAAGAACTCAAGCATCGGCTCTCGAGTCGCGAAGCCGTGCGGTTACCGTTGCGTTCGGCGAAGCATGGACGCGTCGCGATCAACGTCACGCGGGCCGAATTTGAAGAAGCGATTGTCGGGCTTGTCGCCCAAGCCGAAATGGCGTGCGAAGGGGTGATGTTGCGCACCGGCGTCGATCGCCAAGCCATCGCCGCGGTTTTTTTGGCGGGCGGTACGTGTCGCGTACCAGCGGTACGGGCGGCGGTGGCGCGGGTGTTCGGCCAAGAACCAATTTTGCGCGACCCCGATACCGCGGTGGCGTTGGGCGCCGCGCTTTATGCGGCCCACAAGGCGGACCCCGCCCTACTCTCGCCCGCGCAGCGGAAACGCGCGGCGGAAATCAGCTTCCAAGACATCGCCCCGCATTATTACGGCACCCTGTCGGTCGACGAAGACGGCTTGCTGGAAAACAGCGTCATCATCGCCAAGGGCGAAAAACTTCCCGTCTCCCGGACGCGCACCTACTACACCGTCGAAGAAGACCAGCGCATCCTCACCTGCGAAGTCACCCAATCGGCGATACCGGAATCGGATCCGACGATGGTCTTGCGGATCGCCGAAGTCGAAATGCCGTTGCCGCCCGGACGGCCGGCGGACCAAGCCATCGAAGTCACCTTCGCCTACGATCTTAATGGCATCATGCGGGCGGAGTTTCGCGACCTGGGGACCGGCCAGCCGTTGGTCATCGAACTGCGCGACGAAGGCGCCGGCCGAGGTTCGCTCAACGTGGCCCGCATCCAATTAGGTTAAGTGCCCTCCCCGATTGTCATCCTCTTGGCCGTCTGCGGCGCCTGCATCCTGGGCGGCGCAGCTTGGGTCCTCTGGCGGCGACGCCCGGCGAAAAATAAGCCTAAGAAACGTCCGGCGCGGGCGAAGAAAGCCGAACAAGTGAGCGCCAGTCGCGAAGGTTCTTCGGACGTGGAGCGTATCGCCTGGGTGATCGGCAAGATGACCGGCACGCCGCCGCGCAAAATCCCCGCTTCCCGCGCGTTGGGCGAACTCCTCGCCCAAGTCGACCGGGTGGAGTTCGCCCGTGCCGTCGGTCAAGAATTCAAGACCACCGTCGAGTTAGACGAAACAAACCTGGGCATGACCGTCGGGCAATTTGCGCATTACGCGAGGCACCTCAAACGCGGGCAGAAAAGCGAGAAGCCCAAGGGCCGGAAACGTTCGCCGCGCGTGGCGGGCGATGTCATGTTAGAATTTTCCCCTGCGCTCCTGGCCCTCGCCAGCGAACTCGGCGTCCGCCGCGAATGGGATCTGGATAAGGCCCGCCTGCACGTGACGAAAGAGTATATGCGTTGGAACGCCCGCATCCACCTCGCGAGCAAGGAAGCCGAGCGGACGACCGTCCAGACGCGGCTGGAGCAGATCGGGCAACTACGCGAGGCCTTGGCACCAGTCCGGCGGCCATGAAACGGCGAAGCATCCTTGCTTCGACCCCCGCAACCCGCACGCTAAAAAAAATACTATGCAGGCCCTTGTTCCGCTCTTTCCCGAAGTCACCGAAGCCCAATGGGCGCAGCTGACTGCCATGGCCGCGCTGCATCGCGAATGGAACGAGAAGATCAACCTCGTCTCGCGCAAGGATATCGAAAACCTCGAGCGGCACCACTACGCGCCGAGCATTGCGGCGATCAAATTCCTCAAGCTCATGGACGGTTGTCGCGTTATGGACGTCGGCACGGGCGGCGGTTTTCCCGGACTCATCTTGGCCGTACTTTATCCTAAGGCGCGCTTCACCCTCGTCGATTCGGTCGGCAAGAAGATCACCGTCGTCCAAGACATCGCGACGCGTCTGGAGCTGAAGAACGTCGACGTGAAGAACGCGCGGGCCGAGACGATGAACCACGAGCACGACTTCATCACCGGCCGGGCCGTGGCGGACTTGCGGACCTTCGTCTACAACACCCGTCAGCTTTTAGCCAAAGGCCAAAAGCACTCGTTACCCAATGGCATCCTTTATTGGCAGGGCGGCGATCCGACCGCGGAAGCCGAAGCGGCGAACCTCGCCCCGGTCTTCAGTTACGAATTGCGCCCGCTCCTCTGGAATGACGAGAAATTCGAAGGTAAGCGCATCGTCCTTTATCGGGCCCAGGACCTCCAACGCTGCAAGAAGCCCGATATCATCCCCGGCGGATGACACGCGAGTTCGCCCTGTGCCTTGACCCTTAGGCAACAAACCCCACGTTAAGGGCGATGTCACGTTTGCGACTACCCTTGTCTCCGGCCGGCCAGCGCCTCGAAGCGTTACTGCGGCAGCGTATCGTCTACCTCGACGGCGCCATGGGCACGATGATCCAGCAGCTCAAGCTGCAGGAAGCCGATTACCGGGGTAGCCGTTTTGGCGCGCATCCCAGCGAACTTAAAGGGAACAACGACCTCTTGGTCATCACCAAGCCCGACGTCATCAAGAACATCCATCGTGCTTACTTGGATGCCGGCGCGGACATCCTCGAAACGAACACCTTCAACGGCACCTCCATCGCGATGGAGGATTACAAGATGGGGCATCTCATCAAAGAGCTCAACACTGCCGCCGTCCAAGTCGCCCAACAAGCCGTCGCGGAGTTCAAGGCGGCGAATCCGGGACGCGACGCGTTTGTCGCCGGCGCCATCGGACCGACGAATAAGACGCTCTCCATGTCGCGCGACGTCAACGACCCAGGCAAACGGGACGTCACCTTCATCGAGATGCGCGACGCCTACCGCGAGCAGGTCGATGCGCTAATCGACGCCGGCGCGGATCTGCTGCTTTGCGAGACCGTCTTCGACACCCTCGTCCTCAAGTCCGCCCTATTCGCAATCGACGAAGCCTTTGAAGCGCGGGGCTTCCGCCTGCCGCTGATGATTTCAGGCACGATTACCGACGCCTCGGGGCGCACGCTGACTGGCCAGACCACCGAAGGATTCTGGAATTCGGTCCGGCATGCGGACCCTCTCAGTATCGGCATGAATTGCGCGCTGGGCGGCGAACAGATGCGCCCGCACATCGAAGAACTTTCCCGCAAGGCGGACATCTTCGTCTCGTGTTACCCTAATGCCGGTTTACCGAATCCGCTTTCGCCGACGGGCTTCCCCGAAGGCCCGGAAGATACCGCGGTCATCTTGGAGACCTTTGCCCGCGACGGCTTGGTCAACATCTTAGGCGGTTGCTGTGGTACCACCCCTTCTCACATCGCTGCAATCCGGCGCCGGACGGAAAAATATCCACCGCGTGCGCTCGGCCCGCTCTCGCCGGCCCTGCGCACTTCCGGACTCGAAGCACTCAACCTTGTCGGCGGGGCCAGTTCCTTCGTCAGCATCGGTGAACGTAGTAATGTCGCCGGCTCCAAGAAATTCCGCGAACTGATTGAAGCCGGAGATTTTAAAGCCGCGCTGAATATCGCTAAGCAGCAGGTGGAAGCCGGTGCGGGCATCATCGACGTCAACTTTGACGCCGGTTTGCTCGACGGCCCAGCCTCGATGACGCGGTTCTTAAACCTCGTCGCACCCGAACCGGACATCGCACGCGTGCCCGTGATGATCGACTCCTCGAACTGGGAAGTTATCGAAGCCGGTCTGCGTTGCGTCCAGGGCAAGGCCATCGTCAATTCCATCTCGCTCAAAGAAGGCGAAGCCGAGCTCATCCGTCGGGCCCGCCTTTGCCGGCGTTACGGCGCGGCCATGGTCGTCATGGCGTTCGACGAAAAAGGCCAGGCGGCCAGCTTGGCGGATAAAGTCCGCATCTGCGGGCGCGCATTCAAGATCCTGACCGAAGAGGCGGGCGTGGACCCGCAGGACATCATCTTTGACGCCAACATCCTGACCGTCGGGACGGGCATGAAAGAGCACAACCGTTACGCGTTGGATTTCATTGAAGCCGTGACGGAAATCAAGCGCCTCTGCCCGGGTGTGCGGACTTCAGGCGGTCTATCGAATGTCTCGTTTGCCTTCCAAGGTAACAATCCGGTCCGCGAGGCCATCCACTCCGTCTTCCTTTATCACGCGATCAAGGCCGGCCTCGACATGGCAATCGTCAACGCCGGCATGCTTGCGGTCTACAGCGATATCGAACCGGAGTTACGCGAGCTCGTTGAGGACCTCGTCCTTTGCCGGCGCGAAGACGCCACCGAACGCCTCGTCGACGCCGCCCCGCGTTACGCGAAGAACAAAGCGGTGCAGGACACCTCGGCGAAGGACGAATGGCGCCAGGGCTCCGTCGCGAAGCGCATCGAACACGCCTTGGTCAAAGGCATCGACCAGCATATCGTCGCCGACACCGAAGCTGCCCGCTTAGCGCTCGGCCGGCCGTTGCTCGTCATCGAAGGGCCGTTGATGGACGGCATGCGAGTCGTCGGGAAACTTTTCGGCGAAGGGAAGATGTTCCTCCCCCAAGTGGTCAAGTCGGCGCGCGTCATGAAGACCGCCGTCGCACACCTCGAGCCCTTCATGAACGCCGAGAAAGTCGGCGGCAGCGCGCAAGGCAAGTTCCTGATCGCGACCGTCAAAGGCGACGTCCACGACATCGGCAAGAACATCGTCGGCGTGGTGCTTTCCTGTAATAATTACGCCGTCACCGACCTCGGCGTCATGACTCCGACGGAGAAGATCTTGGAAGAAGCGCGGCGGATGCACCCTGATTTCATTGGCCTCTCAGGCTTAATCACGCCCTCGCTCGACGAAATGGTCGTGGTCGCGAAAGAATTGAAACGGGCCGGCTTTACAACGCCCTTGCTCATCGGTGGAGCGACGACTTCGAGGGACCATACCGCCATTAAATTGGCCGAGCACTATGATGGACCCGTCGTGCATGTGGGCGATGCGTCGCTCGTGACCACCGTCTGCAGCGATCTCTTGAACCCGGCGAAGCGCGAAAGCTTCATCACCGATCTACGTACCGAACAGGCCGCCACCAAGTTGGCTTATGATAGCCGGGAGCCCTTGGTCATCGTACCGCTGGCGGAAGCGCGGACGCGGCCACTCGTCTTGGAGGGTGCGCCGCAACCTGCGCCGCGCCAGCCAGGCGTCACCGTCTTTGAACGGATCGACCCTGCGGCCGTGGCGGAGCTCATCGACTGGACGCCATTCTTCGTGACGTGGTCGCTCAAGGGCACTTTCCCGAAAATCTTCAACTCCGCCAAATATGGGCACGAGGCGCGCAAACTTTTTGATGACGCGCGACGGGAGCTTGATATCCTTATTGCGGGCAAGAAAGTCCACCTGCGCGGGGCTTGCGGCCTTTGGCCGGCACGACGGATGGGCGACGACGTCCAAGTCTTCGCCGACGCCACGCAGAGTCAGGCCTTGGGTAAATTCCATTTCCTCCGCGACCAGCAGAAGCGCAAGACCACGAACCAGGCGCGGTCTTTGGCTGATTTCGTTTCGGACCGTCCGGGCGACCACCTTGGCGCGTTCGTCGTCACCGCCGGGCAGGAGATCGAAGATTACGCTGCGTCGTTCAAGGCCACAGACCCCTTCCGGCAGATCTTGATCCAAGCCTTGGCGGATCGCCTTGCGGAAGGCGCGGCCGAATGGTTGCATCGCGAAGCACGCCAGAAAATCTGGGGTTATGCGCCAGAAGAGAACTTCACCGTCGAAGAGTTGGTGGACGAGAAATATATCGGTCGGCGCCCGGCGGCGGGCTATCCGGCGTGCCCCGAGCACACCGAGAAGGGCGAGATCTGGCGTCTGCTTGACGCGGACCGCACGACCCGTTGCACGCTCACCGAGTCCTTTGCGATGAACCCGGCCGCGTCGGTTTCCGGACTTTATTTCGGGCACCCTAAGGCGATTTATTTCGACGTCGATTCCCTCGGGCCCGATCAGATTGAAGATTATGCGCAGCGCAAAGGATGGAGCGTCGCGCAGGCGGAGAAGTGGCTCGCCCCCGTACTGGGTTATAAAACCTGACCATGGAAGCGCATGAACGGGAGAAACTCATCGCAATCGTAGGGGCGGAAGATGCCGCCGCGGTCGAGCGCTTCCTCGGCGGTTGCGCTTTGTGCACCTTGGTCGAGGCCGCCGATAGCGCTGAGAGTGACTGGCCCGAATGGGCGCGCGCCGCCGCCGTGCTCCAGCGCTGGCTTGAAGCCGCTGGCCGCGACGCCGACGCCGAACGTAAGCTCGGCTACCTGCATTGCACGATCGCAGGGCAGAAGAATACGCCCCTTCTCCTAAGACCGACGTTAGCACAGGCCGTGGGCCAGATGCTCAAGGAATACGGGTTTGCGGAGTGAGGTAGGGCCATTCCCCTTGGTAGGGTCGGCACTGCGTGCCGACCTAGTCGTATCGTGCCAGCCTAGGTCAGCACGCAGTGCTGACCCTACCGGATTATCGGTTTATTCCCACGACTTCCGGTACGGCCAATCATCGGATCGGCCGACCATCCCGGCGCGTACGGGGTTTTGCAGGATATAAGCACGCTTGGCCAGATACTCGGACTGGCCTCGTATACGGTGATCAAATCCGTCCGCCTGCCACATGGTCGGGTATCCATAGGAAGTCGTACGCTTAAACCGCCCGATGACTTTACCGATATCTTGCTCTCGAGGAATACGCACCAAGGCATGCAGATGGTCCGGCATGGCCAACATGAGTAGAGGCGCCCACTTCCCGCGAGCACTCAGATGCTCCGCTGCGTGCACTAAGGCCATCCATGCCTTGTCACAGTTGAAATGAGAGACGCCCCGATGCTTATGACACAAGGTCACAAAGAGCGTGTTCCGGTCATCGATCCAATCCGGCCGACCATGCGGGAGATGCTTCCTAATTCTATAATCCATCTAACGAGGCTAAGTTGGGTATCAAAGCAGCCAACTTGTCCTAAACCCCGAAGGATTACCCTTAGTCACAGGTAGGGTCGGCACTGCGTGCCGACCCTACCAAATATAAAGGGGGCGATAGACTATTTTCCGGCGACTTCGGCGCGGGCTTTGGCGAGGACGTCGGC
>JBAXRS010000065.1:0-8413 GCA_037131085.1 Verrucomicrobiota bacterium | reverse complement strand
TTGCGGAGGTAAGGCGTAAAGAGGCCGGAGCCAGGCCCGTAGGCGCAGAATTCCACCATTTCACTGGTGTGATTACGACTCGTCCAACTGATACCGATATATTTAGGGAGAACACTTAAGAGCGACTTCACGTCCTTAATCGAACTCAAATCGGCGGCCTTAAATTCCAGCCCGGTCTTTTCCACCACGAGCCCGGCCAAGCCTTTGGGTCCGAATTCCTTCAGGCGCCGCATCATCATTTCATGTGACATGGTAAACTTGGTCAGACGCATGAACGCGGGCGTACTTTCGCTGTAAGCGGACCCCTTACCCACGAGATCTTCGGAGCCTATGCCGTTCAGCTGTAATCCGCCAGTGCCGTGGTCGGTCGTGATCACCAGCAAAGTATCAGGATATTTCTCAATGAATCGCAGGACGGTCGTGATGGTCGCGTCAAAGGCGATTTGATCGTGAATCGCCGCCGCCGCGTCATTATCATGAGCGGCGTGATCGACGCGCCCCCCTTCCACCAGCAGGAAGAAACCGTCCGGCGAATCCTGCAGACAACGCAGGGCCGCGTCGGTCATCTCGGAAAGAGTCGGCGTATGAGCGGCGATGGCTGGATCATTAAGCCGATCGATTTCAAAAGGAATATGACTCTTATCAAAAAGCCCGAGTAAAGGCGTACCCCCCTGATAGGCCAGCAGTTCGGTGCGATTAAGGGCGATGGCGTATCCCGCCTTACGGTAATCCCCCATCAGCGCATCGCTGAAATACTGCGTCCCGCCGCCGAGGACGACGTCGACGCCGCGCTCAAGGTACTGCGGAGCGATTTCGTCCTGATTAGCACGAGAAGCAATGGTCGCCACGAAGCCCGCTGGAGTGGCATGTGTCGCCGTGGCAGTAGTGACCAGCCCAGTACGCTTCTTGGCTTTGCGCATCTTCTGCATCATCGTGACGGGCTTCCGGCCGTCGGGCGTGATATTGATCACCCCATTGGTAATACGCTCACCGATGCCCCAGCAAGAAGCGGCGGCGGCGGAATCTGTCACCAGGCTGCTGGCTGATTGGGTTTCACATAGCGCGCGGACGATAGGTAGCTCACGGTAAAGCTTCATCCATTGACACGTCCGGTTCTCCGTTCGTTGGAGATAAGTGTGGGCAAGCGAGAGCGCGGCGATGTTCATCCCGTCAGCGACCATGAAGATTACGTTCTTAGCCTGAGATTGGGCGGCATTCGCCGAAGCCTCCCGCGGAGCGGCACCCAGCGCAGGCGTGGCGGCGGACCCAAGGGCCAAGCCCCCCAAGCCAGCCATCTTAAGAAAATTACGCCGAGAGGAATCGCGTGAAGAAGACATGATAATAATTAACCCTACACGACCGCCTGAAGCAAGAGTCGTTCCCTCACCTCATCGCTGCCTTAGCATATCGTTGCCGCTTAGGCACCCTGTCGTCGCTATCAAGCTCCAGGTGCGGCAGGCGAACCAGCGGCTGGCGCGACGGGAACGTGAGCCTTGAGACGACGTTCCGCAACTTCGGCCGTGATCAGCGAGATGAAGTCGGTGAGGGTACGGTTACCCTCGAAAGATTTATCAGCCCGGGAGCGGACGTTCACCACGCCGGCTTCCTTCTCCTTCGCCCCGACGACGAGCATGTGCGGCACCTTGGACATCTCGGCGCGACGAATCTTGGCTCCGAGCTTATCCGAAGAGGCGTCGACGGAACAACGGATCTTTGCAGCCTTTAGCTGTTCGGCCATCGCTTCGCAATCGGCATTCATATCGTCGTTCAAAGGAATCAGTCGGACCTGTTCAGGGGAAAGCCAGGTCGGGAAATCTCCGGCGAAATGCTCGATGAGGATACCCACGAAACGTTCCATCGAACCGAAAGGGGCGCGGTGAATCATCACGGGTCGGTGCGGTTTATTGTCTGGACCGATATACGAAAGCTCGAAACGTTCGGGCAGATTGAAGTCGACTTGCACGGTGCCTAATTGCCACTCGCGGCCGATGACATCGCGGACGACGAAATCGATCTTGGGGCCGTAGAAAGCGGCCTCTCCGGCCTCTTCGGTGAAAGCGACGCCCAGGGTGGCGGCAGCGGCCCGGCAGGCGGCCTCGGCCTTATCCCAATTCTCTGAAGAACCGGTGTATTTATTCGAATCAGGATTCCGCAGCCCGACCCGGACGCGATAATCATTCAGACCCAAGGTCTTGAGCACGACCTTGACGAGTTCCAGACAGCCCAGCACTTCCGGGCCGACCTGATCTTCGGTGCAGAACAAGTGACCATCGTCTTGAGTGAAACCACGGACGCGGGTCATGCCATTCAACTCGCCCGACTGCTCCCAACGATAAACCGTCCCGAACTCGGCCAGACGGACGGGCAGATCGCGATACGAGTGCGGCTGCGAAGCGAAGATCCGGATGTGGTGCGGGCAATTCATCGGCTTCAGCAAGAAGCCTTGGACGGTACCGTCCTCGAGCTTGTTGGTCAGTTCGCCACAAGCGCAACCTTCCTTGGAAAGGAGCTCCATCGCCTCGCGCTCAACCAACGGCGGGAATTGTGCATCTTTATAATAAGGGAAGTGGCCCGACGTCCGATAAAGGTCTAGGTTGCCGATGTGGGGCGTAAATACCTGCTTATACCCGGTCAGGAATAACTGCTCAGAAATGAAGTTCTGCAGCTCCTGGCGGACGATCGCACCATTGGGCACCCAGAGCACGAGGCCTTGGCCGACCTTTTCGTCGATATGGAAAAGCTTCAGTTCCTTGCCGAGTTTACGATGGTCGCGCTTCTTGGCTTCTTCGACGCGCACCATGTGCTGCTCCATCTCATCTTTGGTGGCAAAAGCCGTGCCGTAGATACGTTGTAGCTGTTTGTTCTTTTCGTCGCCGCGGTGATAGGCGCCGGCGATGTTAAGTAACTTGAAAGCCTTTACCTGGGACGAATAGCGAACGTGCGTACCCGCACAGAGGTCGACGAACTCGCCGTTCTTATAAAATGAAATCGTCTCGCCGGCCGGAATGTCCGCCAGGCGGCCGAGCTTATAGGCGTGCTGACCGCGTTCACGGAGCAGCTTATCCGCTTCCTCGCGGGTGCATTCGAACCGCTCGAACTTTTGATTCTCCTTTGAGATGCGACGCATCTCTTCTTCGATTTTCACCAAGTCGTCGGCCGTAAATAAATGATCCACGTCGAAGTCGTAATAGAACCCATTATCGGTGGGCGGCCCGATATCCAGCTGCGCCTGCGGAAAGAGGCGGAGAACGGCCGCACCCAGCATATGGGCGGCAGAGTGTCGGATCTCCTCAAGGGGAGTCATCGTCGGGCGGGTGGACATGTCGTAAAAAGCTATCCTTTCGCTAGGGACTCCTGAGGCGGAGGGCAAGGACGGAGGCAAACCCCTGCCCTATCACGCTTTCTTCAGGTCGTAGCCGTCTTTGCGGTCGAGCATCGTCCAGCCCAACGCGGATAATTCCTGGCGTAGCTGGTCGGCGGCGGCGAAATCCTTCGCTTGCTTGGCGGCCCAGCGACGGGCACCGAGCTCGGCCACCTCGGCAGGCATCGCGGCTTCGACCTTGGCGACAAACAGGACCAAGCCAAGCGCTTGTAGAAGCTTGGCCAGGCCGCAGATATCTTGGCGTGCCAGAGACGGCGTCGGATCTTCGCGTTCTCCGACGACGGTAAAAATCTGCCCCAAACAACCAGGGATATTAAGGTCGTTCTCTAAATTTTCCCAAGCCGGGGCAAACCTACCCCACGTCGTCTGCAATTCATGTACTTGGGGGGCGAGAAACTCAGCCCGCGAGAAGCCCGCAATCTGCAGGACACGATCTACCCAGCGCTCGAGCTTAGCGATTGCTGACCGGGCATTTTCCACCCCATGAAGCGTGAAGTTAAGCGGCGTACGGTAATGCCCGCTGATCAAGGCGTAACGCACCTCATTGGACGTGAAGCCTTTTTGAATTAGTTGCTCGAGCGTGTAGAGGTTACCCTTACTCTTGGACATCTTATCGCCCTCGACGAGCAAGTGGGCGCTATGGAACCAATGGTCGGCGAAGCCCTTAATACCCGTGGCGCATTCCGTCTGGGCGATTTCGTTTTCGTGGTGAGGGAAGCAGAGGTCGACGCCGCCGCCATGGAGATCAAAAGTGGCACCGAGGTGTTCCAAGGACATGGCAGAGCATTCGATATGCCAGCCGGGACGACCCTTACCCCAAGGGCTGGGCCAGAAATTTTCCCCATCTTCAGCCTTAAAAGCCTTCCACAAAGCGAAATCATTCGCCGACTCGCGATCATACTCATCGGCATCGTTGGCCTGGCCAGCGCTATTGGTATCCTGCGTCTGTAACTTCGAAAGATCGAGGTGACTTAATTTACCGTAATCCGAACAGGAGCAGACCTTGAAGTAAACCGAACCATCTTTCGCTACATAAGCATGCCCGCGCTTGATTAGTGCCTCGATCATGGTCACCTGCTGTGGGATATGAACAATAGCGCTGGGTTCGATGTGCGGAGGCAAAAGACCGAGCGCCGTGCAATCCGCATGAAACTTATCCGTCCAACCTTGCGTGAAGGCTGTCAAAGACTGACCTGCCGCCAAGGCCCCGCGTATCGTCTTATCATCCACATCGGTAATATTACGTACGTGCTTAACCTTGATGCCGGAGGCTTCTAAAGTACGGCGAAGGACATCCTGCAAGATGAACGTCCGGAAGTTGCCGATATGGGCCGGGCCGTAGACAGTCGGACCACAACAATACATCCCGAAAGAGGCCTTGTCGGGCTTAGTCAGGAGCGGCCGAAGCTCGCGACTCATCGTGTCGTGCAAAAAGACGGGCATGGAGGACTTTAAATAGGGAAAATTAGCCAGCGGGGGCGAGACGTAACTGCGCCCCGCGAGGCGACCGACAGTGCTGTCATAGTCCTTAAATCGCTTGTTTTGTTCTTAAAATCGTCTGATATTACCCTCCCTACCTTATGAAACTCGGAACCAAATCCCTCCACGCCGGCCAGAAACCCGACCCGACGACCGGCTCGCGCGCTGTCCCGATCTACCAGACCACCAGTTACCAGTTCCGCGACACGGAACATGCGGCCAATCTTTTCGGCCTCAAGGAGCTGGGTAATATTTATACGCGGATTATGAATCCGACCACCGACGTCCTCGAGCAGCGTATCGCCGCCCTCGAAGGCGGTTCGGGTGGGCTCGCGCATGCGTCGGGCCAAGCCGCCATCACGGCCTCCATCCTAAACATCGCCAGCGCCGGCGACCACATCGTCTCGGTCGCGCAACTTTACGGCGGAACGTACAACCTTTTCCACTACACCCTCCCGAAACTCGGCATCCAAGTATCTTTCGTCGACGGAGACGATCCTGAGAACTTCCGCAAGGCACTTCGCCCCAACACCAAGGCTTTTTACGGTGAAGGGCTCGGCAATCCACGCCTCAACATCCTTCCCTTCGCCGAAGTCGGCAAGATTGCCCATGAAGCCGGCGTTCCATTGATTGTCGATAACACCGCCCTCTCGCCCTACCTGAATCGTCCCTTTGAGCATGGCGCCAATATCGTCGTCCACTCGGCGACCAAGCATCTTGGCGGCCACGGCACGAGTATCGGTGGCGTCGTCGTGGACGGCGGTAATTTTAACTGGGGCAATGGCAAGTTCCCTGGCTTCACCGAACCAGACATGTCCTACCATGGCCTCCCGCACTGGGAAGCCTTCAAGGCTTTCGCGCCAGCGGGCGGTGCCAATATCGCTTTCATCATGAAGATGCGTCTGCAATTCCTGCGCGATGTCGGCAGTTGCATCTCACCCTTCAACGCCTTCCTGATTCTGCAGGGCGTCGAAACCCTCCATCTCCGCATGGAACGTCACTGCGCCAATGCGTTGAAAGTCGCCCAATACCTGGAAGCCCACCCAAAGGTAAAGTGGACGAACTATCCTGGTTTAAAGTCCTCGAAATATCATGACCTCGCCAAGAAATACCTGACTAACGGCTTTGGCGCGCTGGTCGGCTTCGGACTGAAGTCTGGCTTTGAAGGCGGCAGCAAATTCATCAATTCGCTCCAGCTTCACAGCCACGTCGCCAACATCGGCGATGCCCGCTCTCTGGCAATCCATCCGGCTTCGACCACGCACTCCCAACTCTCGGCGGAAGAGCGTCAAAGTGCCGGGGTCACCGATGACTACGTACGCCTCTCCGTGGGGATCGAAGATATCGAAGACATCATCGCCGACCTCGAACAAGCACTCGCGAAAGCCTGAGTCTGATTTCAGCGAAACAAAAGGACAGGCCAGCCGGTCTGTCCTTTTTTATTTCCCAGGACGCGAATCCTCGAAATCGTGGAAGTCCAAAAAGCCCTTCACGCCCTCTTCGCCCATATAAGCAGCAAGTAACTTCCGATCGGTCTGGGTAAGGTCGACGACAATCAGACCATCCAGACAACCCCCGAAAGTCTCGTCGACATTGAAAGCGATGAGCCGACCGTTAAGTTTAAGGTAATGTTTAAGCAGGACAGGAACCGATTTGGCGTCCGGCTCCAGATCGCTGACCAGCCCGGAAACGTGATCAAGGTCGAAAGCGCAACGTTGCAACACGTCCAAATCTGCGTCGCGTAGACTCATCGCCCGTGGCGGATTCTTAGCCCGCACCAACGGAGCGAGGTCATCGGCTGAGCGATTATTCTTAAGATAGGACAAGATGAGATCCTTGGAGGCCTGGCCGTATTCTGGATTGATGCTCACGGGCCCGAATAAGAGGTGATATTTCGGAAAGCGGACGACGTAACGACCGATACCCCGCCAGAGCAGTGGCAAGCTTGTAGGCTTACGTTGATATTCCTGCCGAATGAACGATCGCCCCATCTCCAAGGCGGGATCCATGCGTCGGAAAAAATCACCCTTAAATTCAAACAGCGTCGAGGTATAGAGACCGTGTTTTCCCTTAAGTGGCAAGATCCGGTCCGTGGGACCTAACCGATAACCCCCGACGATTTGCGAAGTCTTATCATCCCACAGGATCATCTGATCGTACCATGCATCATAAGCATCGAGGTCACATTCCAAGCCCGTCCCTTCTGAAACCGACCGGAAAGTCGTCTCCCGAAGTCGTCCGATTTCCCGCAAGGTATGCGGCAAATCTGCGCCCAAGAAGCGGTAAACCCGGAAATCTCCGCTCGTAAGCAAAAGATCCTCAGGCGGAAGACTCTCCAGTTCAGCCCTAAGGAGCGTCGGATTTATGGGCGGGATGATGGGCGCCAGTACCAACGGCGTCGACTTGGTACCGCTGGCGCGGGAAGACTGATCGCGAGCCGGAAGTAATTCACAACGTAGCCGGAGAAAACTGGTGGCCTCCTCATCATCAGGATGATCCTGCAACTGAGCTGGCATCACTGGATTTGCAACGCGCAGCCGGATGACCTTGCCGCGATGGCGGAAAAATTCCCGTAAGAGCAACGCGGTACGCATCCGCGGGTGAATCAGGCCCGCGCTTTGGAATAAGGCAGAATTCTTGCCCTCGATATGTAGCGGCAAAACGGAAGCGCCGACCTTACGGGCCAAGCGAATGACCTGAGGAGACCAGACAGAATCTTCCACGCGACGAGCTTTTAACTTTAGACTGGAAACTTCACCCGCAGGAAAAGTGACGATACATCCGCCGGCCTTTAGGTGAGACATGATACGGCGCACCCCGGTCATGTTGCCCGTGTCCTCCTCTCCCGTCTTGAAGGGATTGACCTCAATGAGCCATGGGCGAATCCCCGGGATCTGGCTTAGCCAACGGTTCCCAACTACCAATGCGTCGGGTCGGGCACGAAGGATAAAATCCATCGCCACCAATCCATCCGCCAGACCATGCGGATGATTAGCCGTCACCACCAATGGCCCCGTGCGCGGAATACGCGCGAGGCAGGTATCGTTCCACGAACTGGAAACCCCCGATTGCTCTAAGGCCGAAGTAAAAAAATCCGGCCGGCCGGCCGCGTGGATGCGAGCAAGAAAATCGTCGAATGCACGGACTTTAAAGAAGGTATCAAGCAGAGGCTCCGCTAAATGCAGCGGCCCTAAGACTGCCTTGAACTCGTCTTTATTGGTAAGTATCGCCCTTTGTGACATCGATGCCAATCATGAGGCAGACGTGTGTTAAAAGCGCGTCACCTGAGTGACGATATGGCATCAAAATTCAGAAACCGAAGAAAACCCTAGAATTACGGGTGGAAACCTCGGCCACCTCATCGGCGGGTAAACCGAGAAGCATCGCCGCTTGGGCGCAAATCTCGGGGAGATTTACCGGGGCGTTTTCCTTTCCACGGACAGAATGGGGCGCCAAATAAGGGGCATCAGTCTCCAACATCAGGCGGGCCAAGCCTTGCGCCTGCAGTGCGGCCCGAATCTCGACGGACTTAGGATAAGTAATGATGCCGGT
>JBAXRS010000064.1:0-8428 GCA_037131085.1 Verrucomicrobiota bacterium | reverse complement strand
CCCTTCGGCCGCCCTGAGGCGGCCTGATTCATCAGATGCCTTCGGATAACCCCCATTACCCCGCTGCCCTGCAGCCCTTTGGCGTTTAATTCTTGCCCGCCCGCTATCCAGAGACTTCCTCAACAGTCCTGGATAGGAGAGGTGGCAGAGTGGTCGATTGCGTCTGATTCGAAATCAGATGTACCGCAAGGTACCGGGGGTTCGAATCCCTTCCTCTCCGCCAGGACACTTTCATCAACCCCAAACAAAAGAGTCACAATGGTCTCCTTTAAATGTAGCCCCGTGAAATTCCTTCGGTTCCTCTGCCTGCAGGCGGCCATGGCGGTCGCCGCGACGAGCGCCTTGGTAGCCGCCGATGAAGCACGGCAGAAGGCTGCCGAATATCAAAGCAAAGGGTACAACGTCCTGTTCATCGCCGTCGACGATATGAACGACTGGGTGGGCTGCATGGGAGGCAATCCACAGGCGATTACCCCCAACATGGACCGACTGGCTAAGGAAAAAGGGGTAGTCCTGAACAAGGCCTATTGCCCCTCCACGGTCTGCTGCCCAAGCCGATCGGCTATCCTGACCGGCAAGCAGCCGGCTACGACCGGCGTCTACGGCAATCGGCAGAACCTGAAGAACGCCCCGAAGGCGAAGGATGTCGTGACGCTGCCGGAATACTTCGCCCAGCATGGCTATTACACCCTCTCCACGGGGAAAATCTTCCATAAGCACCCGACCGCGAAAGGGATGGACGAAGGACAGTGGGCGTTCAAAGAGTTCGTGGACGCCGGCGGCAACAACGGCGGCATGCTCTGGACAGAATCTCCCGCCGCCCTGAAGGAATCGGCAAGCGGGAATGCCACGAAAGAAAAAGGGGAGGAATTCCGGTGGGGGGCGGTCGCCGCTCCCATCGAACAGACCAAAGATTATGTCTCCAGCAAATGGGCCGCCGATCAACTCAAGCGCGACTTCGACGGCAAGCCGTTTTTCCTGGCCCTCGGCATCTCCAAGCCTCATTTGCCCTGGGAAGTCCCGCAGCAGTTTTTCGACCTCTATCCCTTGGATAAATTCAAGACCGTCGAGATTTTCCGCGACGACTTGAAGGACATCACGAACAAGGAGGGCAAGGAGCTGTTCTCGGCTGATCCGCGCTTCCTGGCTGCCGACAAGGCTAACATGCACAAGCAGGCCCAGCGCGCCTACCTCGCGAACATCAGTTACGCCGACCACTGCCTCGGCCTCGTCTTCGACGCGCTGGCCAAGAGCAAATACGCCGATAATACCATCATCATGGTCTGGGGTGACCACGGCTGGTACCTCAGCGAGAAGCTGAGGTACGGCAAGACCGAGCTCTGGGAAGAGTCTGACCGGGTTCCCTTTATCGTAAGCGTGCCGGGCGTGACCAAGGCGGGACTGAAGAGCGAGGCGGTAGTCAACCTGCTCGACATGTACCCGACACTGATCGAGCTTTGCGGTCTTCCCGCCAACCCCGAAAACGAGGGGCGTAGTTTCGCGCCCGTGCTGAAGGATCCGACCCTGGCTTGGAACCACCCCACGCTGACGACTTACAACTGCGGGAACCATTCCGTCACGGACGGACGATACCGCTTTACTTATTACGGCGCGAAAGGCGGCGCCGAGGAACTGTACGACCATTCGACCGACCCGCTCGAGCATCGGAACTTGGCCGCCCAGCCGGAATATAACCAGCCGGAATATAAGGAGATCATCGAGCGACTGCGCCTGGTGATGCCGAAGCTCAATGAACCAGATTCGCCGGTCAATAATCTGAGCCCCGAGGAGAAGAAGGAGATCGCGAAAGGGGCGCGGAAGGGGAAAAAGGCGGAAGCGAATGCCGTCAAATAAAGCCGCCGCGGCGGAAGTCGGCAAAGCCTCCGCTCAATCCAAGCCGCGCACACGCCTTGCTTGGGCCTCCCCGAGCTTAGCCCCCACCCTCTGCCTGCTCCTGCTCACCGCGCTCGGACTGCGGGCCGCGGAGCGCCCGAACATCCTCTTCATCCTGGGCGACAACTGGCGCTACCCTAACGCCGGCGTCCTCGGCGATCCGCACGCGCGCACGCCGGCCTTCGACCGCGTCGCCAAGGAAGGTGTGCTCTTCACGCATACGTTCAATCCGGCGCCGTCTTGTTCTCCCTGTCGCTCGAGCCTGCTCACAGGTCGGGCGATCCACGAGCTCGGCGAACGCGCTTCGCTCTGGAGCGGCTTCCCGCAGGACACCCCGGTAGTCACGCAGCTACTCCGCGACTCGGGCTACGCCATCGGCTACCAAGGTAAGCCTTGGGCGCCCGGCAATGCCGAGATCTCTGGTTGGAAAGAAAATCCGGTCGGGCCAAAGTTCGCGGGACTCGACGCCTTTCTGAAAGCCCGCCGCCCGGGTCAGCCGTTCTTCTTCTGGCTCGGCAATACCGACACGGCGACGAAAGCCGGTAAGCGACCCTATCTCGATGACGCCAAGCAGGCCGGCATCGATCCCGCGAAACTTCCGATTCCGCCCGAGCTACCTGATTGCGAAGAGATCCGGCTCGACCTGCTCAACTATTATGGCGGCATCATCCGCATGGACCGAGAAGCGGCCGCCGCCCTCGCGACCCTCGAAACCGCGGGCGAACTCGAACATACGCTGATTGTCTATTGTTCCGACAATGGCTGGCAGATGCCCCGCGGCCTCGGCAATTGCTACGACCAAGGATCGCGCGTCCCGCTCGCGATTCGCTGGGGTAAAGAAGCCAAAGCCGGCCTGAAGGTCGATGCGTTCGTCAACCTCGGCGACCTCGCCCCGACCTTCCTCGAAGCCGCCGGCCTGACTCCTCCCAAGGTGATGACGATGCGTAGCCTGAATGGCTTGCTCCGTGGCGAAGCGGCGACGAACCGCGATGCGGTCTTCATCGAACGTGAACGCCACGCCGACGTCCGCAATGGCCACCTGAGCTACCCGATGCGCGCGGTCCGCACCCGCGACTTCCTTTACGTCCGCAACCTCCGCCCAGATCGCTGGCCCGCCGGCGATCCCGATAATCTCTTCCTCCACGGCCGGCCCTTCGGTGATGTCGACACCATCGCAACTAAGGACTTTCTGCTGGCGCACCAGAACGACGACCTCGGCCGGCCGTTCTTCGCCCGTATCTTCGGCCAGCGCCCACTCGAAGAACTCTACGACCTCCGCAAGGATCCACATCAACTCACCAACGTCGCCGCCGACCCAAATTACTTCACCGACCTCGCGGCTCAGCGCGCACGCGTCGACGCCTGGATGCGCGAGACCCACGATCCTCGCCTTGATCTGACTTACGACGCCTGGGACAAATTCCCCTACTACGGCAAAGCATCGAAGTGAGGAGATAAGGATGCGATTCCTCTAGGTGGGGGCAGCACCGCTTGCTGCCCTAGCTGCTTCAACTTTAGTTAAGGACGTGATTACCATCACGTCCATTCGCCGACAGAAATACGACATCATCGGGCCTAGCCAAGGCCTGATATAAAGGTGACAGGTGACGGCCATCGGGGCATCGGGCATTTAGGCATCTGCTTTTCAGCCACCGGCCGCCGGCTTCGGGTTCCCGCGCTGAATCCCTTCCTCTCCGCCAGGACACTTTACTCGGGCTAAGCTATCGTGTGGCTCGGACGGTACCTGGAACTGTTGAACCCGTAGCGCCTTTCACGACCATCGGCTTACCGATGGTGAGTTCATCGGCGTCAGGCGGCGGATTCCCGCCGCTCCGCAACCATTCGACCATCTTAGACTGCCCGCCCGAAGCGGTTACGCAACGGGCAAAGATCGGCTGCGGCTCGACTTCGGTGGAGAACAAATAAAGCCGGGGTCCATGGCCGGATTTCGCCCCCGCAAACGCATTGACCAGTTCATCTTCCCAATGCTTCTCGGCGGGCTTCCGGTCGTCGGTCGGCAGACGAGAGCGGACGCTATCACAGTAAATAATCGTGGCGTCTCGCGTGGAGTAGCTGGTGGACTTATCGCCCTTCGGGCTACGGTATTGGGTCACGCCATCTTGGAAGTCTGAGAAGATAACCAAGCCGTCGTAAGCACGCTCGTTGCGCATGATGTCAATCCACGCGCCCACGCACCCCGTCTTGAAATTATCATCGTATTGCTTGAAGATTCGCTTGCCGTTGGCGGTGAGCTTTTCCGGGTCCGTGGTCTTGGCAGGGGGCGCGCCGGTCCGGCCAGTCGTGCCTTTGTAGCGGGAACCGCCGATAATCACATCGTCTTTCACATTGGTCCACACTCCAGAATACATGAAGATATCCGCCGTGGGAAACTGCTTACGGATCTCGGATTCGACCCGATCGAGATAACGGGCCATCGACTTCGAGGCGTCCATGAAGACTGCCACTTTAGTCGCGACGATATGGGCGCCCATCACGGGTTTACCGACGAAATTACGCGTGCCGCCGACGCCCAGGCCCTTGCCAGAACCGATGCCCCCGCCCGAACCCCCGCCAAAGCCCTTCGAGGATGTACCCGAAAGTTTAGAAGACAGGGCATCAGGCATCACCGCACTCACCCGCAAATCAGGTAAGGCGATTTTGGCGTCAGTGCTCTTGGTGGTAATCCGTGCGACTTTTTTCGCATGCGTCTTTTCTTTCTTCGCCTGCAAGTTGTGTTCGACGATCTTGGCTCTTTCGCCAGCAGCCCCGCCACCCGCGCCAGTGGCGATGTATACAGCCTGACTGGCCGCTTTATCCGTAAATGCGGAGATCACCCAAAGGAAAGCGACAATCAGCAGGAAGAAATGGATCACGACGGAAATGATCAACCCCCGGCTACTAATTACTCGGGTCAGCCAATATCTAAAAATTTCGCCTATGCCCAATTTGCGCAAAGAGGGCGCCGGCGGCACGTCCGTAGGTCTGGGCCGTAACAGGCTATTTTCTTCGACACTCATCGCGTAGTGTTCGACTTTTGCAGGGGGGCCAAAACCGCTCAATCTCCATAGCCAGTCGATGCCAAACCGTCACCTGCCCGTAACTTATGAAGCGTTAACTTTAACCCTTTCTTGAAATTGCCCGCAAATCCGTCGGTACGTTCCCATCGCGTGCAGAAATTAAACCGCCGAGACTAGGTAACGGCGCGCAGACGAACCGACGTCACCTCTTTTTTATCCTCTGGCCGGCTTATCAATCTTGACGGTCCTTTGCGTCGTTCGGATTTGGCTCCACAATCACGACTTGGCAGTTCCATCCAAGTTCTTTGAGGATGCGCTGCAGCGCTGCCAACGTCGCGTAATCGGGAGCGGTCGCCGCGACATAGGTATCATTCCCCGGGCAAGCGCCGTCGTAAAAATCAATCGATCCGACTTCGCTGACGTCCGCGAAGCTTACCTGCGACCCTTGTTCGTCAAGCGCATCAAAGAGCCCCTGCAGATAAGGCACGGCCTGAGCGCCCGGGCAGCTGTGGCGATACCAATCCATCTCGTGTTCTTCTTCCCTCTCTCGCCACTCTGAGGCACGCTCCTCGTCCCATTCCTCGCGGGCGGCTTCAAGTCTCTCCTTAAAATCTGCCGCCGACTCGTCATCATCCTGTTCGTACTCCGATTCGTCAAAGGATTCATCATCGTCATCTTCGAACTTCGGAACCTCATCATATTTCGTGCCATTCAGGCAGAGCTCAAAATAGCCTGCCCCTTCCACCCAGAAAGCGTTCAGAACCTGGGCGCCCTTTTTTCTCTTTTTACCCGATACGTCGGGCAACTGCTTACCGTCCGTCGCCGCTTTCGTCTCCGCCACCCGCTTGCACCAGTCATCGGCGAAGAGGGCCAGCCCGCCCAGGGTGATGTTCTTGAGGAATTCACGTCGATTGTAACTCATAGTAGAATTATTCTACTATTTTAGCCTGGTTTGTCTAGGGGGCCACCTGTCATAGTCTGACATAGGGGCACCCAGATCTGCCGCCCCCGAAGTAGGGTAAAATATTACCAGCCTACCGCCCGGCCTTCGCGCGAACGCGGGTCGTGGGCGCCGATAAAGGGACCGCCGGCCTCAGGCTGGCCTACCGCTTGAGTCGAACCGATGAATTCAACTTCGTTAAGTACATGCCCTCGCCGGCGGAGATCTGCCTTCATCGCCTCGGGCATCGACTTCTCAACCCGTAACTCATCGGGACTCCACTGCTGATGGAAACGTGGACGGGCCAAAGCCTGCGCCGGGGTATCACCTTCATCCAAGATATGCAGGATCGATAGTAACGTCTGTGAAATAATTGTCGGGCCGCCGGCCGCACCGATGGCCAAGATCGGACGCTGGCCGTCGAACACGATTGTGGGCGACATACTGGAGAGCGGCCGCTTGCCCGGTGCCGGAAGATTGGCCTCGGCTCCGACCAGACCAAAGGCGTTGGGCGCGCCAGGCTCGGCGGCGAAATCGTCCATTTCATTATTCAACACGACACCCATCCCTGGCACGACAATCTTGGAGCCGTAGGAAGTATTGATCGTCGAAGTGCACGCTACCCAATTGCCCGCGACGTCGGCCGACGAAAAATGCGTGGTATGTTTTTCAAAAACATGCTCGTCCGCACGCGGCGGAGTGCCGTGATCTTTGACCGGCGTGACCATGGTGACATCAATCTTAGCGGCGAGCGACCGACCGTATTCTTTGTCCGCCAGCCCGCGCGGCACCTTAGTGAACGCGGGATCGCCCAGCCAGAAGGCCCGATCAGCAAAGGCGAGCTTCATAGCCTCGGCGACGGTATGCGTAAAATCCTCCGGCTTCCCCGCACCCTTGGCCTCGAGAATATTCAAGATCTGCGCGACATGCACGCCGCCGGAGCTGGGCGGAGGCATGCCGACGATGCGGTGGCCGTGGTAAGTCGTCTCCAGCGGAGTCCGACGCTGGAAAGCATACGCCGCGAAATCTGCCTCCGTGATGAGTCCGCCATTCTCACGCATCCATTTGGCCGTGGCCTGGGCGAACGGACCGCGATAAAACCAATCGGCTCCGCCAGCACCGAGCGAACGCAACGCTTTCGCCAACTCGGGCTGCTTGTGCATTTCGCCTTCTTGCAGAGGTGTCCCATCAGCATGCAGAAAAATCGCCCGCGAAGAGGGGAACTTGGCGAGATCGCCGGCGACGCTCGCGAGCCGGCTCGCATAGGCTCGCGGGACGGGGAAGCCGTCTTCGGCGATCTTGGCGGCCATCTCGCAATGAACCTTCCACGGCAGCTTTCCATAACGCGTCACGGCCTCGTAGAAGACGGCCACCTGACCAGGCACCGCCACGGCCAAGGCGCCGGTGCGACTCAGCTCATCCACCGCATGGCCATTGCGCACAAACATATCGGCGGTCGCGGCCGCCGGGGCGGTCTCCCTCCCGTCTAGGGCGACGATTTCACCATCCGGCCGTCGGATCAGCATGAAGCATCCGCCGCCAATACCGGAATTATGACTGTCGACGACGCCGAGCACCAAGCCTGTCACCACGGCCGCATCTACCGCGTTGCCACCCTGCCGCATCGCCTCGACGCCCGCCTCGCTGGCCAGGTGATGCACCGCGGCGACCATGCCTTGGCGGTATTCGTCTGCCGCCTGGACGCCGAGGGCCAGCAGCATGAGTACGAATAGGAGCAGACGCTTCATAGCCCCACCTTACCCAAGCCAACCTCCCCCGCAACCCGAAGGTAGGGATGCGATGACATCGCATCCGTAGTATTTAAGGGCTAGGACAGCACCACGTGCTGTCCTAGCTGTCTCCAGGGTGGGTCGAGCATCCCTCCTCGACCGCGGCCGACCAAGGATGGTCGGCCCTACCCTCACCCCCTCAAGCCGACACGACGTAAAACCCCTCGCGGCGAAGAATCGCGGCTACAGCGGCCTCACGCTCCTTGGAGTCTGTGCGCAGCGAGGGCTTCGGCGACAGAGGCGTTGGTCATGCCGACCTTGACGCTGCGCTGGGCGGCGCCGACGGAGATGGTGGCCTTATCGTCACCTTTGACGCTGTTATGGACGTCCTGGGGATTGAGGCAGCCGACAAGGAGGAGCGGGCTCAGAAGGAGCAGGCGGGCGGGGTTCATGACGGCCGACTGTGAACATCGGGCGGGCGGGGGCAAGGGGTATTTTATATTAGATTATTATAATATAATACGCGACCGAAGCAGTTCGTTCCGGGTGACGGGTGCCGGGCGCGGGCTCCGGGAGTTCGGGAACCAGCCGATCGGGAGCCGGCCGCAGAAGCCCGGATGCCGATGGCCGGACGGCTGATCCCCGAAAGGCTGACTTCCCGAGGGCCGACACCTGTCACCTGAGAATGAAATTGCAGGCTAGGTCGGCACGCAGTGCCGACCCTACCTGACATGCGGCGGATGCGATGTCATCGCGTCCCTACCTAGGGCGGCCGACCAAGGATGGTCGTCCCTACCTTAGAGGCGGCCTTACTTCTTCTTTTTGCCGCCGCCTTGGCCGCCTTTGCC
>JBAXRS010000063.1:0-8453 GCA_037131085.1 Verrucomicrobiota bacterium | reverse complement strand
TAGGGCTGACCACCCTTGGTCAGCCGCGGTTGAGCGAGGGCGCTCAACCCTACCTCAAGACAAGCGGATGCGATGTCATCGTATCCCTACCAATCCCGCCACCTGCCACCCGGGGCTGCCACCTGCCACCCGAAGCTTACATCCACCTTTGCACTTTTGCACGCGACTGCGCCGCATTTGCACCTTTGCACCTTCATCAATCCACCCCTCCAACAAAAAGGGCGCCCTTTGCTATTCGTTCACTTGCCTTGTGGTAGGGCTGACCACCCTTGGTCAGCCGCGGTTGAGCGAGGGCGCTCAACCCTACCCACCCTAACTAGGACAGCACGTGGTGCTGTCCCTACCCTCAAGACAAGAGCCGGCTACCCATCGCCCCCACCTTTGCACTTTTGCACGCGACTCCGTCGCATTTGCACCTTTGCACCTTCATCAATCCACCCCTCCAATAAAAAGGGCGCCCTTGCGGACGCCCTTTTCTTTACCCAGCTCCCCGATACTTACTGGCAGGACTCGCAGGTCCCGCCGGTGCGCATCGCTTCAATTGAACAGGCGGTCTTCTCCTCCACGGTGAAGGTGGTCTTCTCGACCTTCTTCTCCGCTTTCTCGACCGTAGCTTTCTCGATGTTCGAAGCACCCAAGGTACGGAGGTAATAGGTGGTCTTCAAACCGGTGCGCCACGCATACTGATACATGTGCGAGAGGACTTTGAGGTCGGGCTTGGGCAGGAAGAGATTCAAGGACTGTGCCTGGTCGATCCACTTTTGGCGACGAGCCGCCGCGTCGATCAGCCACTTGTAATCGATGCCGAAAGCGGTGAGGTATTTATCCTTCAAGACCTGCGGAATCTCTGGGATATCCTTCAGCTCGCCATCGAAGTATTTGAGCTGCTGCATCATCTCCTTGTTCCAGAGACCCAATTTCTTGAGATCGCGGACGAGGCTGCCGTTCAGTTCGGTGAACTCACCCGAGAGATTGCTCTTCACGAAGAGATTCTTGTAGGTCGGCTCGATGCACGGTGAGCTGCCCACGATGTTCGAGATCGTCGCAGTCGGGGCGATGGCAAGGACGTTGGAATTACGCATGCCGTATTTCGCGATCTTGGCTCGGACCGGTGCCCAGTCCATGAGGCCACCGCGCTTGACCTCGATCGGCTCGCCGCGCTCGTTCTCGAGCAAGTCGACGGTATCCTGAGGCAATAGGCCGCGATCCCACTTCGAACCCTTGTAGGTGCTGTAGGTGCCGCGTTCAGCCGCCAAATCCGCCGAAGCGTTGTAAGCGTAATATGCCACGGCTTCCATGATCTCGTCGTTGAACTCGACCGCCGCTTCCGAGGCGAAGGAGATGTTCCGGCGATAGAGGCTGTCTTGCAGGCCCATGACTCCCATCCCGATTGGGCGATGGCGCAGATTGGAAATCTCGGCGGCCTTCGTCGGATAATAATTGATATCGATTACGTTATCGAGCGCGCGCACCGCGACCGTCACCGTCTCGCGAATCATGTCGTGGTCGATGGTGCCATCCGCCTTGAGGTGCGAATCAAGCACGACGGAGCCGAGATTACACACGGCCGTCTCCTCCGCGCTGGTGTTCAAGGTGATTTCGGTGCAAAGGTTGGATGAATGGATCACGCCAGCGTGATCCTGCGGCGAACGGATGTTACAGGGGTCCTTGAAGGTGATCCAAGGGTGGCCGGTCTCGAAGATCATCCCGAGCATCTTCTTCCACAGCTCGATGGCGGGCATTTCCTTGCCGAAGATCTTTCCTTCTTTGGCCAGCTGCTCATAGGCCACGTAGCGACGCTCGAAGTTGGCTCCGAAAGTCTCGTGCAAGTCCGGCACTTCGTTGGACATGAAGAGCGTCCAATTCTGGCGCGACTTGAGGCGCTTCATGAACAGGTCGGGAATCCAATTCGCCGTATTCATGTCGTGGGTCCGGCGACGGTCATCGCCGGTATTCTTACGCAACTCGACGAAGTCTTCGATGTCGTTGTGCCAGGTCTCGAGGTAGGCGCAGCCCGAACCGCGACGCTTGCCGCCTTGGTTGACCGCGACCAATTGGTCGTTGTGCAACTTAAGGAAAGGAATGACCCCCTGCGATTCGCCGTTGGTCCCCTTGATGTGCGAGCCCGTACCGCGCACCGAGGTCCAGGAACCACCGAGGCCGCCCGCCCACTTGGAAAGGAAGGCGTTTTCGGCGATACCGCGGATCATGATCGATTCAATCGTGTCGTTGACCTGATAAAGGTAACAGGAAGACAGCTGGCTGTGCAGCGTGCCGGCGTTGAACAAGGTCGGGGTCGAGCTGCAGAACCGGCGCGACTTGTAGAGGGCATGCAGGCGGATCACCCAGCCCTCGCGGTTCGTCTCTTCCTTCAGGAAAAGGCCCATGGCGACGCGCATCCAGAAGAACTGCGGGGTCTCCAGGCGGCGAGCCGGCTTCACCGTCTTATCAATAATAAGATACCGATCGTACATCGTCTGCACGCCCAGGAGTTCGAACTCCCTATCGGCGGCGGGGTCGAGGGCTTCGGCTAATTTCGCCAGGTCGTACTTGCGTAGGTCGGGCGAGAGGCGGCCGATGGCGATGCCCCGTTCGACGTAGGCGGCGAACTGTGCGCAGTGGAATTCGCGGAGCTTGGTCACGCCGTCTCGGGTGATGCTCCAGCCGAGTACTTCTTCGTAAATATAGGTCAGACTGATCCGCGCGGCGAACTTCGCGAAATCGGCGTCGCTCTCGACGAGGCTCTTGGCGTTCAATTCAATCGATTTACGCAGATCGGCTTCGCTAATCTCGTTGAAGATGCCGCGGCGCAATTCAGCTTCGATTTCGTCGGTCGGCTTGGTGAGTTCGAGACCGGCGGCGGCGAAGGCGATTCGCTTGCGCAGGTCTTCGCCGTTCCACAGGAAAGTCGAACCATCGGGGCTCTTGACCAAGATCAACGACTCCTGACGGTCGTCGACGACCGGCGGCAGCGTGGCTTCTTCTTCGCGCTTCCGCGAACGGAACGCCCGGTAAAGGATATAAGATTGAGCGACTTTATAGTGACCCTGACGCATCAGTTCCTCTTGTACGAGGTCCTGGACTTCTTCGATGCCGATGATGCTCTGGCCGAGGTCGACGATGCGACGTGTCACGCCAGCCGCGACGCGCTCCGAGGGAGCGCCGTCGAGTTCGAGTGACAAGAATGCGTTACGCACCGCGATTTCGATCTTGTCCTGCTTCCACGGTACAAGCTGTCCGTTGCGGCGCATGAGGCGCGTGATCACCTCAGGGACGACCACCAACGAGGGGCGGGAATCGAAAGAGAAATTCAGGCTCTTGGCCACGTCGTGACGATTGTGACGCACCAAGGCTTCTTCGATGGCCTGGATGACTTGCATCTCGGAAACCTGGACGCCGGAATGCGCGAGATGGAGGGAGACATCACAAGCGACGGCGGCGACGAATTCACGGTTCGAAACCGTGAAAATTTCGGCGACTTGGCGGGAGACCAAAAGATCGGTCAAGGCACCACCGACGATATCGGCGATATCGGCTGGGCCGAGATTCGCCTGCTCAGGCACAGCGGCACCCGTCGGCGAAGTCGGCAAGGACTCGCGCCAATTGAACCGAGGCTTGGCCTCCGCTGGCGTGCGGACGGCATTCTTGAGAGCGATGTCGGAATGAAAAAAGGGAAGTTCAGGCTTCATGGTTGGTGAAAGGTTTTAAAAGGTTGAGGGCGGAGAGGATGAAAGATGGAGAGACTTCGCGCCGGCGTTGGCCGGCGCGAAAAAGTTAGGGTCGAGAGGATGGAGGGGTAAGAACAGGAAACATGCCAAATGAGCGCCGACGGGGGTGACGCTGATATTTGGCCACAAAACGCTTAGAGTTCGTCGTCGTTGACGACTTCGAGGGCGCCTTGTTTTTGGTATTCAGTCACGCGGCCCTCGAAGAAGTTTTGCTCCTTCTTGAGGTCCATCATTTCCGAAAGCCAGGGGAAGGGATTGACGACGTCGGTCGTCAGCGGATCGAGACCGCAATTACGCAGGCGCCGGTCGGCGATGAAATCGATGTATTGCTCGAACTCTTTTGAGGAGAGACCGATGCCGTTGACGGGCAGACAATCCCGGATGAATTCTTTTTCCAAGGTCACGGCGGTCACCATGAGCTGGCGTAATTCTTCCTTGAAGGCTGGCGTCCAGATGTCGGGATTTTCCGACACGAGCTCGAGGAGCAAATTGCGGAAGAGATCGATGTGGTTCGATTCGTCGCGCAAGGTATAGCGGAACATCTGACCGATGCCGGGGAATTTGTTCTGGCGGTAAAGCGAAAGCACCATGCCGAAGAGGCCGTAGAACTGGGTGCCTTCCATGCACTGTCCGAATAAGAAAATGTTGTGGGCGAGCGCCTGCTTGTCTTCGAGCTTGGTGAGGTCGAGCTTGCGCCGCAGCCCGCGCGAATTGCTGACGACAAAATTGGCTTTCTTCTCGATGGTCGGAATATCTTCGAACATCGCTTCACACTCGTGCGGGTTGATGCCCAAGGACGAGATCATGTAGACCAGCGAATCGGCGTGGATATTTTCTTCGTGGGCGTGGCGTCCGAGCACGAGCTTGAGTTCAGGAGCCGTGACGACTTCGCGCACGACGTGAATGATGTTGTCGCCCACGATGCCTTCAGCGGCGGAAAAGTAACCGATTGCCATTTTCACAATCCACCGGTCGATCTCGGTGATTTGGCCCGTCTGGTCGCGCCACTGTTCGCAGTCTTTCTGCATGGGGATATCCTCTGGCTCCCAGTGGTTATTCTTCATCGTCTTATACAGGTCATACGCCCACTGATATTTGAGGGGTAGGATGTTGAAGAACATCGATTCGCGACCGTTGATGACGCGCTTATTGGCAAAGGCTTCTTCGGCTTTGGTTTTGTCTAAAATGAAGGTTTTAGGGCCTACTTTGATCGTAATGGTTTCCATGGGCTGGAGAGTGGAGAAAAGGGTCTGTTTAGTGGCCTGATGAGGCCGCTAAGGGAGTGGTATGGGTTGAAATTACTACTAGATATGTGGTCTGCAATTTTATTTCACCACTACATGTAGTGTTTCTATGCAAGCCACTGGTAATTCGTCACTTCGGGAAAAAACTTTATTCACAATTAGGGATTTTGACGGATTTTTAATAAGGAAAAGACCCTAGGGCGATTTCGGACAAAATAACCTCCGGGCGTGGTACGCAAATGCCACTTATTGGTGTTGCTCACGCTGTTCACCTACGGGCGAGGTGGCCGGAGATTGCGAACAAGCTCGGACCCCTTCAAATTACGGCCATGACCCCCGGCTCAGCTGCTAAGACTTTATCCGAAAACAACCGCCCTAGCCTGCTCGAGGCCAGCTGGACTCCGGAAGCCCTCGTGGAACGGGGATGGAAAGGCTCCTGTAAGGCTACATGGCGCGTGATCGCGACTACCTGGCATGGCGTCCGAGATAATCGCCTGCCTCAGCAAGCCGCCGCACTTACTTATTATACGTTGATGTCCTTGGGGCCTTTGCTCGCCCTCGCGCTGACCGTCTCCGGGTATATTCTGTCGCGCTCCAGCAGCCACGCGGACAACCCCGCCAAGCAAGCGATCGTCGCGGCGGTCGAATATATCGCGCCTCAAGTCGTGGCGCAAGCGGCGGAGCAAGGACGGTCGGCGACCTTGCTTGAGATCAATAAAGACTTGGACGGGTTGGTGGATCGCTTGCTGGCGAATGCGGCCAGCGGGCAAGCCGGCATCATCGGCCTACTCCTGATCATCGGGTTGGCGGTGCTCATGCTGAGTCGCGTCGAAGATGCGCTCAACGGCATCTGGGGCGTAAAATTCGGGCGCAGCTGGCGCGACCGGTTCGCCAACTACCTGCTCTTCCTCATTCTGTTTTTCTTAGTGGGTGCGACCACGCTCACCATGATGTCTGCGGCCTCCATCGCCTCGGCTATCGGCCAAGGCACCTCGTCGCTAAATTCTTTCTTTAATAAAATACCAGGCGGCGAAGGCTTACTTGATTTCATCAATGGTAGCGGGCCATTGATCGTCTCCATCGTCTTGCTGGCTTTGGCTTTCGCCTCGTTCAATCGGATGATGCCTAACGTCCGCGTCCGTTGGTCGGCCGCCTTCATCGGCGGATTATCCGTCGCGCTACTCATCGCGATCAACCATCGCCTGGCCGCGCTCTACGTCGGCAAGGTCACCCAATTCCAAAGCCTTTACGGCGAACTCAGCATCGTGCTTGTCTTGATGTTCGGCACTTACCTGACTTGGCTATTCATCTTGATCGGCGGACAAGTCGCCTATGCTTTCCAAAACCGGCGCGCGCTGGCCCGGCACAAAGCTTGGGAAGGCTTAAGCCATCGGGCCCGGCGCACGCTCGCTTTCGTCTGCGCAGCGGAAACGCTCCGCCGCTATAGTGCCGGACGGCCCGGGCCGACGGCTGACGATATCGCCGACACCGCCAAGGTGCCAGCGACGGTAGCCGAGGGATGTTTACAGATGCTGCGGGATGCCAATTTGTTGGCAGCCGAAAGCCGGACCGGCGGACACAAACCCGCCCGACCTTTAGAAAAAATGACGGTGGGCGAACTCTGGGCGCTCGTCGACCGGCATACCACCAGCAGCAGCGGCGAGCCTGACCTGACTTCGGATCCGGCGGCACGCGAACTGGGAGCGATTGAGGTCA
This sequence comes from Verrucomicrobiota bacterium, assembly GCA_037131085.1. GTDB lineage: Bacteria > Verrucomicrobiota > Verrucomicrobiia > Opitutales > UBA953 > UBA953. The sequence goes on along the minus strand of JBAXRS010000063.1, from coordinate 1,765 downwards.
ATCTGATGCAAAGCGCCGCCTCGAAGATGAGCCTCGGCGAACTGGCCGCCCGCCCTTAATTCCATGATGTTTCGCAAGGGTGATCCGCTGGGGATAAGAGGTTTATTTCCCCTGAAATGCCGCCCTTCTCCGGATACGCATTTTCCCGTCAGCCCCCGCCGATTTACTTTCGCCTTCGGCCTTTTCTTCATCTTGCTCGGCCACCCTCGCTCCGCCGCCGCGACGCTCACGGTGGACGTGGCGGGACAGGCGGAATTCAGTTCCATCAACGCGGCCATCGCGAAAGCCGGCGCTGGCGATACCCTCTTGGTAAAACCCGGCATCTATCGCGAAAGCGTGAAGCCCAAATCGCACCTACGCATCGTTTCGGAGCAGGGCCCGGTACGGACCAGTATCTTCGTTGAACATGGGGGACGCGGTTTATTGATTGATCACGTGGATGATGTGACCATCGAAGGATTCGACATCCGTTCCGTACTGGGAGTCGGCCAGCCCGGAGACGGATTGGTGAACATCACGAACAGCACCGACATCACCGTACGAGACTGCTACATCCACGACGCCCCGAATGATTCGGACTGCGTGAAGGTCTCCGACACTCGGCGACTCCTGCTGGAGCGTTGCTGCATCTGGAATCCTGCCAGCCGTGATCAGAGCACGAAAGCCTTCCAGGAAGGCATGGATACCCGAGTGCGGGACTTTGAGATCATCGTGCGCGGTTGCTGGTTCTTCCAGCAGGACAAGATCGGCGACACCCTCATTTACTGTAAAGGCGGCTGTTTTGATATCCTTTGGGAGGATAATATTTTCGGCCCCTCTGCGGGCGAGGGCCACGCGAACGTGCCCGTCCAGTCTGGCCATCAAAACGCGGGCGAGTGGCGCGATTACGTGCCGCCCTATCCTTCGGGACGATTCGTGGTACGGAATAACCTTTTCGTCGGACTTAAGGGCGAAGCCGCCTTCGGCTTCCAGGGGCCGGATACCTCTTTGCTTTACAACAACGTCTTCTACCGCAACGAAACCAAGCCATCCCTGATTACCGTCACCGATAACCCCGGAGCCAAAGGCGGCCCGGCGCTTAATCTTTTCTGCTTTAATAACATCTTCGCCGCCAACGGAACCCAACCCATTTATCGCCAGCGTAACGCGGCGGTTTCCCTTAAAAACCTGAAGTGCGGCCACAATCTTTACAGCCAGTTTGGTAATGGCGGCGACTTGAACGTCGAAGCCGAATCAGGCGCGATGCGAAACCAAGACCCCGGCTTCGTCGCACCTTCGGTCCCAGTTTTCGATTATAACAAAGGCACTCAACAGATACGCCAAGCACGCGCCGGCTTCCAGACCGCACCGTCTTCGCCAGCGCGTGGTGCCGGCATTGATCCGGGGCACTTCGTCGGCTCGCTTCACCCCGATGCGATTCCCGACATGCGCAACGGCCTCGGAGCCTCGTCGAAGTCGATTCGCTGGGACGCGGGGTTGCGTGAGTTCACGGCCGCCGGGCAGCAGCCTAAGTCAGAACGCTAAGTTGACGCGATTGCGAAGCTGGCAAGGCCATCTTGAGCGTCACATAAATAGTGACGCCTAAGGGAAGCGGAGCGGGCGGCTTGCGACGCTCCCATGAGACTCACGCGCCCACCCGACGCCGGACAGACTTTATCAGTGTGTCCGGCATGTGGGCCGGGGTCAGGGCAGCAAGGCCCGTAAATGAGGGGACCCCGGCCACCTTGCGGTGACCGGGGTCCGTAAACCTGGCGACGACCTACTC
>JBAXRS010000062.1:0-8779 GCA_037131085.1 Verrucomicrobiota bacterium | reverse complement strand
GCGAAAGCATTGATGGTTTGATCGCTGTCGATCACGTAACAAAGCGGTACGGGCAAACCAGCCGCGAGGGCCATCTCCTGCACTACATTGAGATACTTCCGTTCCGCGAGGTCGATGGTGTTAGCTGCGACCAGACGGCCGCCGAGACGTTCGGCCGTTGCGCCGCCGCCTTTGGCTAATTCCGCAATCCGGAGCAGGCTTCCGCCGACAATCACCGTCAGGGCGAGACCGGTTGTCAGGAAGAACAGCTTGGGCTGGAACCAGTCGTATGAACCCCTCAACTGTTGCAGCGCTCCATAGCCACGTGCTCCGCTCGTGCTGCCATGCGTGACCAACACGGCGACCACATAAAGCGATCCGGTCAGCGCGAGTATCGCCAAAACGAGGAGCACGACCAACTTGATCGTGCGTCCGCGGGCCTCATCCTGGGCCCGGAAGAAATTCATCGTCGCCGCCATGGGCCGACTTCAGCTTAGAAAGAAACCTTCGGAGCTTCGCGCTCGGCTTCGCTTTCGACCTTAAAGAACTCGGCGACAGTGAAACCGAAAGCATTGGCGATGAATACGCGGGGGAAGGTCTCCCGGCCGGTATTATAAAAAAGGACGGCGTCGTTGTAAGCCTGACGCGCGAAGGCGATTCGATTTTCGGTCGAAGCCAATTCCTCCATCAGGCTTCGCATGGTCGCGTCCGCCTTCAGGTCCGGGTATTGTTCCGAAACTACCATCAGGCGCCCCAGGGCGCCGCTCAGACCGGATTCCGCCTTGATGACGTCGTTCATCGCCGCCGGATCGCCAGGGTTACCGGCAAAGTGCGCATTGGCCTGCGTGGCTTTGGCGCGGGCCTCAATCACGGCTGTGAGCGTGCCGCTTTCGTGCGCCATGTAGCCTTTGGCCGAGGCAACGAGATTAGGGATCAGGTCGTGGCGGCGCTTAAGCTGCACGTCGACCTGGGCGAAGGCGTTACGAAAGAGGTTACGGAGCTCAATGAGCCCGTTATACATGCCTACAGCGATGAAGCCGGCGAGCAACGCTACCACGGCCAAGCCAAGCACTATCGGGAATATGTTCATAATTAGACACACTCTAACCGCGGAAGCCTCGGGCGCAAGTCGTCTGTAACCCAACTCTATAACAATTATGTGTAATAATTGGAACGACTTCACGTTCCGCCGCTACAATCGGGCTTAAACCAAGGATTCTAAGCGTTGGCAGACCTCGTCAATTAGGAAAGCGGGGGTCGAGGCACCGGCCGTCACCCCGACCACTTGATACCGCGCCACCGCCTTAAAATCGAGTTCGGTGGCAGTTTCCACGTGGAAGCAAGGCAACCCTTGGAGTTCCACTAATTTGGCCAACTTCACGGTATTGGCCGAATGACGGCCGCCGATGACGACGATTGCCTCGCACCCCTGACGGCGAAGTTCGACCACGTCAGCCTGCCGATCCTTGGTCGCCCCACAGATGGTATCAAAAATCAGAGCGGCCGGAACGCGCTTTTTCAAATGACCAGCGAGTTTCTCAAACTCATCGGTGAACATCGTCGATTGCGAGACCATGCAGACCTGCGCACCAAGATCCGGAAGCGCATCGATTTCAGCCACGGACGTGATGACGTGTCCCTTCCCTTCGGCATAGCCAAGTAGACCAATGACCTCAGGATGCTTAGGGTCGCCGAAAATCACTGTCTTAAATCCCTTCTTGGCGTGCATCCGCACCTTGCCAGCGATGATGCCGACGTCGGGGCAGGTGGCGTCGCGGAATTCCATGCCCAGAGATTTGAGATAAGCACGACGCTCAGGCGAGATGCCATGCGCTCGGACCACCATCACCGCTTGGTCATCCGCCGCCTTGGCGACTGCGAGCTGAGCTTGGCTGCTGTAATCCCCGACTTCGCGGATACCTTCGCCCGTAAGCACTTCCATCATCTGGCGGTTATGGATCAAGGGACCATCCGTGTAGACGGGGTGACGGCCTTTCTGGGCATATTCGCGGGCAATATCGATGGCGCGTTCGACGCCCCAGCAGAACCCCGCAGACTTGGCTCGGATGACCTTCACGCCCTGCACGGTGAAGATATCCCGGGGCGATTCAAGCAAAGTCAGTCGAAGGCCTACTTGGCCGGCACGCCCCAGACTTCCGCTTCGACATAATCGTTCGAAGGAGCCGCCGAATTACCCTTGGAGTAGAAACGGACGTAACGCGCCTTTACGGCGGAGACCGGCATGACCCGGCCCTCGTTCGATTCATAATAAGAATAATCAGAGCCCTTCCCGAGCCCGAGCTCGTTCTCGGCATCGTTGTTATAGACCGTCACGACATCCTTCTTAAATTGAGAATCGTTCGAAAGTTGGACGACGACGTCGAGGTAGACTCGGCGTTCGCGGTGGAAGTGCCACAGGGCGATGGCGTGAATCTCACCTGACTTGGCCAGATCGATCTGCACCCATTGCGCTCCGCGAGGCAGTTCGACTTCAAACCCTTCTTCGCCGCCCTTATCGCCATCAGTCAGGTAGGAGAAGTCACCGGCGTTCGCTTCCTTGGCGCTCGACGTCACGACGCAACCCTTCGCCAGGTTTTGCGCAGCAGCGGGGACCTTAGGTAAAACCCGCGGACCTTTGCTAACCGGCTCGAGGTTGGAAATCTTGAAAGGTCGAGGCGTGCCCATGGCCACGGATTTAGGCAGGACCAGCGGCAGCTCTTTGTCTTGGGCCAAGAGCAAGGCGGGGCTGAGAAGAAGTAAAAGGCTAAGTCGGAGCATAGGTGAGATGAAAAGTAGACAACCTAACGAGGGGAAAGTTTCAAGTCCTCGGTGCATCCAAGGTGCGCACCCGCCGGTTCTTCAACGGGAAACGCAAGGTCACGGTCGTACCCACGTCGGGCGTGCTCTGAATGTCGACCGTGCCGCCATGGGCGCGTAATATTCTTAATAAAACCAGCATGCCGATGCCGCCGCCCGAGGCCTTGGTCGTGTAATAGGCGTCGAACACGCGGGTGAGCTTGTCGGCGGGGATGCCGACACCGGTATCGCCGATCGCCAGGATGACCCATTCGTCGTCCGACGTCAGGCGGACGTGGATATCGCCCCCGCGATCCATGGCCTCGAGGGCGTTCTTCATCACGTTGAACAAAGCCTGTTTGATTTGATTACGGTCGCCCAAGATCAGCGGGATTTCTTCGGGCACATCGACCGAGACCCTCACGCCGAGCTGTTCCATCTGGTCGCGCAAAAGGTTCATCGCTTCGGCCACTAAAGCGACCAGGTCGGTATCAGCCAGGTTGGGCGGGGTTTGCCGGACGGCGCCCAGGAAATCGCGTACGATACCGTCCAGGCGGGCGATCTCACCCTGACAGACCTCTGCCGCCTTACGGACTTTAACCGCGGCTGGCGAATCGCCGAGCTTCGCGGCTTCGCGTTGCAGGAGTTGCAGATGAATCCCGATGGCGTTGAGCGGATTGCCAACCTCATGGGCGACGCCGGCCGCCAAGGTGACGATGGAGTCGATGCGCTCGCTTTCGATGCGGTCTTCGGTTTGCACGCGCTCCTTGGTGACATCGCTCAGCACGGCGACGCGACGGGCGCGCTCGGCCCCTTGGGCGTCCCCTACCCGCGTCAGATGCAAACGGAGTAGACGTGGCTCGGGATAACGCACTTCAAGTTCACGCGTCAAAGCGCCCACGGATTCCGGCAATTCCAAAGCCAAGGCGATATCGGGAGAAATCCGGCGAAGTTCGGCGCCGTTGATCAGCTCGCCACTCACGCCCAATAATTGTACCGCGGCCGTGTTGGCATATTCGATCGAGCCGTCATGAGCCATAACAAGCACCCCTTCGCGCAAAGTGTCTAAGACCGTCTCCATCAAAGCGCGCTCGCGTTCGAGGCGGCGGGCCAGGATCGCGAGGTTCTGGGCATCCAGATCATCAATCCGGCCTAAGACGCGAGCCAAAGAACTGAAAGGGCGGTGCGACATATCAGCGGGCGCGCACGGTTAGGTGCTGAAGCAAGAGCGCGATGAGTTGCTGAGCGAGAACCGTCTTGGTCGCCGGCCCCAAGACCTGACGGAAGCCATCGGCGCCCAAGACGATCAGGCGATTGGTTTCGGCGCCAAAAGCCCCGTCCGGTCCAGCGACCGAATTCGCCGCGATGAAATCGATTTTCTTCCGGTCAAGCTTGGCGCGGGCGTTCGCTTCGACGTCTTCGGTCTCGGCGGCGAAACCGACCAACAGCTGCCCCGGACGGCGCTGGGCGGCCAAGGTGGCCAAGATATCCGGGACGGGCTCGAACTCGACTGTCAGCGCCTGCCCTTGCTTCTTCAGCTTCTCGGGGTGGCGGACCTTGGGTCGCCAATCGCTGACGGCGGCGGTCATAATTAAAATATCGCAGGCGTCAAAGAGCGCGTCCGTCTGACGTAACATCTCGGCCGCGGTGACGACCGGATAAAATAAGACGCCCGCCGGTTCGGGGAGCGCCACGGGGCCTGCCACCAGATCTACCGTCCACCCGGCCTGCTGGGCCGCCGCCGCCAAAGCAAAACCCATCTTGCCCGTCGACGGATTGCTCACGAAGCGTACCGGGTCGAAGAACTCGCGCGTGGGGCCGGCGGTGATGAGGCAACGGAGGGACAAGGGAAAGAAGCGGCTGGGAGACGGCGGTTAGCGGTTGGCGGTTAGGCTGAACACTTGAGAGACCTTGGCTGAGGATGGAGGCGGAAACAATCCATTTAGGAGTAGGGGTCGGGGTAGGAAAGGCACTGTCACAAAGGGAGACCGGAAACCGGGAAGGATGCTGCGGTTATGAATGACCCCAGCTAACCATGCGGTCTCCGGTTTCCCTTTGTGTTCAAGCCCTTGCCTCGAGGTAGGGCTGACCACCCTTGGTCAGCCGCGGTTGAGCGGGCCGCTCAACCCTACCGAAAGCATGCCGCGTACTTTTGCACCTTTGCACAGGCCGCAGGCCGATTTGCACTTTTGCACCGAGGGCAGCACGCAGTGCTGCCCCTACCCCTTGCTTTTTTTGCCACTCGTGCTCACATTGCCCGCATGGAACTCTTTCTGGCGACCGGCAATAACCACAAAGTGGAGGAGTTTAACCGTCTCTTCACCAAGGCGGGCTTAAAAGTAAAAGTACGATCGGCGAAAGACCTGGGTGGCATGCCGTATGTGGACGAGAATACGGGAACCTTCACGGGTAATTGTCGCCTGAAAGTCGAAGCCCTGCGGCGAATTGTACCGCCCAAAACTTGGGTGCTCGCGGATGACAGTGGCCTGTGCTGCGATGCGTTACAAGGCGGACCGGGTGTCGATTCCGCCGTCTATGCGGGTAACGGTGCGACGGACGCCGAGAATCGGGCCAAGTTGCTGGAAGCGATGAAAAAAGCTCCAGCCCACAAACGGGGTGCCCGCTTTGAGTGCCACCTCATCCTCCTCGGGCCTAACCATGAGGATGAAAAGTTTGTCGGTCAGTGTTGGGGAAAAATCTTAGACGCCGAAGTCGGCACGCAAGGTTTCGGTTACGACTCGCTCTTCGTCCCAGCCAATGAGGCAAAAACTTTTGGCGAATTAAGCCCGAAGCAGAAAGACGTCATCAGCCACCGCGCCAAAGCTTTCGCCTTGATGGTCGCTTGGTTCAAGGAAAACGGCTTCGGCCGAGGTTGATTCGCTTAACTGACGGAAGCGAGGTAGGGACAGCACCACGCCCGCTCAGAAGAATACTGCCTCCGACAACGCCTCGGCGGGGCCCATCAAGGCGACGCGCTGCGTAACGGGGCGCGCATCGTGGCTCCGCGTGAAGCTGATTGTCGCGCGAGTGCCTTGATCGGAATGCTCCCACGAAAAACGCGCGCCATCTTCATAGGACCACTCCGCATCGAAATTATCGCCCGGCGGTGGGGTCTCACTCAACGTGAAGCGTGAACTCAGATGCGCCCGCGAGAGGCCGGCACAATGGGTAAGGCATTCGCGCATCCAAGAGAGGAGCCCGACAGCCTCGCCGCGCATGCTCTTACCATGCGAGAGCGCTACCGCCCGCAAGCCGCGCACGAGTTCAGTCGGAGCGTGGGCGGCCAGGTATTGCCCCAAGGCTTGACGCACGGGCAAGCAGCGCGCGACCGATAAATCACGAACCGACGCTGGCACCGGAAAAGCTAATTTGAAAAATTCGTCGCCACTGAGCGAACGATCGGCGACCACCCGGCGGCAGCACGCGGTCCACGCGAGCCACGGCGTCATTTCGGCGACGGTCACGCCGTGCGCCCACAAGTTGGTCGGTAAATCGCCTTCCAACCAAGTAGACACGAGAGACTCGAGTTCGGTCGTCGGGCGGCCATGGGCAAGCAACAAGGCCTCACAGCAACGTTTGCCGCGGCGGGAAGGGTCGAAGAAACAGACGACGTTGACCTTGGCCTCCAACGCCGCTTCGGCTTCTGCTGGGGGATGCGCGGCTAAGATCACCAACCGGCAGGGATAACGTTGCGCAAAAAGGATGGCTTCGTCGAAGCGGGTTTGCGCATCGGCAGCCGTAACGCTAGCGCCGAACATGAGCACGAGATTCATCTGCGACGCCCGGGGCGCTTCGTCCCCCTCGTTAGCCCAAGCCTTGTCCAACGAAGGCAACGCTGCCGAGACTTTGACGGCAAAGCCCGGCAGCGCATCGATGACTGGGTGAGCCATATTTAAATTATCGGCCCGCGTTGCGCCAGGCATGGCCATGCGCAGCCAGGAGGGTGTCGGCGCCAGCCGGACCCCAAGAACCGGCGGCGTAAGTTTCGACGCCCACACGACCCTGCTTCTGCCAGCTTTCGAGCAAGGGCGTGAAAAGGCGCCACGACGCTTCAGTTTCATCACCGCGGATGAAGAGGGTCCGGTCACCCACGATCGCATCGAGGATCAGGCGCTCGTACGCTTCGGGCGTGTTGGAACCGTAGGTGGTGGCGTAGCGGAAACTCAGGCGGACGGGTTGCGTGCGCGGCTCGAGCCCGGGCACCTTGGAATTGAGGACGAGCGTGGTGCCTTCGTCGGGCTGGATCTGGATGACCAAGCGGTTCGGCGCGAGGTCGTAACGGGCATCGCCGGCGAACAGGCCCGACTCGGGCTGCTTAAACTGGATTGCGATTTCGGAGACACGACGGGCAAGGCGTTTGCCGGAGCGCATGTAGAACGGCACGCCGGACCAGCGACTATTCTCGATGGAAAGACGCAAGGCGCAGAAAGTCTCCGTCGAGGAGTCAGCCGGGATATCTTTCTCAGTGAGGTAAGCCGGTACCTTTTCGCCGCCGGAAAGACCTTCGACGTATTGGGCGCGGACGGCATCGCCGCCCACTCCCAGCCGAAGGGGCTGGACGGCTTCGAGCAGTTTTACTTTTTCGTCGCGGATATGTTCGGCCGAGAGTGAACGGGGCTGATCCATTGCGACCAAGGCCAGCAACTGCATGGTGTGGTTCTGCAGCATGTCGCGCGTGGCGCCGCTGCCATCGTAATAACCGCCGCGGGTGCCGACGCCGAGCTCCTCGGCGACGGTGATTTGAACGTGGTCGACGTGGCGACGATTCCACAGCGGTTCGAGAATCGGATTTGCGAAACGTAAGACCAATAAATCCTGGACGGTTTCCTTGCCGAGATAGTGATCGATACGGAAAACCTGCGATTCGCGGAAGTTGCGCGCCGCGACACTGTTAAGCTGCACCGCTGATTTGAGATCCTTACCAAAAGGCTTTTCGATGATGACCTTGCTCTCGAGCGCCGTCCCTAACCCGCGAGCCGCCAGACCCGAGCGGCCAAGATTTTCCAAGATGGCCTCAAAGACCGTCGGAGGGGTCGAGACGTAAAACACCAGTTGCAAAGGCCGGCCGGCTTGTTTTTCGGCTTCAGCAATCTTGAGCTTGAGCGATTCGTAGGCCGCTGGCTCGTCATAGCCACCGGACTGGTAGGCCGAATGATTTTCAATCCGCTTCCAGATATCCGCGCGGAAGTCGCGGCGGGAGAACTGGGTGATATCGGCGGCGGCTTGGGTGCGGAAATCGGTATCGGCGATGGGTTTACGGCCGAACCCGATCAGGTGAAAATCGGCAGGGAGCAGACTATCTACGGCCAGGTTATAAAGCGCCGGAAGAAGTTTGCGGGCAGCCAGGTCGCCCGAGGCGCCAAAGATGATGATACAAGTCGGCTGAGCACCGCGGTGCTTGCTGAGACCGGTAAGGAAAGGATGGCGTTCTGTTTCAGACATCGGATTCAAGGGCGACGACGCCCAAAGAGGACTTCGCCACGGTGTTGAAGGATGCGGACGGTGCCCTTGTTGCAAACCAGAACTTCGACCACATCAAAGCGCGTGTGCGGCGCACCGCCGATTTCGTGCAGCCAGCCCTTCGCCGCCCGTCGTAAAGCGGTCTTTTTTCGCTTATCCACCGCCCAAAAGCCGGCCCCTCCGACTTCCGCCGTCCGGGTCTTCACTTCCACGAAAACCAGCACATCGCCATCGAGGACGACAAGGTCGAGTTCGTCGCGACCGTATCGCCAGTTACGCGCGAGGCTATAACAGCCTTTCTTTTGGTAAAATCGCTCAGCCACGCGCTCCCCGCGGGCGCCCAAATCAGGCCGATGCCACCACCCGCGGAGCCGACTCCAAAGCGCTGCGAATTCCATGGGTCTAAAACAATGTCGGCCCATCGGCCAAGCCAGCGGATTGATGAGGGGTTCTTGACCTGAGGAACACTACGGGTCTTTCTGTGTCATAACACCCCACACCCATGCGTCTCCTCACCCTCCTCGCCCTCGCCGCCGCTGCCTGC
>JBAXRS010000061.1:0-9406 GCA_037131085.1 Verrucomicrobiota bacterium | reverse complement strand
GCAAGCGACCTGGAAATCACTCACTCGCAGAGTTTCACGGGAGGCTTCACGGTCACCGAGGGTAAGCTCATCGCCACCGCTAGCAATTCGCTGGGTACGGGTAAGACGTTCGTCAACAGCGGCGGTACCTTGGCCGCCAACGGCAATAATTCGAGCACTGATGTCGACGTGAACAGTGGCGGTATCCTCACGGGTGAAGGCACGCTGCGTGCGGTCAATATCCTGACGGGTGGAATGCTCGCCCCAGGAGGTTCGCCAGGCACCTTGATCGCCGACAGCTTAGTCCTCGGCGCCAACTCGAACTTCCAATGGCAAGTCCATGATGCCGCGGGTGTCGCCGGTACCGGCTGGGATAAGATCATGGTGACCAATAACCTCGACCTCAGCGGAGTCAGTTCGGCCGGCACGCGAATCGCTATCAACGTGATGTCCTTGAGTAATTTCTCCGATACGGTCGCCGGCAACGCCATCAACTGGAGCAGGGATGATATCAAAACCTTCCTCTTCGGTCATGTCGGTGGCATTACCTTCAATTCCGGCTTCAGTAGCCAGATCGCCGATTATTTCAGCTTCGACACCTCGGCCTTCACGACCTCGGATAGCACCGGGATCGGTAGCAGCCTCTGGTCGATGTCGTATGATTCTGGTACCGGCAATATGACGCTCACGGCAGTACCCGAGCCTTCGACCTACGGGCTTGCGATCGGGGCGCTGGCCTTGGCCATCGCCGCCATCCGCCGCCGCCGCCAACAAGAAATAAAGAAGAAGGCCGTCAGCCTCTGAGCTTCGAAAGCGGGTAATTCGACTTGAAGTTGCGGCCGTCGACCGCAACTTGCCGCTATGACCACCGCTCCATGGTTCAAGCCTGCCCTCCTGCGTACCCTGAGGGCCGGTTATACCAAGAGCGACTTCCTGGCCGACCTCTCCGCCGGCTTACTGGTCGGGGTAGTCGCCCTCCCCCTTTCCATGGGGCTGGCCATCGCCTCGGGCGTGAAACCCGAACAGGGACTCTATACGGCCATCATCGGAGGTTTAATCGTCGCCCTACTGGGTGGCTCACGCGTTCAAGTCGCCGGCCCGGCCGGTGCCTTTGTCGGCATCTGCGCCACGGGAGTCCTACTGCACGGTTACATCGGTCTGGCCCTTGCAACCCTGATGGCCGGTTTCATCCTCCTATGCTTTGGCTTCCTGCGCCTTGGAAAATATATCGGCTATATTCCCTACCCGGTCGTCATCGGCTTCACGACCGGCATCGCCTTCATCATTGGCAGCACTCAACTCGGGCCCGCCCTCGGCATCGCCGATCCCGCCCAAGTCATCCCCAGCCTTATTGGCCGTCTGCAGCATCTCTGCTCAGGATTTAATCAAATCAAGTCGGGTTGCTTGGTCGTCGCTGTCGCCACTTTGGCTATCATCGTCCTCTGCCGTAAAATTTCGTTAAAGATTCCGGGCGCCCTACTCGCCGTCATCGCCGGCACCATCGTGGTATCCTTATTGGGCTTGAGGGAACAATCGATCCCGACCATCGGCTCCAAATTCAAAGAAATCAGCGCCAGCTTCCATCTGACGAATTGGACCGCTACCCTACCCGACTCAGCCGCCTGGCTCACGAAGGCTTACGAAGTCTTCGGACTCGCTCTTGGCATCGCACTTCTGGTCGGGGTCGAATCCCTGCTCTGTGCCGTGGTTGCCGACGGGATGTCTGGCGATCGACATGATTCTGATACCGAGCTCACTGCCCAAGGCTTCGCGAATATCGCTTCGGCTTGCTTCATGGGTTTACCTGTCACCGGTGTCATCGCCCGCACGAGCACCAATGCCCGGGCCGGGGCTAAATCTCCGATTTCGAGCATCATCCATTGCCTGACCGTTCTGGCGATCCTGCTCATCCTCGCTCCGCTGGTAAAACTCATCCCCTTGGCCTCGCTGGCCGGCGTCCTGCTCTCAGTCTGCTGGTACATGGCCGAGCTTCCGCTTTGGCCGCGTTTATTCAAATCCGGCGGCTCCGACCTCGCGCTCCTCGTCATCGCCTGCCTGATCACAGTCTTCGTCGACTTGATCTGGGCCGTCGGCCTCGGTGTTCTCGCCGGCTTTATCTTCCTGCTCATCCGCAAGTCTTCGCATCCTGAAAAGGAAGAGCCCGAGACGATCGAGATCCAAGAGGGCGATGCCGAGGTCCGCCTGACACTCTCCGGCCACCTGCACTTCGGCCGGGCGGCCGAACCGCGCGCGGTCGAAGCCCGACTGAAACGCGGCACCCTGCACCTGACTTTGGATTTCAGCCACGCCCTCTTTATCGATTGCTCCTACGCTCAAGCCCTCCGCGAACTCGCACTCCAAGCCCGTAAGCAGGGCGTAACTGTCCGGGCCGTCGGCCTAGACGGCCGCTCCGCCGCCGACTTCGATCGCTTCGGCCTGCGCGAAGTCATCGCTCTCTGAACGCCTTCTCTGAGATTGCCCCGCAAGGGCACCGTACCTAGGTTGCCGACGTGAGCACGCCCAACCTCGAAGCCCTCAAGTCAGTTGCACTGGCCACGGCCATCGCCGCCGGTGACCTGCTCGCCAAGGGCGCCCAGATGAAGGTCAATGCTTCGACGGATGACGACGTGAAGATGCAGGCCGACGTCGATTCGGAGTACCTGGTGCGCGATAGGCTCAAGGCCACAGGTATTCCGGTCATCGGCGAAGAACTGGGCGGCGACGCCTCCCTCTACGACGGCAATAGCCTTTACTGGGTCGTCGACCCGCTCGACGGCACCTACAACTACCTCCGCCGCCAGCCCTCGACTTGCGTCTCGCTCGGCCTGATGCGCGGCAAGGAACCCATCCTCGGCGTTATCCATGATTTCACCGCGAAGAAGACTTACCTCGGAGTCGTCGGCGAAGGCACCTACATCAATGGCGCGCGCATCACGCCGGACTGGGTCACCGATATCAAGGACGCGTGTATCATGACCGGCTTTCCCGCCGCGGCCGATAAGTCCGGCCCGGCGATGCAACTCTTCATCCAACAAGTCGGTCGCTATAAGAAAATCCGCATGATCGGTTCCGCGGCCCTGGCCCTCGCCTATGTCGGCGAAGGAGTTGCGGATACTTATTACGAATCAGGCACGAACCTCTGGGATGTCGCTGCTGGCCTCGCGATCATCAAGGCATCGGGGGGCTATTTCCGAATGATTCCGACGGGCAAGCGCCCGCTTAATTACGACCTTTGGGCCTCCTCGCACGCTGAGTGGACCCAGTGACCGATGCCTTAATTATCGACAAAACACCCTAAAAGCTTAGGGTTTCTTTCGTGGCCACCCTTTCCCTCGTCAACCCGCTTCAGTCCCTCACGTTCGAGGGAACGATGATTCGTTATGCCGAAACGATTCTCGGCCAGAAATATGGCGAAATCGGCTTCTGGCTCTCCCTCGCGATGGTCGTCATCTATCTGCCTATCCTGGGCCGCCTCGCAGCTCATCACTTTTTCGGCAAAGACGGCACCGTCGTCGGCATCGGTCTCACGGGGATCATTTCGGTAGCCCTGACTTTCGTCGTGATTGCGATGGCGGATACGAGCTTATCGAGCTTCGTCCCTAAGGCCGTCCAGACGCTAGTCATCTCCCTTTGCGCCGGTACCGCCATCCTGCTCGTAACGAGCGCCACCGCGCAGATGTTGAGTATGGGTTTCGGCCCCTCCCTCGGCCTGCAACTTATCTTTTGGAATATCGTGATGCTGGCCCAACTCGCCACCAAGTTCCTGACGGATTTCTGGAAGCACGTCTGAGCCCACCCACCCCATGCCGACAAGCCGGTGATGGCTGGACAAACTGAACCATCGGCTCGTTGGTAATGCGGTGGACTTAACTTAACCCGTGGCTTGGAGGCCAGCGGCAATGGCATTCAGCGAAAGCAACATCTGCGGGAGCAAGGCATCGGCTTCCTTGCGATCGCCGTCCGCCACTTTCTTCCGCCAATCCTTCAAGATGGCGACTTGTTGCTCGTGCAATAAATCGATGGCTGACTCGCGAAGCGCAATGACCTTCCGCAGACGCGGACGTCCTTCCGAGAGCTTGGACGCCGAGAGTTCATCCAACATCTTGCGGGTCAATAAGTGTTCGGCCAGGATTCGTGTGAGGAAGATATTCCGTAACTTTCGGTCGGTGACCATGCTGCCATATAATTTCATCATGCCGCGATTAGACGCCAAGACGCTCGTGGAGGCGTTCTTCAGCATATAACGCAGGGGCGCCCAGTCTTTATATTGTTTACGGATGATTTCGAAGCCCTTGGGATCTTCGTCTTTCAGTCGGGCCAAGGCCGAGCCAACGCCGTACCAACCCGAAAGGTAGAAACGCGCCTGGCTCCAAGCAAAGACCCAAGGGATGGCGCGCAGATCCTCCAAAGATGCCGCGCCGGTTCGACGCGAAGGTCGGGAACCGATCCGACTGGCCTCGATAATATCAATGGGTGTCGCTTGACGAAAAAATTCGATAAACCGAGGGGTGCGAATCAACGACTGGTAGGCTTCGCGCGAAAACTCGGCCAAGCGATCCATGACCTTGGATTGAGCAGCCTCACTGCGTACCGCGACATCATGGAGCAGCGAATTCTGCGTTACGCCGGCGGAGAGCAGCTCCAGGTTATTCACCGCGGTGATGTGATTCGCATATTTCTGCGTGATGCTCTCGCCCTGCTCGGTGACCCGCATCTCGCCGTTGATGGTGCCCTGCGGCAGAGCATCGATGAAACGGTGGGTCGGGCCGGCGCCGCGTGAAATCGTGCCGCCCCGGCCATGGAAAAACACAATCCGGACGCCATGCTTCTCCCCAATCGCAGTGAGGTTCTTCTGGGCCCGATAAAGATTCCAGAGTGACGCCAGGATACCCCCGTCCTTATTGGAGTCCGAATACCCGATCATAACTTGCTGGGTCAAACCGTCAGTCACCCCCGCGTCGCGGCGCGCTTCCAAGGTACGCTTGGTCATCGGGTGCGACAGGAAAGAATCGAGGATGGTCGTACTGCGCTCGAGGTCGTCGATGGTTTCAAAAAGCGGGACGACCGGCAGGAGACAATAAGGGCTATCCGCTCCGCCCGCCGTCAGGCCGGCTTCGCGGGCCAAGAGATAGACGGAAAGTAAATCGGACACCGACCGGGTCATGCTCACAATCAACGACCCTAAGCCCGCAGCTCCATAGTGGTTAATATGTACGACCAAGGCGCGGTGGCAGGCCACCACGGCGTCGGCCTCGGCACCCACGGGCGCTTGCTCGCGAATGAACGGGCGGGTGGAGCGTAACTCGGAGTCCAAGAAGCCCAGACGGCGCGATTCATCCCAATGCGCATAATCGGCATTATCTTGCCCAGCAGCAGCAATCAATTGTCCGATCGCCTTGTCATGGAAGGCGCTGTTCTGGCGAATATCCAGTACCGCCATGTGGAAACCAAACGTCCGGAGAAAACGGATCAGCGGATCGAGTTCGTAGCGGGCGATCTGGGAAGCCCCCACTTCCGCCAAGGTTTCCCTTAAGAATAAAAGATCGGCGATGACACTTTCGGGAGAGTGGTGTTGCCCCGGTTTCAGTTCGCCTTCGATGGCGGGCATACGGAGACGGACTAAGTTGATATACTGGCGCCACGTCTCCCCGATATTACGTTTCAAGGCCAGCTCGCCTTCCTCGCCATGAGCCGCCGCATGCTTCTGCACCTGGCGGATGAAGATGGGGGGAGGCAGCTGCAGGTGATCTCCCAGCGATAGCCGCTGGCCGAGCGTCTCCAGACGTTCGGTGCAAATCGCAATGGCCGTCGTCCGGAAAAGATTAAGCGCCCGCGTCGTGACCTCGGAAGTCACCAAGGGGTGGCCATCGCGGTCGCCCCCTACCCAAGTACCAAAGGTGATCTGCGGCAAAGCATCCGGGTGCTCGATCCGGGCCACCTCAAAACCGGTCGCTTCCCAAGCCTGCCGGAGGCGCAGATCCATGCTGACGAGTGCATCCGGAAAAACCTTCGAGAGGAAATAATTGATATTACGCAACTCGGACTGCACTTCCGGCTTCTGCTGGTAGAGCTCACCCGTCCGCCAAAGACGCTCTAAGGCGACTTTGATCTCATCCCGGATGGCACGCTGCTCCGCCACGGTCCACATGTTATTTTCCCGGCGAACCAATAATTTATAAACTTCGCGATGGATTTCGAGGACGGTCGCCCGCTTGGCTTCGGTGGGGTGCGCGGTGAGCACCGGCTCGACATGGATACGGTTCAGACGCTTCGCGATTTGTTTGTCGTTCAAACCGGCTTCTTTGAGCGCATTCAAAGCCCGACCCCACGAACCGGGATCGGCCGCCAGACCCAGTTTGTCTTCGCGCAGACGTTTGGATTGAGCGGAGGCGTTTTCCTCCACCATGTTCAATAATTGAAAAGCGATCGAATAAGCCTGCACGCCGCGGTAGGAAAAGATCTGCACGCCACGTAATTTCCGCTTACCCATCCAAGGCAAAGTGCCCGCGATGTCCTTTTGGTCGAGCTGCTCGAGCACTTCGACAAAACAGCTCATCATGAAGTCGAGGTCCTTATCGACTTTCTTTAAGCCACGGGCGAGGTCGTTACTGATAGCCATGCGTCATCAGTCGTAGCACGGGGGCCACAAATCCCGCAACCGCAAACCCCGCTCCGGCTTGCGTTCATCTCCGTCGGCACTTTGATGAGAAGTCGTCATGTCGGACTCACGGCTCATCCTCCCCGACCTTTGGCAACAACTCGCCCTCAAGGCCCTGCGCCAGGGAAGCGACGTGATCGTCCAAGCCCCGACGGGTGCCGGTAAGACCCACGTATTTGAATTATTAATCAAAGGCGGCACTCGCGGCCAAGCGGTCTACACGGTGCCGACACGCGCCCTGGCCAATGATAAACGCGCCGAATGGCTCGCGCAAGGTTGGGACGTGGGCATCGCAACGGGCGATATCAGCGAAAATCTCGAGGCCCCTATCATCGTCGCCACCCTCGAGACCCAACGTCAACGCTTCCTCGAAGGGCGGCACCCCAGCCTGCTGGTGATCGATGAATATCAGATGCTGGCCGACCGGCGGCGGGGAGCGGCCTACGAGACCGTCCTCGCCATCGCGCCCCCGCCAACGCAACTGCTCCTCTTGAGCGGTAGCGTCTCCAATCCCCAAGCCATCGCCGATTGGCTGCAAGGCATCGGCCGCAAGGTCACCTTAATTCAGGAGCACGTCCGCCCCGTCCCCCTGGAGGAGATTTCGTTAGATGCGCTCGAAACGCGCGAACCCTCAGGTGTCAAAGGTCACCTCGCCCGAGCCGTCATTCGAGCCATCCTCGCGGATTTAGGCCCTATCCTGGTCTTCGCCCCCCGCCGCCGGGCCGCCGAACAAATCGCCCGTGAAATCGCCCAAGGCCTGCCCCTCGGCCAAGGACCGCAGTTGAATCCGGCCCAACGGGCGTGTGCCGGCGATGACTTAAACCGGCTGCTTCGCCAAGGGGTCGGGCTGCACCATAGTGGTCTTACCTTTGAACAACGGACCCGCTTGATCGAGCCTTGGGCCAAGGAAGGCCGGCTCAGCGTCGTGGTCGCCACCACCGGCCTGGCCTCGGGCATTAATTTCTCCCTTCGCTCCGTCTTGGTGACCGATCGCCGTTATGCCAGCGATCACACCGAAAGGGAAATCCGGCCGGATGAATTATTGCAAATGTTCGGCCGGGCCGGCCGTCGCGGGCTCGATGAGCGGGGTTACGCGCTCTGGACGGGCGACTCCCCCCGGCTCGGCGAAGCCAAGCCTTTGCAACTGAAACGGAGCGAGGGACTAGATTGGCCTGCCTTCTTATCTTTAATGAAAAAATCGCCTGAGCCCAAACTCGCGGCGCAACGACTCGCCCAGGCGCTCTTCTCCCGGGAGCCGATTGATTTAGCCCTCGATAAAATCGAGCCCGAAGAATCACCGGCTCAACCCGAGCCGACCCGAGGAATCATGAGAAAGATTCAAGAGATTAAAAGTCGCCACGGTATCTGGCAACGCGAACGCCCCACCCAACTCGTTCCGCTCTCCGCCGCCCTTATCCGGATTAAGGATGCCTGGCACCCCGCCCTGACCAAGCCTGATTCATTAAGAGCGCTTCCGTATGGGACGCCGTGCAAATTGGAACCGATCGCTGGCATCCAATATTACGGACGCATCGTCACGCTCGCCTTTTTTCCCAAAGCTTCGGGAGCCCACCAACTAACTCCCGCTGGATGGCTGACTGACGCCTTGCAAAAGATTTCGCACCGCAGTCCGCGCACATGGCAGCTGGAGAATCTTGAGAAAGAAATTCTACCGCTCCTCCCTCGCCTCACCCAAGGCGGCCAAGCCCAGGGCAGCGTTTTCCTGGGTCGGGATTGCGTCCAAGTTAAACTCGATTACGCGGCAGCGCACGTAAAAGTCTGGCCCGACGCGGAACAACAACCTCTGATCAATCCAGAAAAACGTGAGATTGAAAAGGAAGATATCAATCTCAGCGAAGTCCTCGGCGGCGGCCAAGCTCAGGGTGCCAAGGCGGGTCGGCTCTGGCGCAAACTCGGCTTAATCGACCCCGCAGGCAAACCGACTCGCCGAGGAGAAATCGCTTCGCTCTTTCAACATGGCGAAGGCCTGGCGGTAGCCGCCGGTCTTGAAGACCTGAGCTACGCTACCGCGGACATCGCCTGGGATCTGGCCGAACTCCGCGCCGGTGAACGCGTCGCCGCCGCCACGCGTAACTCCAGTCGCCTCGGTGCCTGCTGCCGCTTGACTTATAAATCCCTCACCGCCGAAGGCTACTTACGCGAAGGCCTCTCGGAAGGCTTCGGCGAAGGTTGTGCGGAAACGATGAAATCCTTCGCGCTGCATCGCAAGATGCCGACGCACGACACGCAGGAACAGGGCCCCGGACCAGGCGACTTGGAACGCGCCTTACTCGAATGGCGGAGCACCCTGCAATTGATCGCCCATGGACCCGGTCACCCCTGGACCCGCTGGCAAGAACTCCGCGAAGCAGCCGCCCAGGTTCTCGCCCAAATAGCTGGCAAACAAAAGTAGCCGACCGCAGACGCCCCGAGCTTAGCTTCGGAGGCCGAAACAAGTCGGACCTTAAGGCAAAACCCTCTTTACCCTTCCCTATCCCGGTCCGATGGCTACATTGCTGAGACAGTTATATACGCGCATTCGCACGGAGCAATCCGTGAGGAAAGTCCGGACACCATAGGGCAGGATTCCCGCCGCAAGTCGGGGCACGTCGCAAGGCGTGACGGATAGTGCCACAGAGAAGATACCGCCTCCTCCGCAAGGAACGAGGTAAGGGTGAAAAGGTGGGGTAAGAGCCCACCGCTCGAAGGGTAACCGACGAGGCAAGGTAAACCCAATCCGGTGCAAGACGAACAGGGACCGTTCGAGGT
>JBAXRS010000060.1:0-9904 GCA_037131085.1 Verrucomicrobiota bacterium | reverse complement strand
GGAGCTGAGGGGGCGGAGGAAGCCACGGACGGAATCGACGATGGCGCCGCGGCAGGCTTACGTCCGAAAAGGGTGTCGAGTTTCTCGTCTAGGGAGGCCGGACCTTTCGGCACGACCGGTTTTTCTGGCTCGGCTGGAGCAGCCACGACTATCGCAGGGGCCATGACTGGAGACGCGACCGCTACACTCGCAACGGGGATGGCGACGGCAACCGCCGGAGTCGTAGCCGTCGGCGCAGGTGCCACCCCGGCGGGAACCTCCGTAATCGCCTTTATATAAGGCATCGGCTGATTACTTCCATTCGCAAACAGTTCCTGAGCCTTCTTGCGGATCAAGACTTCAAAATTAGTCAGGCGACTATCGATTTCGAATTTCACACCCCGAGAACGAACCTCGAGGAAGCCTGCTCCGAACACCTTCGAGACCTGTAACGAATCGCCCACCGCCAGGGTCGTATCGCTGATTTTCTTACCGCCTTCCAGCACGGGAGAACTGTAAGCCTTAATCATCACGACTGATGTCGGCCAAAGCGCTGGGCGCTCGTTGATGGCGGCGTAATCTAAGGCGGGCAAAGCCGAAGACGGGGAAGCGAATTTACCAGCGGAACCTTCCACGCCGGAAGCGGACTCGGGCTTAGTGACGGCTCCAACGGCTTCGCTCTTGGCGATGGCTGGAGCATTCGTCATGACAATCGAGAAACTCGGTTGCAAAATCAAAGTCGCGAGGGCGCCGAGCACAATCCCTCCCAATAAGGTGAGAGCTGAGCGTAAAAGAGAAGGCATGGACTTGCTGGATAAAAAATTATGAGCCCGCCTTAATTTCGATCACGTCGTGCGGAGCGGCTTCGCGCAACCCTGCCGGGGTGATCCGGATGTAGCGAGCCAACGCGCGGTGTTCGGTCAGATTATTAGCTCCGAGATAGCCAAGGCCGCTTTGCACTCCGCCAGCCAAGGTGCCGAGCACCTGGTCGACGGTTCCGGAAACTTCCTTAAGGGCTTCGATCCCCTCGGCGGCGACTTTGCTGAACTTGCCACTGGCTGAATGGCCGTAACGGGCGGCAGAGCCTTTACGCATCGCTTCGTGCGAACCCATACCGCGATATTCCTTATAAGTCTTACCGTTGATTTCCATTAGCTTGCCGGGGGCTTCGCGGCTGCCCGCGAGCAAACCGCCAAGGATCACCGCATCGGCCAGCGTGAGCGCTTTGACGATATCACCGCTCTTGGTGATGCCACCATCGGCGAGGATACGGACGCCCTTTTGGGCCGCGGCCCGGGAGGCGACATAAAGAGCGGTGAGTTGCGGGATGCCGACGCCGGCGACGATACGCGTCGTACAAATTGATCCGGGGCCTTGGCCAATCTTGATGGTGTCAGCTCCGGCGGCGGCGAGAAATTCAACGCCTTCGCCGCTGGTGACATTGCCAGCGATCAGCGTGAGGCCTTTGTGCGCCTTGCGGAGCATGCGAATGGCATCGCCGACGCCCTTGGTGTGACCGTGCGCCGTGGAAATCGCCAAAGCATCCGCCCCTTCCTCTACTAAGGCAGCCGCATGGGCCAAGAAACGGACCCGGTCGATTTCGCCGTCCGCATGGCGCGGGACGGAAATGGCTACTCCGACCCGTAGGCGGAACCCTGAATCTCGCGTGGGGCGGACGTGCGCCCGAGACTCTTCGGAAATACGCTCGATATCGCTGAGGGTGAACAGGCCGCGGAGTTTATTCTTCGCGTCGACCACCAATAGCTTGTTTTGGCCGACGTGCTCGGAGAAGAGCTTATCCGCCTTGGCGATAGGGTCTTTCCCAAGATCTTTTTCGACGACCGTAAAAATCTGGTCCCGCGGTATCATGACCGCAGCAACCTTGCGCTGACCGTGGCGTTCTTTGACGGCGCTTCCGGGGAGCAAGCCCAGGAGGGTATTGTCGGGACCAACGACCGGGAAGGTGCTGAAAGCTAATCCGTCGTGTTCGATTCGGGCGAGCACCTGCGCAATCGTGTCCTCGGGCGAGACCACCGCGGGGTCGCCGATCATGCCGTGGATATGGTTTTTGACCCGGCGCACTTCGGCCAGCTGGTCGACCTCCGTCATATTATAATGGAGGAGCCCCAGCCCTCCGTTAAGCGCCATCGCGATGGCCATCCGGTGCTCCGTGACGGTATCCATGTCCGATGATACGATGGGTAAAGACAACGGAAGGGAGTCGGAGAGCGTGGTATCGAGACGGGTCATCCGTGGCAGCACCTCCGAATAGCGGGTGGCAAGCGACACGTCGTCGTAGGTCAGCCCTAAGCCCACCGTTGACGGAAAGAATTCGTCAGCGGGGAGGTAAAAGCGTTCGTCGAGGGAAACGCGGCCCTTGGATTTGGGAGAGGCCATGACAGGTTGGTTTCCCCAAAGGGTGTTAGGCACCCCTCGCCATGGAGGCAAATTGTTTTTGCGACTTGGCCTCGATTCATGACAGTCACGGGATGAAAGGAGGCTTTTTTGATTTCAAGCGGGTCCGCAGGCGCTTTCGCTCACCATTGGCGACCGGGGCCGGCAACGTCGATGCGGTTGATCGTGTTCTCCTCCGGTGCCAAAGCGAAACCGGGGTCGGCTACGGAGAAATCGCCCCATGGCCTGGCTTCCCGTCCGAAACCATCGACCAGGCCATCGAAGTCATGCGCTCGGCCCAAGGTAATTATTCGCACCTTTGTTCCACCGTCCAAGCCTCCCGATCCGCCCTGCCCTGCTTGGCGGCAGCCTTGTCCAGCTGTGAACATTGGACGGCCATCGCCGCGTACGGCGGTGAGTTGCCCTGTGCGGGCTTGATCGCTTTATCGGGCGACGACGCCGCGGCTAAAATCGCCGCCGGGTTCCAGACTTTAAAAATAAAAATATCTGCCACCACCCAAGAGCCTTCGATTCGCGAAATCTTTTCCCTCTTCGCCGGCCAAGTACGTCTCGATGCGAATGGTTCACTTAATCTCACGGCCGCCCGCACTTGGGCCGAATTTGCCCGAAGTGAAAAGCGCGTAGAGTTTCTCGAACAACCCTTGCCAGTCGGCCACCCGGGTTACGCCTCTTTGGGCCAAGATAAAATCGCACTCGATGAATCATTCCTCACGCCCGCCGGGAGTGATTGGCCTGGCCTGGTCGTCATCAAACCTTTGCTCGCCGGAGACTGGACCGAGCTCCGAGCATGGCGGCAACATCGACTTAGCCCCGTCGTTTATTCCTCCTGCTTTGAAACCGCCATCGGTCGGCAAGCCGCCTTATGGCTCGCCTCGCTTGACGAAGAGGTGGGCACCGTGGGCTTCGACACCCTAGGTCGCTTTGAACACGACGCCCGGGATCGACATCCCGCAGGACCGATAGTGCGCGGGATGGCTGATTTTGATTGGGACGCTTTTTGGCGCGAAATTTCGTGAGCGGTCTGGCCGTCTTCCACGCTGATTACGCCGAACATCTTCGGGAAACCTTAGCGGCGTTGGATGCGGGCATCCCAACGTTCTTAGGTAACCCGCAGTGGGGCGAAGCGGAAATGGGTGAAGCCGCTCGCCAAATCCCCGCAGCCGTCAGGGTGGCGGGCAAAGGACCTATCCCTGGCGGAGGTGGGCCCTGCGATTGGCATTCAGGCTGGGCGCGGCGAATCATGATTCCCTCCGGTGGCACGGGTGGCCGGGTAAAATTTATCATCCATAACGCCGACACCCTGCGCGCGG
The DNA here is from genome assembly GCA_037131085.1 of Verrucomicrobiota bacterium. GTDB lineage: Bacteria > Verrucomicrobiota > Verrucomicrobiia > Opitutales > UBA953 > UBA953. Next base: position 6,200 of record JBAXRS010000060.1, on the reverse strand, counting down.
CCGCGCACTGCTTGCGCGACGCTTTGGTACAGCGGGGATTCAAACCAACCTTACATGGCGTCATCGTCACACCTCCGTGGCACGTCAGCGGACTCATGCCCGCGATACGAGCCCGCGAAACCGCCGGAACTTTTGCCGTGCTCAACGGACGCTTCACGACAGACGAACCCTTGCCAAATGTCGCGTTACCGACCACGGGCACGCGCATCATCTCGCTCGTTCCCACTCAGCTGACTCGCCTATTAGCCATGGGCGCGGGAGCGGACTGGCTCCGACAATTTGAGGTGATTCTCCTCGGCGGATCGTCGCTACCCTCTCCGTTGAGAGAACTGATCAGCACCCACCGATTGCCAGTTTATGTCACCTACGGCATGACGGAAACCGCCGCCGCCTGCGCGCTTTGTCCTCCGGAACTCGTTTGGGGTAAGCACGAATTACGAGGATCCCCTATGCCAGGCGTAAACTTCCAAGCTGCAAATGGACTGCTCCAAATTTCGACCCCCGCACTGGGTCGTGGCATCTGGCCTAGCCTTCCTTTGGAGCAACCCTACCTCACCAGCGATCGCGGCGATGTAGGGCCCGACGGCACGATCAAAATCCACGGCCGGGCAGACCAAGTAATATTAACCGGGGGTGAAAAAGTGGATCCGACTCGCGTCGAGAGCGCCTTCGTGGCCAGCGGTATTGTTTCCGAAGTAAAAGTTTTCGGGCGACCCGATACAACCTGGGGCGAAGCTGTGACGGCCTGCGTCGTTGGTAATCCTGCGGTCGAAGCGACCTTGCGAAATATTGCGGAGACCTTGGAGCCGGCCGCTCGTCCTAAACACTATATCTTCGTGAGTAGCCTGCCGACGGATGAACGCGGTAAATTTGACCGGATGGCCGCGTTGGCGAAATTAATTACTTAAGCGCGAACGGCTTTCCAGACGCGCAGGCAAGATTCGACGAGCGCCGGGAACTCCGCGAGGGGTACTTGGCTGGGGCCGTCGGAGATGGCCTTGGTCGGATCCGGATGCGTCTCCATAAAGAGCCCGTCGGCACCGGCCGCGAGTGCCGCCTTGGCCAGGACTGGAACATATTCGCGCTGGCCGCCGGATGAACCACCGGCCGCACCAGGAAGCTGGACCGCATGCGTTGCATCCATGATGGTGGGGTGACCGAATCCGGCCATAATCGGGAAAGAGCGCATATCGACGACCAAGTTCTGATAACCAAAGGTCGTCCCGCGATCCGTCTGCCAGATTTCCGCCGCCTGAGCACCTTCGAGCTTATCGACGACGAAGCGCATTTCGAAAGGCGAAAGGAATTGCCCCTTCTTCACGTTCACGACCCGACCCGTCTTGGCGGCTGCAATGAGCAAGTCGGTCTGGCGGCACATGAAGGCCGGAATTTGTAGAACGTCGACGACCTTACCGACGGCCTCACATTGCTCCGGACCATGGATGTCGGTGAGGACGGAGAAGCCGAAATCCTTTTTGACCATCGCCAATAAATCCAAACCAGCCTGCATCCCTGGTCCGCGATCGCCGCCCAACGAGGTGCGATTCGCCTTATCATAAGAACCTTTGAAAATGATATTAAGCTCCGGGTGGCGCGCGGCGAGAGCCTTGAGCTCCTTGGCGACAATCCGACAGTTGGCCTCAGACTCGAGAGAACAAGGACCGGCGATGAGGAGCAGACGGCGCTTATCGTGCAGCATGCGGTAGATTAGGACGGCCCTACGGGTAAGGGCGAGCCGGAAGAAAACGACGCCTTAGCGCCCCAACCACTTTAAAACCTCGGGCAAAGAGCGGGTGTTCAGCACGTGCGCAGAGGTCAGCCATCCCTTGCGGGCAATGCGGACACCGTGCTCGACAAAACTTAGGTTCGCGAAGTCATGAGCGTCTGGGTTGATTGAACATAGCACCCCCTTCTCAGCGGCCCGACGCCACCAGCGCCAATCCATGTCTAACCGCCAAGGGTTGGCGTTAAGTTCGATAATCGTGTCGTTCGCCGCCGCCGCATCGATGATTTTGCCAACGTCGACGTCGTAAGGCTCGCGTTTGTTGATCAATCGGCCGGTGACGTGTCCAATCATGTCCACGTGTTCGCTTTCGATGGCCTGGATGATCCGCGCCGTCTGCGCTTCACGATCTAAGGTGAAAAGGTTATGGACCGAGGCGACGACGAAATCGAGCCGCCCGAGTAGATCATCGGCGTAATCCAAGCCGCCTTCGCGCATGATATCTACTTCGGAGCCCGTTAGCAGACGTACCTTAAATTTCCCAGATGCATTAAGCTGCGCGATCTGATCTATCTGGGCGAGCAGCCGACCTTCATCAAGTCCATTAGCCTGGAAACTTGATTTGGAGTGATCGGAAATCCCGAGGTATTCCCAGCCCATGCGCTCGGCTTCTTTCGCCATCTGTTCTAAAGTATGGGCCCCATCGGAGGCTGTCGTATGATTATGAAAGGCTCCGCGAAGATCTTTCAGTTCGACCAAGCGCGGAAGCAGGTTCGCCTCCGCCGCATCGATTTCACCCGCTCCTTCGCGGAGTTCAGGCGGAATCCAAGGTAACCCAAGCGCTTGAAAAACTTCCGCTTCGCTTTGGGCGCCAGGCGCGTGGACGCCTTCGGCGGTCGCCTTGAAGCCCCACTCGCTCATGCTCAAGCCGCGCGATAGGGCGCGATGCCGCATCGCGACATTATGATCCTTGGAACCGGTAAAATGGTGGAGCGCGAAGAAGAATTGCTCTTCGGGCACTACGCGCAAATCAGCCTGCAGGCCGGACTCGAAGCGCACGCTCGATTTTGTCTCACCGTGGGCGGTCACTTCTTTCACACCTGGGTAAGCGACAAACCAATCCATAATCGGCTTCGGGTCCGCCGCCGCGACGATGAAGTCGAGATCGCCTACGGTCTCGCGGGCCCGGCGCAATGAGCCCGCTGACTCGGCATGCTTGACCTGGGGCAAAGCACGCAAGCCGTCTAAAATCGGATTGGCGACTTCGGCGGCTTCGTACCATCGATGACGCAAGCTATAAGCGACTCGGTTCTTGATACCTTCAAGAATCTTGGTCTGCGTTTTTTCCCCGAAGCCTTTAAGTTCGGCAACTTTCCCTGCTTCGCAAACTTCTTTTAATTTGTTCAAATCTTCCACGCCTAAGAGCGTCCAGAGCGCGCGGACTTTTTTCGGCCCCAAGCCTTGGATTTGCATGATCTCCAGAAGTCCGGCCGGAATTCCGGCTCGGAGTTTTTGGTGAAAAGGTAAAATGCCGTCCCGGCGTAAGGTTGTAATTTTATCCACCAACGCTTCGCCCATGCCAGGGATCTCGGCCAAGCCGCCGGTCTTGATGAGCTCATCCAGATCTTCGGTCATCGTCTCGAGGATACGCGCGCCCGTGGAGTAGGCACGGATCTTAAAAGGGTTCTCCCCCATGAGTTCCATCAGAGTCGCGATTTCGTCTAAGACCGCCGCGATGTCATTCTTTTCAAGTATCATCGGGATTTTTCTAACTGGTAGATGGCCTGCAGGGCGGTGAAGTCAGCTTCCCGACTACCGCTCTCGATGACATGTTGATATTCGCCGGCGTGCTTCAGTTCTTCGGAGGCCGTAGCGACGCGGCGATCAATTTCATCAAGTGGATCCGTTCCGCGGCCGGTAAGCCGCCGGCGCAACTCGACCGGATCGCTCACCCTAATGAACGCGGTCACGAGCGCCGCGGCCAGCCGAGCGTCGGCCGTTCCCATGGCGCGAATCGTGGCTGCACCTTGAACATCGACGTTGAGAAGCGCGTCAAAACCCGCGTCCAGGTGTTTGGCCACGTCGGCCAGCCGTGGGCCGTAAAGATTACCATGGACGAGAGCGTGCTCTAAAAACACCCCGGCAGCGACTTGCACTTCGAACTCCGGCCTCGTCAGGAAATAATAATCAACCCCCTCGGCCTCTCCGGCGCGCGGTGCGCGCGTCGTGCAAGTGATTACCCGACGAATAGCGCGCGGATTAGCTTCGGTCAGGCGGGCGCAGAGCGTCGTCTTGCCACTTCCGGCTGGCCCTGAAACCACCATGAGCAACGCGCGGCTCACGATACTACTGTCGCCAGAAGGCAGGCGACGGCTAGCAGACCCAAGATGAGGCCGAGGCCCTTATGGCGTGCGGGGGTGTGCAAGACCCAGTCGCATTGGTTTAAAAATGCGGGCGGAGAATAAGCCCACCAAAGCCCGAAGAAGACGAAGAGGCCGTAGCTGAGCGTGGCATCCAACAAGCTTCGCGGTAATTGCCGATACCCCGCATCCAAAGTAAAACGTGCGAAGAAAAGCATCAGCACCCCAAGCGAACGGATGGAAAGTAGATCCGGCATAAAGCGGAGCGTCGCGAGGCTTGCACCAAGCAAGACTACGACCACGGGTAAGCGCGGCAATCCGGCCAGATCTGGCTCCGGCATATTCATCAGCCACCAACCGAACCAAGCCGTCGCCGCCAAGGTCAATGTCACCGTGGCGAAGCGCGAACGGCGAAAGGTCTGCAGTAAGGGTGAGGCCGTGAAGACTAAATAAGCGGCGAGCAATAGGACGGCCGCCAGTGCGTAGTAAGCTTGAGCGAGGGACACGGGACTAAATTAGGGCAAGCCAGGAGCCCGAGGCAACAAGTAGGTTTACCGATGGTGAATCCGCTCGACTGCCCAGGCCGCATGTTCGGCCACCATCGCATCATCGTGTGCAAGGAGTGTTTCAATGGCGGGCAAGTCTCCCTCGGTTCCGACATTGCCCAGCACCGTCAGGGCGTTGCGCCACCAACGGTGGAGCCCCAGACGGGCGACCGGGGTGTTTTTAAAGTGCTCCTCAAATTGAGCGGGCGTCCAGGCAAGGGTCTCACGAAGCGGCGGGTGATCCCGAGGCACAAACGCTGCCTCGCGGGTTTGTTCTGCCCAACGATTCCAGGGGCAGACGTCCAAGCAATCGTCGCAACCGAATACCCGGTCGCCCAAGGCTTCGCGATATTCCAAAGGAATCGGACCGGGATGTTCGATTGTCAGATAGGCCAGACAGCGTCGCGCGTCTAATTTATAAGGGGCGATGATCGCCTGGGTGGGACAGGCTTCGATGCAGCGCACGCATGTTCCGCAGCGGTCAGGTTCTTGCCGTTCGGCCGGCGGTAATTCCAAGGTCGTGAGAATGACTCCGAGAAACAGCCAGGTGCCCGCGCCGCGGTGAATCAGAATCGTACTCTTACCTTGCCAGCCCAACCCTGCCGCAGCGGCCATCGGCTTTTCGAGGACGGGGCCGGTATCGACATAGGGCTTTTGGGCGCCTCCCATGGCTTCCATGATGAGGCAGAGTTTTTGCAGCCGAGGCAAAATGACGTCATGGTAATCCGCCCCTAAAGCGTATTTGGCGATGCGATAGCCAGCAGCCGGATGGGGTTGCCAATAGTTAAGCCCAACAACGATCAAGCTCCTTGCCTCCGGCAGGACTTTCGTGGCATCCGTCCGTCTTTCCGGATTTCGGGCCATCCATTTCATTTCACCGTGCATCCCGTCGGCAATCCACTTCTTAAAGTAATCCGCGCGCACATCGGCATCGACCGGGGCAACGCCGAAGGCATCGAAGCCCAACGCGGTCGCTTCGGCTTGGAGCCGCTCCCGGAGGGATAGCGTGTCCATGCCTCAGCCTAAAATCGACAGCACGCGGCTGACAATCTCATCCACGGGCGCCAATTTCCCGAGACCTTCGTAACCGCAGGCGAGCATCCCTTCCGCGGGTTCTACGATCGCATGACCGCGGGCCCGAAGGGTCTTCAGATTTGCTTGGGTGGCGGCATGTTCATACATCTTGCCGTTCATCGCTGGGCAGAGCAGCACTGGCCCACGCGTCGCGAGGTAAACGCTGGTTAAAAGATCAGGCGCCAAGCCATGAGCAAACTCCGCCATCACATGAGCGGTGAGCGGCGCAACGAGTAGGAGATCGGATGAGTCGGCGATCTCGATGTGACCCGGGACGGAGTTAGCGCCCTCGGCCCAGAGATCGAACGCCACGGGTCGACGAGAGAGCACCTGCAGCGTCATCGGGGAGATGAACTGGGTCGCGCCCTTGGTCATGACCACCTGGACTTCGGCGCCATATTTGACCAACTGGGAGGTCAGATCTGCGGCCTTGTAGGCGGCGATGGAGCCGGTGATACCGAGGGTGATGCGTTTGCCGACGAGCTGGGACATGACAGA
>JBAXRS010000059.1:0-10435 GCA_037131085.1 Verrucomicrobiota bacterium | reverse complement strand
CCGAGCTGATTAAGGATCGTGGCCCAGAAATCATAAACGGTGAGCGGCTTATCAATGGCGTAATAACCAAGTTCATCGGTCGCGCCGAAAACCGTACCTGGTTTAAAACCGCCGCCTGCCACCCAGAGGCTGAAACCGTAGGGGTTGTGATCTCGTCCGTCGCTGCCTTGGGAGAACGGCGTGCGACCGAACTCTCCGGAAAAGATGACGATGGTGCTCTCGAGTAAGCCGCGTTGTTTGAGATCTTTAAGGAGCGCAGCAATCGGCTGATCGACCTGATGCGCCATCATGCCGTGGCCTTTGACGATGGCGCCGTGGTGATCCCAGGGGTTTGCGACGTTGCCGCCGCCGATGTTGCCGCTGAGGCAGCTCAGTTCGACGAAGCGTACGCCCTTTTCCACGAGACGTCGGGCCAGCAGGGCTTGGCGGGCGTAGCCGGCGGTAAGCTTGTCGGGCGAATCGATGCCATACATTGCCTTGGTGGCTTCGGTTTCTCCACTGAGGTCGCAGATCTCGGGCACGGCGGCCTGCATGCGATAGGCGGTCTCGTAATTACGGATGGCCGCTTCGACTTGCGGCTCGTGCGAACTTTCGGCGAAGGCCTTATCGACCTCATTGATGAAGCCGAGGCGTCGCCGCTGAGTCGCATCGGCTTCGCTGGGTTTGATGTTGGCGAGCGGTGTGGCGCCGTCGGCCTTGATAATCGAGGCCTGGTGCTGGCCGGGAAGATAGCCATTATTAAAGAGACCTACGCCGCCATGAGGCACGCCGGCGTTGCCGCTCTGCAGGACGACGAAGCCCGGAAGATTCTGGTTCTCGCTGCCGAGGCCGTAGTTGAGCCAGGCGCCAGCGCTGGGGTGGCCCATAAACGGAAAGCCCGTGTGGAAGAAGTAATTTCCTTGAGCGTGTTCGCTGACCTTGCTCGTCATCGAACGGATGACCGTCAGGTCGTCGGCGCAGTTGGCGATCTGTGGGAAGAGATTCGTCATTTCGATGCCCGACTGGCCGTAACGCTTGGCTTCCCAAGGGCTGCCCATAATATTGCCGTTATTATTAAAGACGGTACGCTGGACCGGCACGGGCATCGGCTTGCCGTTCCATTTCGTGAGCAAGGGTTTCGGATCGAAGGAGTCGACGTGCGAGACGCCACCGGACATATAACAGAAGATGACATTCTTGGCTTTCGCCTTCAGGGGGCGTTTGCCGGAGCTTTCGGCGCCGAAGACGGGAGAGGAGAGCAGGCTGGATAGCGCGATGCCCCCGAAGCCCAAGGAGCAACGGCGGAGCAGTTCGCGACGGGAGAGGGGAGTCATATTATTTAAGATAAATAAATTCCTTCAGGTTGAGCACGGACTGGGCGAAGTCCTGCCAGATCAGTAAGGGCTTATCGGTGTGGGTGACCTTAAGGTCCTTTAGGTAACGTGCGGCTGCGGCCTGTTCGGCGGCAGAGGCCGGACGGGCCAGGGCTTGGACGAAGAGCGCATCGATTTTTTGCGCATCAGATTGTTTCGGATCAAGAAGTGCGGCCCAGCGCTTGGCAGCATCGATCACGAAAAGATCGTTGAGGAGCGTGAGTGATTGCGCCGGGACGTTGGTGGCGTCGCGACGGCCGACCGTCGTGAAAGGCTTCGGCCCGTCGAAGGTGGTGATTAACGGGTTGAGCGTATTGCGTTTGATGGTGAGATAGACGCTACGTCGCACCTGTTCTTGCGGTGCCGCCTTGGCGTCGTCGCCGGCTCCGTACATACGATTTTCCATCTTGCCAGCGAAGGTGATGAGTGAGTCGCGCAGGGCTTCGCCTTCGAGGCGGCGGACGCGTGCGTGGGAGAGTAGGTCGTTATTCGCGTCCTTGGTTTGGGCGGAAGCGGTGGGCAGACTGGAGCGTTGGAATGCTTCCGATAATAGTAGCTCACGGAGCAGCGTCTTTACCGACCACTTCTGGTCGACGAACTGTTTCGATAGATAATCGAGCAATTCGGGGTGGGTCGGTTTGTCGCCGAGGCGTCCGAAATTATCGACCGTGCCGACCAGCCCGCGCCCAAAAGTATGGTGCCAGAGGCGGTTGACCATAACACGCGAGCTTAGCGGGTTATCGGGTGAGGCGAGTTTCTCGGCGAGCTCGAGGCGGCCGCTACCGGAGGTGGCGAAGGCCTTGGTGTCGAAGGCTTCGAGGTAACGACGGGGAATCGCCGCGGCGGGTTTCTTATAATCGCCGCGCACCATTAATTCTTGGTCGAAACCTAAATCTTCCCACAGGCCCGGCGCCCGCCGCGGTGGGCTGAGTTGGGTTTCCAATTTGCGGTATTCAGCAGTCAATGTGGTCAGATGCGGCGAGAGGGTGATTTTGGCATCCAGTATGCCATGTCGCAAGGACTCATCGAGTAGGGCGGCTTGTGCTTCATTGGCTTGGTCGCGTCCCCAGGCGTACGCCGCTTCAGTGAGTGCGATCACCACGTCGTCGACGGTCTTTAATTGTGGAGCTTGGACGACGATGGCTTCGCCCGGCGTGGGGCCGGCCCCTGCTGCATGGAAGATGACTTGGCGGACGCCGAAAGTACCCAAGTCGTTTTTCGATTTCTTATCGGGCTTGGTGGAATCGTCCGGCAGGGTGAATTCAAGGTACGCAGAGGAGCCCTTGCGGTAAGCCGTATCGAGCGTAATCCAAATCGGCCGTTCTGCATTGATCGTAGCTGTCGGGAAGCGGCTGCCTGGTGCGCCGATCGGGTAGTTATCCGTGATCAGTCGCACCGTCGCACCTTGTCCCATGGCTTGAATGCTGATGAAGTCCGTGGTGACCTTGAAGCGAGGCGACGTGAGCACGGCGCTGTGTTTGGTCGAGAGTAGGTGTGAGTTCAGCCCCGAGGGCAGGATGTGCTTGATCACGTCAGGGCCTTGGGTCTCGACGCGGAATTCACCGGGTGTGAAACGTGCTTCGATGCCATTGCCATGGCGCAACCAAGCAGAGCAACTAAGGTCGCTCAGCGTCCAGTCAGGTTTTTCGCTACGGGGGTCTTTGGCTTTCTTGGGTTGCAGGCCGACACGGAGGAAGGTCGAGGCGTGCAACGGATGGGTAGGGTCTTCCTCGTTCTTGGAGCTCTCGGCCAGTTTGCCGTCACTAGATTTAATGGCAGCTAATTTAGCGCGAAGCTCGGCTGCCTGGGCGCGGATGTCGTCCAGTTTATCATCCTTGGTCGCGACAGGTGAGAGGTCTCCGCGGAGGGTGCCGGCGCGGAAGGAGTTGGCGACCTGGGCAGAAGTCAGCGCAAAGCCGTAGAGACGGGCTTCCTCGAGTTCGCCCCGCAGGAAGGCGTTGCCACCGCCGGTATGGCGTCGTCCGAAGAGCAGGTGGGACTTATCTTGAGCGAAGGTGTAGAGCGTAGCCTTCTCGTTGGCCGGGGCGTAGCTGGTGCCATAGGGCTGGCCGTTCCGGTAGAGTTCGATACGTCCGTCGGGCTGATAGACGATGGCCAGATGGGTGAGTTCGCCTGCCTTGGCCGTTTCCGTAGGACCTTCTACGTTCTGGGTACGTAAGCTATTGTTACTGCCAGCCATCCATTTCGCCTTCTGTCTCTCGGCGAAGACGATCGAGTCGAAGATACCGCCGCCGATGGATTCGACCGTGATGACTCCGCCGCCGCGTTGATCGAGCGTCGGCAGGGCGACCCAGGCTTCAAGGGTCTTAGCGGTCAGGGTCTCGGAGGTCGGGCCGGTCTCGGCGAAAGATTTTTCGCCATCGAGGATGAGGCGGCCGTTCTTGATGACGGCGCCAACCTTCAGTTTAGCGTCGAGCTTGCCGACGAGGTCTCGGCCGTCCTGCTCGAAGGTCCACCAATGGCTCGGGGCGGGGCCGGCGCTCATGTCGGCTTTCAGCCGACGGCGGAAGTCATCGGCGGAGAGTTGGGCTTCGAGTCGGGCGAGCTCTTCTTCGAGGCCGACGCGCACCTTGGCGGTCGCGCGGATGCGTTCTAGGGAGGCCGGGATAGCCTTGGCTTGGCGGATCCAGTCGGCGGCGAGTTCGGAGCGGATGGCCTGCTTAAGTTCCGTCAGGCGGTCGCGGTGCTGGTCGAGCTGGGCGGGGGAATCGACGGTGACCTGTCCTGGGCGAGTAGAAGCGAAGATGCCGTAGAAGGCGGTGAAGTCGGCCTGGCTGATGGCGTCGAACTTGTGATCGTGGCAACGGGCGCAGGAGACCGTGAGCCCGAGGAACGTCTTGCTCACCACGTCAATCTGGTTGTCCACGTTGCGGACCTGTTCATCGATGGTGTCCACCGGCTGGAAGCCGTGTTCGATCATGCGGAAGTGTCCCGTACCGAGTGCCGACTCATTGAGTTTATCTTCGATGTTGATGCGTGGAGATTTCAGCAGGTCTCCGGCAATCTGTTCGCGGATAAATTGATCGTAGGGGACGTCGGTGTTGAAGGCGCGGATTAAGTAGTCGCGGTAGCGCCAAGCCTGCGGAATGGCCGGATCGCCTTCGCTGCCATGCGTATCGGCATAGCGTACGAGGTCCATCCAGTGGCGGGCGAAGTGTTCGCCGTAACGTGGCGAGGCCAGCAGGCGGTCGATGACCTTGATGAAAGCATCCGGGGAGGCATCGGCTTCGAAGCTGGCGATCTCGGTGGGCGAAGGGGGGAGGCCCGTCAACACGTAGGTCGCGCGGCGGATGAGCGTGGCCTTGTCGGCTTGAACGGAAGGCGTGATGCCGGCGGCGACAATCTTCGCGTTGAGGAAGCGGTCGATTGGGCTGGCGGATTTTCCGGCAGGAACGGGGGGCGCCACGACTGGCTGGAAACTCCACCAGTTTTTACGGACCGTGAGCAGGTCGGACCAGGTCGCCGTGATGGAATCGTCCGGGACCTTCGTGCGCGGATCGGGCGCGCCGCGATTAATCCATTCGACGAAGTCCGCGACAATCTTCGCGTCGAGCTTCGGACGCTTCTTCGGCATCTGCAGGGTTTCATGGCTGTAATCCATGGACTGAATCAGGATACTCTTCTTCGCATCGCCCGGGACGATGGCCGCGCCTTCTTCGCCGCCCTTGAGCAGGCCGTCGCGATAATCGAGGCGGAGGTCGCCTTTCTGCTTCTTGGCATCGTGGCATTCGTAGCATTCTGCGACGAGTACTGGACGGATCTTCGCTTCGAAGAATTCCAGGTCCGCCGGCTTGAGGTCGGCGGCCGGTAGGGATGCGCTAACGAAGGCGATGATGGCGAGGAAGCGGCGCATCAGGAAAGAAAAGCACGCGAGATGCGGTTAGCCTCTTCGCGGATGAATTGGCCGCGCTCGGCCATACTGGTAGCCGGGAAGCGGCTGGAAGGGCCAGCAATAGTTACCGCCCCGATGGCATATCCATGTTGGTCTAGGATGGGCGCCGCGACGCAATGGATGCCGTCGAAATGTTCGCCTTTGTCGAAAGCGTAACCTTGGGTTCGGATACGTTCAATTTCCGTGGCGAAGTCGCGCTTCGTAACGATCGTCTTTTCGGTGTGCTTCTCGAGCTTCAGGCGCGAGAGGAGGGCGTCTTGCTCGGCATCGGGGAGGAAAGCGATGATGGCTTTACCCGGCGCCGTGCAGTGGAGTGGCGCATGGCAGCCTAGGTCGACGATGTATTTGAAAGGATGGAGCGAAGCGAGTTGGTCGATCATGACGCAGCGGTCATCGGCTAGGCAGCAGAGCTGGGTCGTTTCGCCGGTGTGCTGTTGGATGGCACGCATGGCTTCGGCGGCGGCGGCGACGAGGCTGCGGGATTCGCCACGCGGTTGGCTGAGCAGGAGAAGTTTACGGGTAAGTGTGTAGCGACGAGAAACCTCTTCGCGACGCAGGTAGCCGGCTTCTTCGAGGGTGCCCGTGATGCGGTGAGCCGAAGCGGGGGAAAGGTCGAGCGCCGCGGTTAATTCGGAAAGGGTCAGTCCCTCTGGGCGATGGGCGAGGATTTCCAGCATCGCCAAACCTCTTTCGAGCGCAGGGACGCCGGAGGAGCCAGTATCATTCGCCGCGACGATGGGTCGCTTAGGGGAAGGTATTTTCATATATGAAAACTATTCCAAGTATGGAATAATTGATTCAGCCCAAGTCAAGTTCTGTCCCTGATTCTGACAAGTCGCCTTCCTGGGGTGTTCCCTTCAGCAGTGGGTTATTTCTTGGTCGGAGCTGCGGGGGCGGTCGGGCCAGTCTTTTCCAGCCAAGCGGCGATCTTTGGGAATTCCGTTTCTGGAAAGGCATGTCCGCTCCCTTTGATCTCATCGGCGGCCGTGTCGGCTCCGAAAGATTTCATTTCGCGGGCTAGCTTGGCACTGGTGCGACGATTGGGACTTTTCTCGCCCCAACAGGCATAGACATGTTTCCCGGTCAGGTCAGGCAGGATTCCGATGGACGTGTAATCCGTACCACCGCCATCGGCTAAGATGAAAACCCCAAAGTAGTCTGTGAGGGGGGGCTTATTGCCCGAAACCCGGAACATACCGTCGATGGCGTGCGCTCCGTTGCTGAATCCGGCGAGGATGGAGCGCGAGCGATCGATGTTCGGGATGAAATGGGCGATCTCATCCAGCATGGTGCGGTGATAGGTCCAGATACGGGAAAAATCTCCAACCATGTTCGCCTGCTTGGGGTTATTAGCGCCTTGCGGATAGGGCAGGCCAACGAGGATGAAATCTCCCGCCGGTAAGAATGAGCGGTTTGGGGTGTTGCCGCCGTCGGCGCCGGCGAGCCAGGCGACCAGCGGGTATGGTCTCGCCGCCTTATACCCTAAGGGCAGGGTCACGTTACAGGCGGCATATTTTCCGTACCGATCCGCGGAGAGTTCGGGAAAGTCGAATTTGAGCGAAGCCCCGGGCGCGATTTTTAATTTTAATAAAGAACGGGGCACCGGCGGCGCAGGCGTTTCGGGCGCCTGGGTTTCCGTCTTCACCGTGTTCGTCTCGGCGGCGCCTAAGGTCGCCGCTAAGCCGCACAGGCAGATGAGACGAAGGAAGCGCACCGGATTACTCCAAGACCTGGATATGGTTGATGCTGGTGAACTGGCGGTGATCGGTGAACTGACGGACGAGCTGCTTCTGGGCGTCGATTTCGAAGATCTGGGCGGTGGCGCCGAGGTGGCCGTGACCGAGCCAGTTCATGAGAATCGTATTCCCGTTGGCGAGGCGTTCGACCGAGCTCGATAAGAAAAGAGGGTTATCTTTGATCTCGTTGCGTCCGACATTCCAGACGATCTTGCCGCTGCGGTCGATTTCGACGACCCCGGCGCCTTCGCCGAGGGCGATCAGCCAATTACCATTGGCGAGTTCGCGGACGTCATGGACATCGCCTTCGACGGGTTGGGTGCGGAGAAGTTTCCCGTCCGCGGAAAGTTCGAGGACCGCACGGTCGCCCTTGGCGCTCACGAGGTAGCGTCCATCGGCCGTCTTACGGCACCCGCGCATCTGCTCGTGGGTCTTGGTGGTCGTCAGGGGGACTTTGATCTCCTTGGCGATCTTGCCGTCGCGTCCGATTTCGAGGAGGCGGCCCGGGCCACATTCGACCACGAGCACGCGTCCGTCGGCGAGCGGCTGGCAGCCCTGAATCTCGACCTTCGCATCCGCGACATATTCCCAGGTGATGGACTTGTCAGGCTTCACTTCCTTGGCGCCATGGACGTGGCTGAAGAGCACGTTGCCATTAGGCAGGAGCCAGGAGTCCTGTGGGTGTTCGGCGGGCGTCGACCATTCGATGCGGCCATCGGCTGACACAATGGCGACCTTACCGCCGACGTAATCGCTGACCAGTAGTCGTCGGCCGAAGGGCTTCGGGTCGAGGCTCTTGATCGGGCCGGAGACACGGCTGCCCATGGCGTTGAGGTTGTTCTTGGCGTCCGGGGGCATCGGGGGTTCCCAGCCTTTGGGGGCGCCCGAAAGGATCACCGTCTTGAAGGTGTTGTCGCCCACGCGGAGGTTGTCGGCAATGACGCCGTTTTGCGAGTGGCGCCAGCAGTGGATGGCCTCGCCGTCGCTCTTGATGACGTTCCCGATGACCTCGTAGCCATCGAGGTTAAAGTTCGGTTCGATGGAGGTCGTCTTGGTCTCCATGTAATTGAAGTTGCAGCGGAAGTTGCGCAGGTTGCCGCGGAAGGAGGGGTGTCCGAGCAGGTAACCACTTCCGTTCGGATTGATTGTACGCGTGAACTGCACCGTGATGTTCTCGGCGTCGAACGATTCGCCCGGGCCGACCTTGCCGCCGGGCAGGAACTTCCCCGTGTGTTCGCCGTAGGCCATCACCGAGCGGTTCGTGTCGGTCATCGTGATACCATCGACAAGCACGTTGCGGACGCGTCCGTGGATCAGCACGCAGGCGTTGATGTTCTTTACCAGGAAGCCTGGTTGCAGGTTGTGGGACGCGTTCATATCGATCGTGCCCTTGCCGGTGATGCGGACGCCAGAGATGGCTTCGGGCTGTCGGCCATGGCCGATGCGGATGCCATAGGCTTCGGGGCCGTCGTAGCTGACATACCAGACGCTGCGGACGTTGTGGCCGGTCTTGCTAACGAATTTCACCTTCACGCCGCGGCTGAGCTCCTGCCAGTCGCCGGTGATCGGGATGCGCTTGTGTGAGGTATCGCCGAACTTGTCGCCCCAGGCGAAGGTGTCGGGCTTGCCGTCCTTGCCTTCGCTGTCGGTGATGATCGTGAACTCGCGGACGCCGCTCAGGTCGTAGTCGCCGCCGATCTCGAGGTCGTCGAGTTTTTTGCCGGCGTCCTGGTCGGTCGTGATCTCGCCGGACTTCTCCAGTTTGCAGAAGTCGTCGGTTAATTTGAGCGTGGCTCCGGCCATGAGTTCGATCTCGACGGACTTATCGACGTACAGGATTGCGCGGTGCTTAGTGAGGCCGTGCTGGTGGAGGCCTGGCAGGAAGGTGAGCTTGTCGCCCGGCGCGGCGTTATCGAGGACCGCCTGCGGATCTTCGCCCGGCTTGATCTTATACTCGGTGGCGAAGAGGGAGCTCGCGAGCAGGAGGGCGAAGAAACGCATTTAGGGCTAGAGATAGGGCTGGGGCTAGGGGCAGGCAAGTCGCTTAGGATGCCCTGCGGTATCGGATAGTCTTTGGGCGGAAAAAGGCAGAGCAAGACAAGCGAACTCTCTGATTCGATCTTCCCCAACCCCTATCCCTACCCCTGTCCCTTACTTAGCCACCACCCAAACGTTGCGATACACGACGGGGTTGCCGTGGCCTTGCAGGTAGAAGGGGCCAGGAGCGGGGACTTCGGTCTTGAACGCGCCGCCAGGGGTCGCGCCCTTGAGCTCGAGGTTATCCTGCACGGTCACGCCATTGTGTCGGACGGTGACGAAGGCGCTGCCGGTTTTCTTACCGTCGGCGTCAAACTTGGCGGCGGTGAAGTCGACGTCGTAGGTCTGCCACTGCAGGGGCGGGAAGCACATGTTCACCTTGGGGGCGCTGTTCTTATAGATACCGCCGCACTCGTTGTCCAAACCGGCGAGGCCGAAACTGTCGAGGACTTGGACTTCGTAGCGGTGTTGCAAGTAAACGCCGCTGTTGGCGCGACTCTGGCCGCGCCCCAGAGGTTTGAAGGGTAGGAAGAACTCGAGGTGCAGCTTGAAGTCGGTGAAGGCCTGCTTGGTCTTCGTGTTGGCCTCGAGGAAGCCGCGCGGGTCAATCTTACCGTCGACGAAGGCATCGGCGTTCTTGCCGTCAAAAAGAATAGTCGCGTCCTTCGGGGCGACGAGGCCTTCGGTCGGGCTGTGGCGGATGATGCGCTTCAGCGATAGGTCCTTGCCGAGGCTTTTGATGATCAGCCTGCCGTCGGCGAGCGTGGCAGAGTCGATCTTATCCTCGAACTTCACGCCATCGCCAACGCGCTTGCCTTCGACTTCGATCTTCGGGGTGCCGTCCCAGCCGGCGCCGGGCAGGCCACCCTTGAAGAGCACGAGACGAAACTCGCCCTTGCCCAGTGCGATGACGTCGGCGCCCATCTTGGCATTGGCATATTCACCCTGGAGCTTGTAGTCCGAGTTGACGACCGCTGCTTCGGCTTCCGTCAGGTAGACGGGCGGTTCCGGCGGCTTCGGGGCGGCCGGGGTTTTGGCTTTCGGCGCGTCGGCGGCGAAAAGGGAGGTCGCTAGCAGGAGGGCGAGGAGACGCATGGGGATGCGTTCATTTCTTACCCTTGGGGTCGAGGTTGGCGAGCAGTTCTTCGGGGGTGACTTTGGATTGGACGCCGATGGCGGGGACCGGGACCTTGGCGGTCCAAAGAATGGCGTTTAAGACCAATTTACGCTGGTCGTCGTTGCCCCAGTTCTTGTGGTCGTGGCCGCCGGTGAAGCCGAAGCCGCGGCCGCCGTCGGCCCGCTCGGTAGCCCAAGCTACGTGCTGTGGCAGGCGATCCGCCACCTCTTGGCGAACCTCGGCGTTGCCGGAGCGTTCGCCGTTGGGAAGTTTCAGGGTG
>JBAXRS010000058.1:0-10615 GCA_037131085.1 Verrucomicrobiota bacterium | reverse complement strand
TTCTTGGAAGGCATCGACTTCCTGATTTATAACGCCGGCATGGATACGTACGAGAAAGCCGGCGGGCTCAAAGGCATCACGCGAGCCATCATCAAAGCGCGTGAATCGCGGGTTGTCGCTTGGGCCAAGGCGCGCCGCATACCAATCATCTTCGCCTTAGCCGGCGGTTATAAGTGGGGCGGACTGACTCTGGAGCAGGTGGCCGAACTGCATCTCGAGACCGTGAAGGTCTTCGCCGCCTGATTACTCTGGCTTCGGGACGTTGAGCTCCTGGAGGCGGAAGGCGCCGCTCTCGGTCGGCAATACCACGAAGAGCTGGCAGGCGCGGCTCTGGGTCAGCGCTACCATCACGTGCCACTGCGCCTGCGGGACGCTCGCGACGACGAACATCGGCATCGCGCCCGGTTCGGTACCGGAGGGCTCTTCGATCGTCACGCCCTTGTGGTCGACGTCGAAATTATGGGCCAGCCATTTGCCAAGCTCCTTGGCTAGGCCGCGCATATCGGACGTGCCAGCCTCCACCTTGGTCTGGTCGACGAGCGCCCAGAGAGGAATCGCGAAACTGTGTGCCAAAGAGGACATCGAGGGATAAGGTTTGCCGAAAGCGACCCAAGCGATGAGGATTACGAACGATGTCTGCAAATCCAAAGCACATCGAGGACATCAGCGTCCTTGTCGAAAAGCGCGATTTTGCGGCCCTCCGCAAGTTGGTGCTCGAACTGACGCATGCCGACGCCGCCGACCTCTTCAAGGCCCTGGACCCTGTCCAGATGGCCGTCAGTTTCCGGCTACTGCCCAAGTCGGTCGCCTCCGAAATCTTTGGCTACATGGATTCCGACGCTCAGGAGGCGTTAATCCGCTCGCTGGGCGTCAATGAAGCCGCCGAAATCCTTAACGCGCTGTCAGATGATGACCGTACCGCCTTCCTAGAGGAATGCCCGGAGGATGCCGTGCGCCTGCTCGGACTGCTCGACCCTGCGCAGCAGCGTATCGCCGTCCAGTTGCTAGGCTATCCAAAGGAGAGCGTCGGGCGCATGATGACGACTAGCTTCGTCACCCTGAGCCTTGATTGGACCGTCCAGCAGGCCTTGGATCATGTGCGAGATCGTGCCAAGGAGGTCTACTATGTACACGTCGTCTGCGCGGTGGATGCCGAGGGTAGATTGGTGGGCGTGCATCGGATTCGCGACATCTTCCGGGCCGACCCCTCCATCAAGATCGCCGATTTGCCAGCCTCGCCGCCTCTCTGCCTAAAGGTCGGCTCTACCCGGGCCGATGCCTTGGCCATGTTTCGGCGCCACGCCCGCACCATCATCCCCGTCGTCAACGCTGACCAGAAAGTCGTCGGGATCGTCACGGTGGATGACGTCTTGGAAGCCGCGACCGAAGAGGCTACCCGTGATATCGCCTTGCTCGGTGGCGCGGAAGTGCCGGATGAGCCCTTGCTGGAGACCCCGCTGATGCAGTTGGTTCGCCAGCGTGCCGGCTGGCTCGTCATTCTCTTCGTCGGGGAGATGTTTACCGCTACCGCGATGGGTTACTTTGAGGGCGAAATCCAGAAGGCTGTGGTCCTCTCTCTGTTTCTCCCCCTGATCATCTCTTCCGGCGGCAATTCCGGTTCACAATCCTCGGCCTTGGTCATCCGCGCGATGGCTTTGTCGGAAGTGACCTTGCGCGACTGGTTCCGCGTCTTCCGCCGGGAGGTCATGAGCGGTCTGACGCTGGGTTTGATCCTTGGGGTCATCGGCTTCGCGCGCATCGCCGTGTGGCATAAATTCTTTCCGACCCTTTGCGGGCAGGAGTACGGCTACGGTCCCCATTGGATGCTCATCGGTTTCGTCATCTTCCTTTCCCTGGTGGGTGTAGTGCTCTGGGGCAGCTTGTCGGGGGCGATGCTCCCATTTATTTTGCGACGGCTGGGCTTCGATCCCGCGAAGGCGGCCGCGCCGTTCGTGGCGACCATCGTGGACGTCACCGGGCTCGTCATCTACTTCGTCGTCGCCGCCTTGGTCTTACGCGGGACGCTGCTCTGACCTCAGGCCTGCTTGATTAATTCGAGCGTCTCCGGAATGTCGGAGATGATCTGATCAGGGTCGGGGCCGACGCCGATGTAGCGGAGATTGGGCAAAGATGGGAGCTGACCGCCACGCGAGGCGAGGCGGACGATCTCGGCCATCGTGAAGGCCACGTAACGACGGGCTTCAGGCGGTAGCTGGGCGAAAGAGCGGACCTTCGTGATATCGGCCGTCCAACCGGGCAGGGTGGCGTAGATGGGCTGCAATTGGCGGCGGACGGCGTCGTTGCGGGGTACGCCTTGATGGATTTTTCCAGCAGAGTCCCGGTAACCGGTGCAAAGCTGGAGATCGCCGCCCTTCCATTCGCCATGCGGAGAAAGCGCATCGAGTTTATTAAGGACGATATCGTCGTAGCCGCCGTAGCGAAGCGCATCGGCTTTTTCGACGAGGTCGGACCAGCCGACCATGCGCTGGCGACCCGTGCTGGTGCCGAATTCCAATTTTGCGAGGGCGCGTTGGAGCGGGTGTTCTTCCGGCATCTTCGTCAGGAAGACGTGCGTGCCGACCTTGGTATCATAAGCTTTGCAGCAGCCAACGGTGTGGATGGCTTGAACGGGGATACCGGCAGATTGGAAGAACTCGGGCGTGTAGGTGTGGGAGGCTGTGACGTTAGGGGCGAAGCCGGCTCGCTTATCGAGCCAATAGGCTTGACCGAATTCGCCGATGATCCGGCGGTCGGCCGCGATGTCGCTCAGGATGCGTTCGCGCACATCCCCGACCGTAGGGGCGAGTTTGGTGCCAGCTTGCCAGTAGGACGCAAGGACCGCCGCATGATTGAAAGAGAAAGGCGTCGGCCCGGCGTATTGCGTGAAGTCGAATTCAGAGGCGGCGAAGACGCCGGAATCGATGGCACCCTTGTTGGCGCGGAGTTCGGCTTCGGAAAGTTTAACAAACAGTCCGGCCCATTTTTCAGGGGCGAGTTTACAGACATCGCGCACGATGGCGGCGGCCCGGTCAAGGCGAGCGGAAAGACGGGTCGCGTAATCGGATTTGGTGCCGAGGAATTCGGAGTAATGGATTTGGAACTGACCGACCTCATCGGCGTAAGCGGGCGTGATGCCACGTCCGGTCGAGCCGCGAGCTTCATGGCCGAGGATATGGATGCGATAGTCTTCCCAAGCTAGGTCGAGGATGCGATGGGCCACATCGCTCACCATGCAGCGTTCATCAATGAGCAGACGGGAGAGGACGGGGATGCCGATTTTTTCAAGCGGAAGGGCTTCCCAGAGAGCCTTGCGAGGATCGGCCACGACGCCAGAGCCGAGGGCGAGGCAGGCGACATCATGTTCGGCGACGCCGCCGGGAAGAAGGTTGAGTTTCAGGCCCGCTACCGTGTGGCCGGAGTTGGCCCCGCCGTTAACCTTGAGCACGGTGCCCACGGCATCGCGGCGACCGGTGAGCGCTTGCAGTTCGCGGACTATTTCGGGAATGAGGCGCCCCTTGCCTTCGTCTCCCATACTGATGCCAACGTCGGCGATAAGGTGACTTTTGAAAGGGGTGAGAGCCATGGGCAGGAGGGAAGAAGCGAACGGTGAGGCGGCCGCTTATGACAGGAACGAAAAAGGGGGCTAGGCAGTAGGGCCTTTTTGGCGTTCGTAAAAATCGTTAATTTTCTTGGCGACGTCGCGGAAGCCGGAGTCGGCCATGTAGATAATCTTGAATTCATCGACGGCCTCTTTGGCTTTGCCCATTTTTTCATAGGCTGCACCCAGTTCGTAGATGACGTCTTTTTTGAGATCATTCATCATGTGAATTTCGCTCTTGGCCAGAACGAGCTGCTCGACGGCGATATCAAATTTATTACTAAGCACGAAAGCTTTGCCGAGGGCGAGCAGGGAGGGCTGGCGATACTTCGGATTACGTTGGGCGTATTGCAGCTGTTGCACGGCGTCTTCCACGCGACCGGCGGAGAGCAAAAGGGACCCGAATTCAAAACGGTAAGCGTAATCGTTCGGGTAGCGTTCGACAAGGCTACCTGCGGTCTTCAGGCGATAGTCGGCAAGCTCGAGGTCGTTCTTCTCCAAGGCGGCCTTATGGGTGGGATCGCTGGGATTAGTGGAGAGGACTTCGCAAAGCTGCTTCGAAATCTTTTCAAGACGTTGGATGATGAGATCGCTCTCCTGACGTTCGAGGGAGGGGTCGGCGCGGCCCATGGTGGTGAGGCGACCGCGTTGGAGCCAGGCGATGGCGCTATCCAGGTCGCCGGCGGAGATGAATTGTCGGACGATATCGCGATACAGGTCCAGACTATCGGGTTCGCTTTGGATTTTGGCGGCGGTTTGGGCGGCTTGTTCGAGAGCGGTGGCGACATCGGTCACCGTGCGGGTTGATTGGTCGAGGCGAAGGGCTTCGTCTTTGTCTTTAAGCTTAGATTGGAAGTCACCCTTATCTTCCCAGTTGCCCTTTTTCATCGTCTTATTGACCGAGGCTTTACGGACGGCTTCTTGGAGGTCGCCGTTGCCAGGGAAGGCACGCAGCCCTTTATCGGCGGCTTCGAGGGCGGCGTCGTTTTCACCGGCCGCAATCCAAGTATTGGCGAGGTCGACGAAATGTTGGACGTTCTTCGGGTCGTTGGCGGCGAGTTCCTCGTAGGCGAAGGCGGCCAAGGCGAAGAAGCCGATTTTCGTGGCAGCTTGCGCGATGGTCTTGTTGGCGTTGGTGTCGGTCGGTTTTTTCGCGAGAGCTAGTTCGGCATCGCTGATGGCGGCGATGGGGTCAGCATCGACGGCTTTGGCGATTTTACCGGAAGTCAGCCCGCCCACGATGCCGTCAAAAAGACTTTTCTTGGTGCCCATGACATTTTTTTGGGCGGATCGGAGGGTGCGTCGAATTTCGATGCAGCCTGGATTGCGAGTCAGGATACCAGTCAGGACCTCCACGGCATATTGCGGATTGGTCTTAAGCTGTTGTTCAGCGGCGGAGATTTGTTTTTGGAGCCGGGGATCGAGCTCGGTAAGGGCGACTTTTTTCATGAAGAAATAGACTGATGGACCTGCGAAAACTGACGCTCCCGTGCCCTTGGGTCAATCCCTTGGACGTGAAAACCGCAGGTGTCGGCGAAGGCTGGCCCGTCGGGGGGCAGCGATGATATAACCGATGCAATCGGGCTGTCCGCAACGGCAGGGCTGGAAGAGGCTTTCGGCCAGATTAAACCCATAATCAAAGGTAATTTCGGCGTCCGCGGGGATGTTTTCTTGGGCAATCAGCCAGGCCCCGGCAGTTTCGTCGACGAAGACCAGTTCGGCATTGGGCGCGCAAGAATGATTAGCATGGCGGGTGATATTAGTATGACTGGAGCCGTCGAGCCAAAGGCCTGGTCGAATTTCCAGCACGTAGATTGGGGATGATGCTGAAGCCTGCACCGGTCGGACCGTGGAGGTGATGCCAGCATAGGCTAAGAGCCGCTCCCCTTTATTAAAATTACGACGGGCGAAAAGCCCTTGGCCTTGGATGGAGGAGGGACGGACTGCGAAGTCGTCGGTCATTAAACCTCGGACTTCAGATCGCGGGTCATCAGGGCGAGCACCCCGGCGCGCGGTTCGAGTCCAGCGAAAAGAATCTCGTTAAGACAAAAAAGAATCGGGGTCGCTACGCCTTTCTGGGCGGCGAGTTTGGAAAGTGTTTCCGTGGCCCGATAGCCCTCGACCGAATCCCGACGGGTTGTGAGGGCCTTGAGGGTTGTCGCGGGGTGCGCGGCAAGTTGTTCGCCAAAGGAGCGGTTGCGGCTCCAGGCACCATGGGCAGTGGCCATCAGATCGCCGACACCGCTGAGGCCCAGGAAAGTTTCGGCCCGCCCGCCCACGGCTTGCCCGAGGCGCATCATTTCTTGGAGGGCACGAGTCAGGAAAGCCGCTTTGGCATTGGAGCCGAGTTGGAGACCGTCGCAGAGGCCGGCGCCGAGGGCGTAGACATTCTTCAACGTGGCGGCGATTTCGACGCCGGCTAAATCGGAGGAAGTATAAGCCCGGAGCGAAGGTCCGCTCACAGCGGATTGAACCTCGCGCAAAAGCTTATCGTCCACGTGGGCGGCAAGGACCAGCGCGGTGGGCAGACCGCGGGCGACTTCGTCAGCATTGCTGGGGCCGCTCAAAGTTGCGACGGGAAGGGAGCCGAAAGCTTCGGCCATCATTTCGGTCGGCCGGCGGAGGGTGGATTGATCGAGTCCCTTACAGAGCGAAATCGCCATCACGGCAGACGAAGCGCGCACGGCTGGGCCGATGGATTGGAGCAGTTCAGCGAGGCCTTTGGAGGGGCAGGCGATAAAGATCAGATCGGCGTCCATCAGCGCGGGGATGGGTTCAAGGGCGACTTGAATCGAATCATTTAGGCGATGGCCGGGTAGGTAATCGATATTCTCGCGCGAGCTGGTAAGCGCGAGGGCTTGTTCGAGACGGCGAGGGACAAGTGAGACCGTGTGTCCTTGACGGCTGAGGTGAATGGCGAGGGCCGTACCCCAAGCACCGGCTCCAAAGATAACGCAGTTCATTTGGACGATTTTTGTTGGCGGACTTTTTTGGCCCAGCGTTGCACGGCAGCGATGGCATCTCGTTGCAGATTGGCTTCGGGGTTGGCGAAAGGTGGAGGATTGGAAGTGAAACCAAGCAGGTCGTGGATGACGAGAATCTGGCCGTCGCACCCGAGTCCGGAGCCGATACCGATGGTGGGGATGGTGACTGCTTCGGTGATTTTGGGCGTCAAAGCTTCGTCGACGCATTCGACGACTAGCGCGAAGGCGCCGGCGGCGGCGACGGCTTGAGCGTCGATTAAGATTTTCGTCTGATCGTCGGTCGTAAGGCCGCGGCGGCGATAGCCGGCGGAGTGGACGCGTTGCGGGAGCATGCCGATGTGGCCCATGACGGGGATGCCGGCGTCAACGAGCTTAGCGATGGTCGGAGCGAGCGAAGCGCCGCCCTCGATTTTTACGCCGTGGGCACCGCCGCGTTGGAGGAGTTCGCGACAGGCCTTAAGAACTTTGGAGAAGGAGTCGTGGGCGAGGGCGAAGGGGAGATCGGCAATCACCAGCCGTTCGGTTTTGGCGCGGGTGACGGCGGCGGAATGGTGCACCATGATTTCCAGGGTGACACCGACCGTGTCGGACATCCCGAGGACCGTATTGCCGACTGAATCACCGACCAAGATGAGGTCGGCGCCACCGGCCTCGGCGATACGGGCGGTGATGGCGTCGTAGGCGGTCAAGCAGACGATGGGCCGGACTCCTTTGAGGGAGCGGAGGGACCGGGTGGTGGTCTTCACACCCATGGCATTACCCCTAGACCCTCCGCTTGTAAAGCGTCGGTGAAGGGTGTAGGGTCGGGGGGATGTTACGTCGGATTTTAAGCCTATTCCGTAAGCCTGACTACCGGGAGAGCGTGTATGCGCACCAGGACCTCTCTGGGCAAACGCGTCTGGCTTGGTACGTTAGACTTCGCCTGTTGGTGAGCTCGCGCGGCATCGTCGATCACGCCGCTGATCAACCCGTCATCTGGATTCGTTACCGCCGCGCGTTACTTATCGCCCTCGCACTCCTGTTGGCGTGGTTCCTGATGGAGATGGTGACGGCCTGGAATTTTTTCGAAGGCTGACCTTAAACCGCAGCAGAAGCGAAGCCCACCAAATCGATGCCAAGTTCCTTGGCGCGTTTGATCACGAGCGGCTTATCAATCAGTATCACGCCATCGGTTTCGAGGGCGGCTTTCTTGACGCCACCTTCGGCCATACTTTCCAGCGTCTTCAGACCGAAGCAAGGAACGTCGAAGCGCCAGTCTTGCGGGCATTTGGCAGCTTTGGTGAGCAGCATCTCTTTGCCACCCGTCTGAGTACAGCGCCGAAGCATATTATCGGTGCCTTCAAACGCTTCGACCGCGATCACGGTTCCCTTGGCGGTGACGACGGATTGGCCGATATCCAGTCGCGCCATTTCGCGGGCCATGCGCGACCCAAAATTTAATTCATCGTCGGAAATCCCGCAACTCCAGCCGGTCATGCAACCTTGCGAGGCGAGGTGATCGTCCAGGAATACCCGAGCGTCGAGCATCGTGATCTTAAGCTTTTCGATTTCCGCCGCAATGCCCCCGAAAATAGTCACGGCGTTACGTTCGCGGAGCGAGGCCATGAGCGCGACCAGTTTAAGGTCGGGGATCATGCCGGCGAAAAGTTTCCGAGGAGTCACCTGGCCAGCCATGAGGGCGCCTTGGACGCCAAGTTCCTCAAGGGAAGCAAGCAAAGTGCCGAGTTTACCGACAGGTACGGCGCGATGATCCTTAGGTGAGAAAGTGGCGATGAGGGCGGGGTCGGTTTCTTCGTCAAAGGAAACGAGTTTGATATGAGCGCCCCGGCTGCGGGCGGACTCGATGAGAAGGGCGGGGTAGCGACCCTTGCCGGCGATGACCGCGATGGCATGGGAGGCGGAGAATCCGTTGGGCAGGAAGCGGGAGGCTGACGCCATAGACGCCTATAGTCCGTGGGATGGGCTCGGGCTCAAGCCTGCTTTGGGTTGCCTCGGTGCGAGGTTGGCAGCGTAATGTCGGAATGTCCGCCGCGCTTGGCATTTTGGGAGGCACCTTTGATCCACCGCACAACGGACACGTCGCCGCCGCGACGGCGGCGTGGAAGCAGCTTGGGCTTGATCAAGTCCTGATCATTCCAGCCGGCCAGGCGCCTTTACGTTCGGCGGTGCCGCTGGCCCCAGCGTCTGATCGGATAGCCATGGCGAAACTGGCCTTTGCGGATTGTCCTTGGGCGGTGGTAGATGACCGTGAGACCCTTCGCGAAGGTGTGAGTTGGTCGATTGATACGGTCAGAGAACTCGCGAATGAGCACCCGACCGCATGGCGAGTATGGATTTTGGGGGCGGACCAGCTGGCCAGGCTTGATCGGTGGAAGGAAGTGGAAGAAATCTGCCGGCTGGTAGATTTTGCGGTACTGGCCCGTGATGGTATCTCCACGGTGCCGCCGGCCAGCTTGGCCAAGCATATTAAACTTACGATTTTGACCGCTCCTCCGGTTTTGGTCTCTTCGACCGCCCTCCGGGCGGCCATCAAGCGGGGCGATTCATCTCGAAACGGCTTGCCCAGCGGGGTGAGCCGCCACATCGATGAACGTTCACTTTACCAAGCCTGACATGTCCGCCGCCAAGAAAAAGTCCTCCGCCAAGCCTGCCGCCAAATCGCGCGGCAAGGGTAAACCTATCAAAGGGCCGGTACGTCGTACGCCGGCCAAGTACGCCACCCCGAAGGCCAAAGGCCGTTCCGAAAACCTCGTCAAAGCCGTCGTGCCGGTGTCGGTCCCCTTGCCGAAGCTGCCCGCTCATCTGATCGCCGCCGTCAAAGCCATTGACGATAAGAAGGGTTATGCAATCCAAGTCTTGGAGTTGGGTCAGCTGTCTTCCATCGCTGATTACCTCGTCGTCGCCAGTGGTAATTCCGAACCTCATCTGCGAGCGTTGCGGATCGAAGTTGAGCGTGCGTTGGATGATGCGGGCGCCCGCGCCCGTGGTACCGAATCGCAAAAAGAAAGCGGTTGGACGGTGGTCGACGCTTTTGATATTATTTTCCACATCTTCCGGGAGGACGTGCGGAAGAGTTATTCCTTAGAAACGCTCTGGAAAGATGGGCGGGATATTCCAGTGGCCGCGATCCTGAAGAGCTAAGCGCTTGGGCGAAATCGGGCCGCTTACAGACTTAATTCTCGGTGGTGGTAGTGGGCAGAATTGAACTGCCGACCTCCGGCTTATGAGTCCGGCGCTCTAACCAACTGAGCTACACTACCTAAAACCGAGAGACGGATTAGTGTCCAGCCGTCCGAGACTCGTCAAGCCGATTGAAGGGTCAGGGCGTGGGGTGGGATAAAAACCAAAACGCGATTTCCCATAAAAACAGCCCTAGAACCGCCAAGATGACGACGAGACGGGACTGAGCTTGGCAGATTTCGCCCAGGCCTTCTTGTTCGAGGATGACGCCCGTGCGGCGCACGAAAACAATCGGCAAGAAACTGCCGACCATGGTCGTGAACGTGAAGAGGACGAATCTCGAGATTGGCGCTGTTTCCGGTACGATTAAAATCCAGAGCAAGACGAGTAGGGCAAAGAGCGGGGGCAGCAGAAACGTCGAGCCACACCACAGATAGCCTTCGCGTACATGGCGTTCCAGGATTTCGGCGGGGTTTTGACTGGATGCGAAAGAGCCGCCTGGAGGGTTCGGGAAATTCCCACCGGGACCGGAAGGGTTCGGCTGGCCGGCGTTGGGGTTATAGATTTCGTCGGCGGGATGCACGGACGAGAGCGTGGGGCGATTTAATCCGACCGAACGAAAGTAGTCACGCACGGTCATCCAGCCCTCGTTGACTTCGATACTGTGTAAGAGACTGACTTCGCCCGAGCGGAGCATCTCATGAATGCGAGCGAGGGGGAAGGGTCCGGTGATATTGCCCTTCCAGCGCAGTCGGAATTGTAAAGGAGAAGACACGGTTCAGAGGTCGCGGCCTTGCAGGAGAGCTTCCCAGCCGCCTTCTGGCGGAGTGAGTCCGGCGGGAATGCCGGCGGC
>JBAXRS010000057.1:0-10642 GCA_037131085.1 Verrucomicrobiota bacterium | reverse complement strand
GTCGCGGTGGACTGGGAGTAGTCGAAGCTCTGGTATTGAGCTTGGAAGTAACCGCCGATGGTGAAGCGTTTGGTGGCGTCTTCTTTAACGAAGACCTTGTTGATGCCGGAAGCGGAACGAGCCTTGGCACCGTCTTCGATGGCCTTGGAGCGTTCTTCAGCGGTGATCACGCCTTTTTTCACGAGGAGGTCGAGCGTGGCTTTGTCTTGTGCGGAAGCAGAAACCGCGGTGAGGGCGGCGGCTGCGATGAGCATGGACTTGAGGGTATGGTTCATAGGTAGGTGTTGTTATGCGTGAGGACTATCTCATGCCATTGTTACAGAATTAAGACGAAAGGGTGAACAATCTGCCACAGAGTCGTCACCCGAAGTCTATAAAAGCTCACTTAAACCTGCATAAATACTGGCAAATTGCGGTTTCCAGCTCACTTCGCTCCCGAATCGACTGGCATCCACGATTCGATTGGGCTGATCCCGACCCCCGCGTCGCATCCTCGGCCCACCCGGGGCCGCTTCATCAAACACTAATTCGACCCCGCCCAAACGCTGCGCGATCCATCGGGCCAACTGACTTTTCGTTACGGGATTTCCATCGCTGACATTATAAATTCGCGCGCCCGCCGGCCCTGAGACCAGCGACGCCAGCACCGACGAGGCCGCATCATCACGGTGGAGATAGTTAATGAAATGATCCACGCGGCCGCCGATGACATTTTCTCCACGCTTAATCTGGTCGACTAAATGATGTCGCCCAGGTCCATACAACCCGCCAAAACGCAAAACCCGGACGGACTCAAAGCTGGCAGACATCACGGCTTTCTCGCCCCCTAAAATCGCGTCCGCCGTCGGGGTGCCGCCGGTCGCCGAATCTTCATTCACGGCAAGCCCATCATCCTGACGATAAACCCCCGTCGAACTCGTGAAAATAAATTTTCGTACCCTGACGCTCTTCGCCCAAGCCAAGGCACGTTTCACGCCGATATCATAAGCGAGGGCGTAAGCCTCCGGTCCGCCGCCACCCGTGCTCGCCGCATAAACGACGGCGTCAAAAGTACCGGGCAAAAGCGCCCAATCTCCTTGCTGAATGTCAAAGGCCTCCGCCGCCAATCCTTCCGCTCGCAGCCGATCCCTCGACGCTTCCGAACGCACCACACCAAGAACTTCATGTCCCTGGCTTTTGGCCAGGCGGGCAAATTGCGCCCCCACATAACCGCAGCCGAGAACGGCGATTTTCATCGGTTGGTTCACGATTTCAGGAATGAAGTCATCCACTCCGCAGGCGTAGCGCCTGACTTAGCGGAAAGCTCCCGCAAAAGCTCCGCCGCATCGGCACGGGCAAAATCTCGGGCGTCAGGAGTACTGACACAGTCCTGCAAGCGGCGGGCCAAGGCGTCGGGATCGCAGGCTGATTGTAAATATTCGGGCCAGGCGTCGCGCTTGAGCAATATATTGGCGATACCCAAACAATCCACATGCCCAGCGATCAAGCGACGCCCGACGAACCAAGTCAGCGGATGAGCCCGGTAAACAACCGCACCTGGGATACCAGCCAATGCTACCGTCAGCGACATCGTCCCCGAACTGACCAACGCTGCGCAACCGGCCACGGGGCCTTCGGAGACAGGGCGCAGATCAATCCCCCGAGCCTCTTCGCCATATTCAGCCAAGAGCCGATACAGCTCCGCATGCACCTCGCCGCCGGTATGCAGCACCAAGGCCCGCTGTTTCGGATTCTTCTGACGGAATTTGGCAAAAGCTTCGATGAGCGTCGGAAAAATCTTCCGCACGGGCTTGGGTCGGCTACCGGGCAGCAACAAGACCGGACCCGCGGCATCGTAACTTAAACCGGGCACATGGCCGGCCTCCGCAAACGGATGGCCGACGAATTGCGCGGGCAACTTAGTGTCCGCATAACAAGCCGGTTCGAAAGGAAATATCGTGCCCACGCCATCCAGATCGCGGGCCATCGTGAAGCGACGCTTGGGCTTCCAGGCCCAGAGTTGCGGGCTGACATACTGGATCACGGCAGTCTCACCGCCGCCTTGACGGGAAAGCCCCGCGAGGCGGAGTTCATTGGCCAAGCGTAAATTCAACCCCGGATAATCTACTAAGACGACCAGCCGCGGTTTCCATCTCAAGATCCAGGCCAACATTCGACCAAAAAGCCGGCGGTAAAACGGATACGCCGCCAGCACTTCGACGATGCCGACCGCCGAGAAACCCGTCATATCAAAAAGTAATTGCGCGCCTGCTTCACGAATCCGCGGACCACCAAACGCCGCGATTCGGAGGCCAGAATTCATTTTTAAAAGATCGGCGACGACCTTGGCCGCATGCTGATCGCCTGAATGTTCCCCCGCGATGACCAAGATGTCGACCGCCCCCGCACGCGGAGGCGAAAAGACACCTGGAATCACCGGAAAAGAACTCATCGGCGGGCCATGCCGGCACGGATTTGCTCGGTGATGCGGATGGCGACCTCCAGCGCGGTCCGTCCCAATTCACCGCTGACCTTAGGAGTTTTACGATCGCGTACGCAGGCAATAAAAGAGCCGAGCTCGATGGCGAGCGGCTCACCCTTCTCGATCGGAATTTCTTCTTTGGCAAAACCGCCCTCGGCGGCGGCGTCCACGCGGACCGTATGACCCTTTTGGCCCATGAAATCGATTGAGAGGTAGCCGCCCGTCTGGAAAACGCGAATCTCGCGATTCTTCTTCATCGACACTCGGCTGGCGCTCAAGTTGGCCACGCAGCCGTTCTTAAAAGCAATCCGAGCATTGGCGATATCCTCCGTCTTTGTGACGACTGAAACGCCGACGGCATCAATGCGTTCGACCGGTGAATTAGCCAATTGCAGCACAATGCCGATATCATGGATCATGAGATCGAGAACGACCCCGACCTCGGTCCCGCGGGGCGTAAAAGGAGCCAGACGTTCGGCCGTGATATAGCGCGCGTCGACCACGGCTTTTTCCAAGTAAGACATCACGGGATTATAATGTTCGATATGGCCCACCTGGACGATCCGTTCGGCCTTGGCGGCGGCGGCCAAAATTTGCGCCGCCTCTTCCAACGTCACGCAAATCGGCTTCTCGATGAGCAAATTACATCCTGCCGCCAACAAGGGCAGCGCGACGGCGGCATGGAAGTTGGTCGGAACCACGACGCTCACGGCATCACAGGCTTCCGCCATCTCTTCGAGCGAGGCGAAGCGATGGCAATGATACTTGGCGCACATCTCCGCTGCCCGTAAATCGTTCGGCTCATAGATGCCGGCGAGTTCCGCCCCAGGGAGGGTCGAGTAGATGCGGGCGTGGTGCTGGCCGAGCGAGCCGGTACCAGCCACCCCGCAGCGGATGCGCGTTGCAGTCATGGTCGATAGACTTCTACGCCCGGGGCTTATCTTCAATCCGAAAACCCGCCCGGCTTGACGTCGAAGGTCGGCGTTTCCTTGGCGCGCCTCACCTTCACAAGGCTACCCTCTTGGGTCCACGAAGCCCTCACGCTATGCGCCGAATCTGACGCCGGGTTTCGCTGCTGCATAGCATCGCTTTAAGCCTGCTGGATGACTTCGGCGATTGCTTACCAGAGATCTGAGCGTCGCCGAGTCCTTGACGCGACTCCCGGTCGCAACCTTTCGATAGAGGTCGTCAATCCCGAAAGCCCTGCATTTCAGTTACAACCTTGTTGCCCATTCCCTATCTTACTGGGTATATCTTAATTCATGACGCATGAAGCGCAGTTGGCGAACCTAGGACGCCTCCTCGACGACCCCTCACCCGTCGTCCGAAAAGCCGTACTCGAAAAAGTCAAATCTGCCGGCACGGCGGGGATTCTTTGGCTCGAAACTCTGATGGATGACGAGAGATTAAGCCCGCACGCCCAAGGTATTCTCGTCGACTTACGCACCCCCGAAGCTGCCGCTCACGCCTTTTTGGCCTACATTAAAAAAGGCCCGTTAGACCTCGAGGAAGCCTGCCTGCTGCTGGAACGTGCGGCCGACCCCAGTCTGGCACATCAAGCTTACAAGAATGAGCTAGACCGCCTGGCCAATCGCACCCGTGAACTGATGGCCGAGCCGCTTGACGTCCGAGCTAAGTGCCGGCTGCTTTGCCGGGTGATCTTTGGCGAAGAAGGCTATCGTGGCGCCCAAGAGAGTTTTGCTGTTCCATCCTCATCGCTGCTCTCTCAGGTCATCGCGACCCGCCGTGGAATCCCTATTTCGCTTTGCTTGGTCTTCCTGCTCGTCGCCCGACGCCTTGGACTGCCCGTCGAACCCGTGGGCCTGCCTGGCCGCTTCATGGTGGGGGTCTTCCGCGGCCGTGAGCCTCTTTACATCGATTGCTACGAGGGCGGAGCCTTTCGCACCCGTGCCGAGACTCAACTCCTGCTGCTCGATAACCAACTGCCGGCCGATGAGGCCTTTCTGCAAGCAGTCTCCAGCCACCAAACCTTGGCCCGCTGCTGTCGCAATCTGGTTTCTCAATTCGAAGCCCAAGGAGACGATCGCAGCAGCCGTCTTTTCCTAAGCTTCGTTCACGCTTTGGAAAAAATCGATGAGCGTGCCTGAAACCTTGACCCTAGCGCTTCTTCGCGAGGCTGAATTTAAAGGCCCCCAACTTGGCGTCTTAGGCGACCCGATTGCCCACTCGCTCAGCCCGGCCATGCATAACGCGGCCATCGCCGCCCTGGTGCCCACTCACCCCAAATTAGCAGGGCTCCATTACCACCGCCTGCACATCACCGCCGCCGAGCTTTCGCTCGCCCTACCGTTACTGCGCAACAAGGGCTTCATCGGCCTCAATCTTACGGTACCGCACAAGATTCAAGCCCTTGAACTCGTCACGCAATTATCACCCGAAGCCCGCCAGGCCGCTTCCGTGAATACCCTGACCATCGATGGCGCAGGATGGGCCGGACATACGACGGACGGGCGTGGCTTCATCGAAGCGTTGCGGGAAAATTCCGGCCATAGCGTCCAAGGCCGCGATATCATCCTGCTGGGGGCTGGCGGTGCCGCCC
Organism: Verrucomicrobiota bacterium; assembly: GCA_037131085.1. GTDB lineage: Bacteria > Verrucomicrobiota > Verrucomicrobiia > Opitutales > UBA953 > UBA953. The sequence continues at coordinate 5,621 of JBAXRS010000057.1, read as the reverse complement.
GGGCCGTCGCCGCCGCTTGTCTCACAGAGAATTGCCGATCGCTGAAGGTTTATAATCGCGATGGCGCCCGCGCCCAAGGCCTTGCGGAAGCGCTCCACGACCCCCGCGTCTCCGCTCATGAAATTTCGAAGCTCGGCCTGCCTTCGCTCGACGCGATCATCGTCAATTGCACGACGCTTGGATTAAAGGCTTCGGATTCATCGCCTCTGCCAGCCGAACTTCTTCAGCCCGGACAGTTTATTTTTGATACGACTTACGGCTCCAGCCCGGCTCAGTTGATCCGCGATGCCCGAGCCAAAGGCATTTCGCACTGCGACGGCCGTGCCATGTTGCGCTGGCAAGGCGCCCTCGCTTTTCAACTATGGACCGGTACCCTTCCTCCTGCCGCCCCCATGCGCCAAGCCCTCGGCGAACCTGCTCTCTAATTCTCCATGCCGCTACTTACCGCCCTCCAACACTTCGCCTCACAACATCCGGCCCTTACGGTCGTATTTGTCGGCATTTTCGGCGCGTGCATCGGCAGCTTTTTAAACGTCTGCATCCACCGCATGCCCAAAGGCGAATCCATCATCACGCCGGGGTCGCATTGCGCCTGCGGCAAGCCGATTCCCTTCTGGCTCAACCTTCCGCTGGTAGGCTGGCTGTCCCTTCGCGGCCAGGCACGCTGTTGCGGAATTCCTATTTCCGTCCGTTACCCGCTCGTCGAACTGATCACCGCCTTACTTTTCATTGCGTCCTGGATAATGCTACCGGGCCCGAAGGCGGCCCTCGCCTGCGTCTTCCTGCCCCTTCTCATCTTACTCGCGGGCTGCGACCTTGATGACATGATGGTACCCGACGCCCCTAACTTCGCTCTGGTCGGAACGGGAATCATCTTTTCCATGCTCGCGCCATCGTTGCATAATGAGACCGGACACCCGATTGAAGTCATCAACCGCATCCACGCCCTCGGCGACAGCTTGATCGGCGTGGCAGCGGGCACAGCCTTGGTCTGGTGGATTCGCACCATCGGCACCGTCCTAGCCGGCCGTGAAGCGATGGGTGAAGCCGACATCATTCTCTGCGCGGGGATCGGCGCCTATTGCGGCTGGCAAGGCGCCTTATTTTGCCTCTTCGGCGGGTCGGTCATCGGCGTTATCACCGCCCTTCCTGCCCTAATTTCAGCAAAAATCAGGGGTTTGGAATATGAAGGTGTCGTTCCTTTCGTGCCCAGCATGGCGGCCGCCGGGGCGATTTGGTTCTTCCGCGGCCCCGAACTGCTCCTAGCTTGGCATAACTGGGTGGCATCGTGAATCGTTCTGGCTTGTCAGCGCCCATCCCCACCTCAATCCTCAATCTACCCCTCTCACTATGAAGCCGCTCGCACTAGCCACCTTCCTCGCCGCCGGACTCGTCGGCTGCACTAATTACGATACGCCTAACCATGGCCGAAATGTCACCCATGAGCCGATGCACAATTTCCTCGGAATCATCAAAGTAGAGCCAGGTAGCTACGCCAACAACGAGAAGGCTGTCGTCCCGCTGCGCACCAAGGAACTTTACGGTCGTCGGGCAGATTCAGGTGACCGGATCACTCTCCTCTGGGGTGCCGTGACCCTCACCGACTACTAAGGCTGGAAGTAGCCCTTGCAGAAGCCCCGGAAACGGGGCTTCTTCGTTTGTAGGAAAGATGAGTGTCTCCGGAAAAAATATCGCCCGCCATCTTCGGTCTGCCGCGATCGACCAGCCAGATACCTTTGCGACCCTCTCACCGCTCTCCGTCAGCCAGTCAGGTGAAGTCGCCCACCAACGCTCGACCTTTCGTGAACTTGACCGCGAAAGCGATGCTGCTGCCCGCATCTTCCAGGACTCCGGAATATCCCAAGGCACCCGCACGCTCCTCGCCGTTAAACCCGGGCACGATCTGATTGTCGGGATGTTCGGCCTAATCAAACTCGGCGCCGTCCCCGTGGCAATCGACCCTGGCATGGGCTGGTCGGCTTACTTGAAATGCGTCCAGCATTCTCAACCCGCCGCCTTGGTCGGCATCAGGCGGGCAACCCTTCTTAGCCGCCTACCCCTCGGCGCTTTTGCTTCCATCAGAAATCGCATCACAATTGGTACGGTCCATTGGAAAAAAAATATCGGCCGGCAGATGTCCGCTGACGCCTTGCCTATCAGCGAAGTCCAAGCCGACGACCTGGCCGCCATTCTTTTTACGTCGGGCTCAACAGGCGCGCCCAAAGGCGTGCGCTATACCCACGGCATGTTCGAGGCACAAATCCGACTGATCAGGGAAACTTACGGCATCCAACCGGGCGAAGTAGACATGCCGATGCTTCCGCTCTTCGCTTTATTCAATCCAGCGCTGGGCATGACGACCGTGACTCCCTTGCTCGACCCGGCACGACCCGCCTCCGCCGACGCTGCCCCCATCGTCTCCGCACTTGTCGCCGAAAAGGTGACCAACTCCTTTGGATCTCCAGCCATCTGGTCACGCATTGCCGAACACTGTCAACGTGAAGAGATAAAATTACCTTCGCTTCGCCGACTACTCATCGCCGGCGCCCCCGTGCCCAACGGCCTGCTTGAAAGCCTACGCATCATCGCCCCACAATGCAAAATCCATACCCCTTATGGCGCGACGGAATGCCTCCCCGTCTCAAGCATTGAGTCCGCCGAACTGCTTGGTCCGCTTCGTCAGCAAACTTTAAGTGGACAAGGCACCTGCGTGGGTCGGCCCGTAGCCGGGGTTGAAATCCGCATTATCCGTGAATCCGAGAGGGCTTTAGAAAATATCGGCCAAGCCGAAATGTGCACCCCGGGTGAAGTGGGTGAGATCATCGCGACCGGCCCAAGCGTCACTCAAGAATATGACCATCTTCCAGACGCAACCCGTCTCGCCAAGATTCGCGAGGGCGATCGTCTCTGGCACCGCATGGGCGATCTCGGCTCGCTTGATGTGGAGGGGCGCTTATTTTTCCTCGGACGGAAAGTCGAAAAAGTCCGAACCGCCGCCGGCGACCTGCCGACGGAATTGCTCGAGCCCGCCTTCCGCCAACATCCGCAGGTCTTCCGCTGCGCGCTCATCGGCCTCGGGGCCGCCCCGCATCAGACGGTCGCCCTAGTGGTCGAACCTCGGGCCGGACATTTCCCCGAGACCGAAGCCGCACGTACGCGCTTCATCGCTGAACTACGCGACCTCGCCCGCATCAATCCACAGGCCGATTGCGTGAAGCACATCGTCTTCCAGCGTGCCCTGCCCGTCGACGTCCGTCACAACGCCAAGATTCACCGTCTCCAGTTGGCCCATGAATGGACCGCCCGCCTCGCCCGATGAAATCGCCCCTCGTCCTCATCACCGGCGGCGCTGGCTTCCTCGGCCAGGCCGTCGTCCGACGCTGCCTCGCCCGCGGCTACCGCGTCCGCGTGCTGGGCCGGACGCCCATCGTCGGTGAGCTCGCCGCTCAGGTGGACTTCATCCGCGGCGACATCGCCGATTGCGCGACGGTCGATCGCGCCGTCAAGGATTGCGATTACGTTTTCCACGTGGCGGCGAAAGCCGGCGTCTGGGGCCCTTGGGAAGAATACCTGCGCATCAACATCGACGGTACTTCGAACGTCGTCGCCGCCTGCCAGGCCCACGGCGTCCGCGCCCTCGTGCATACGAGCACCCCGAGCGTCGTCTTCAGCGGCGAAGCGTTCCGCGGCGCCGACGAAACTCTGCCCTATGGCGAAAACTGGCTCTGCGCCTACGCCGAGACCAAAGCCATCGCCGAAGAAGTCGCGCTCAAGGCCGCGTCGGAAAAACTCAAAGTCTGCGCGCTCCGCCCGCACCTGATTTGGGGACCGGGCGATAACCACCTCTTCCCGCGCGTCCTCGCCCAGGCCCGAGCCGGCAAGCTACGCATCGTCGGCGACGGCGAGAACCGCGTTGACGTCACGCACGTCGACACCGCGGCCGACGCGCACCTCAGCGCGCTCGATGCGCTCCTCGCAGGGCGCGCCAATGGGAAGGCCTACTTCATCTCCCAAGGCGAACCCGTAAAGCTCTGGGAGTTTATCAACCGCCTGCTCGTCGGCGCCGGCGAGCAGCCCGTCACCCGTCGCATCAGCCAACGGTCGGCCTACTGGCTCGGTGCCCTGCTCGAAGGCGTCTGGACGCTCTTCCGCCGCAAGGGCGAGCCGCCCATGACTCGCTTCGTCGCCGTCGAACTCGCCAAGGACCATTGGTTCGACGTCTCCGCCGCCCGCCGCGACCTCGGACTCAAGCCCGCCGTCGATACCTGGGCCGAGCTGGACCGCCTCTCCGCCACGCTACGGACGAAGTAACGCGCAGGCTTGCCCCAAAGCGCTTTCGTCCCATCCCTTTCCCTCATGCTCGCCGACGGACTCCAACCTGATAAGACTTTCCACGTGACCATCCGGACTTGGTTCGACCAGACCGATGGGCTCGGGATTCTCCATCACTCGCACTACGTGCTCATGATGGAACGCGCGCAGAAGGTGATGTTTATCGCTTTGATGGGTAAAGATACCATCGACCCCGCCGTAGCGCCTGATGTCTACGTGGTGGTCCGCGACATCGACTTGCACTACCTCGTCGCCATCCGCCCAGAGTGCGACGTGAAACTGATTCTCAGCGTCCGCAAAGTCCGCGCGGCCGGTCTGACCGTGGATGTCGAGTTCCGGAGCCCGGATCACGCCATCCTTTACGCCAAGGCCTCACGCACGATTTGTCGCATGGATGGCATCTCGCATCAGCCCTCCGCCTGGAGCGACGAGTTTCGCGCGAAGCATGAGGCTTTGATCAGAGCTTAAGAGTGCTGAATCGATTTCAGATGACAGAGGTCTGAATCGACTCAGCCATCTACGTTGCCCGTAGCGCGGCACAAATCCCACACGTCTTGCCGTCGCAGCCGCGGGCCGTGCAATGCTCTCGTCCGTAAAAGATGATGCGGAGATGAAGTTTGTTCCAACTGTCCTCCGGGAAGAGTCGCTTGAGGTCTTTCTCGACCTGCTCGACGGACTTCCCAGGACTCAGTTTCCAGCGCTTGGCCAGTCGATGAATGTGCGTGTCCACCGGGAAGGCAGGGACTCCGAAGGCTTGAGCCATGACGACCGAGGCGGTCTTGTGGCCGACGCCAGGAAGCTCCTCGAGCTCGTCGAAAGTGCGCGGCACCACGCCGCCATGCTTGGCCATGAGCATCTTGCCTAAACCGACGAGGGCCTTGGATTTCTGCGGGGCGAGCCCGAGTTGTCGGATGAGAGTCAGCACCCGGGCCTCGGTCATGGCCGCCATCTTGGCCGGAGTACCCGCTTCGGCAAAGAGCGCCGGGGTGATTTCGTTGACCTTCTTGTCCGTACACTGGGCCGAAAGCACCACCGCAACCAGGAGCGTATAGGCATCCGTGTGGTCCAGCGGGATAGGCGTCGCCGGGTAGAGCTTCGCAAGCTTCTTCCCCACGTAATCGGCACGTTCCTGCTTGGTCATCAAGCGACCTTGGGCAAGGGGCCCGACCTTGGCAACGCGCCACCGCCCTATGACTTATTCACAAGCCGCCGATTGGGTTGCCAAACCTTATGTCGAAACCGTGATTCTCTAATACCCCCACCCTCGCTTGGTGGGCGGTTGCGAGACC
>JBAXRS010000056.1:0-10849 GCA_037131085.1 Verrucomicrobiota bacterium | reverse complement strand
CAGCGCCAATACCTCTTCGGTCAAGGCGGGGGACTGCGCGTCGCCACGGCCCTGAATACCGAACTCCTCGGGGAGGTGCCCTTGGATCCCGCCGTCCGCCAAGGGGGCGACCACGGAATACCGGTCGTCATCAGCCACCCCGAGAGCAATGCGGCGAGGGTCTTTAAATCGGTCGCCTTGACGATCCTCCGCAAACTCGAAGCCTAATTTTAACGGTTTTGTCGCCTACGGCTTGCCAGATTCATAATAACCTTACAACTTAGGCATCAAGCATGACAGAAATCACCCATGGCGCGCCTCCCGAAGCTGACTTAGCTTCACGGTCTTCGCTTTACGCTGAGTTTCTGGCTGAACGGGAAGAAATCCTGCGCCATAAGTGGATTGAGTCAGAAAAGCTCGGTTCAGATATCGGCTTCGAACGCGCTTTGATTGATTGGACCCGGCACCACCGGGCCCGTTGGCGTTTAGAGCGTCGGCAAGTCCGGCTCGCTTAAAGCGAACCCCTTGGCCTCGCTTGGCCGTCTGCTATTCCGAAAAATAAAAAAGCCGAAGGCATTACGGCCCTCGGCTCTGGAAAAGGAAAACGAAACGAGGCTTAACCCTTGATCTCCTTATGCAGCGTGTGACGGCGCAGGGAGGGGTTGTATTTGAGCTTCTCGACCTTCTCTTGGGAAAGCTTCTTATTACGAGTGGTCATATAGCGGGAAGGGCGTTTGCCTTCTTTACGAGCTTCGGTGCACTCAATGATAACGGTTTCGCGGGCCATGGTGTGGGAGGTTGGTGAGGGTTAAGACTTGGGGAGGGCGATGGGTCGGTGCAAGCCCGAAAAAGAAACAGGGCAACCGCATGGGTCGCCCTGTTTGCCAGCCTTTTGGCCCAAAAGTAAGCCGGTGGGCTTACTTCTTGTGGCGCATATCTTTCGAACGCTTACGACGTTTGTGCTTATTCATCTTCAAACGACGCTTCTTTTTGAGGCTTCCCATAGGTAGGTAGTGGTTCGCATCTAGGCGGGTGCTCGCCTGACAGTAAAGCCGAAACTAAGCAGAAATTCGAGTATCCATCATCCAGGCCCCTGGGCCCCAGGCTTTCTTCACGTCACCAAAGACGGGAATAGCGTCCAGACCCGCCGATACCAAGGCAAAGCAGGCACTTCCACTTCCGGTCAGGCGAAATGCGACCCCATGCATTTTGAGCAAGCTTTCGGACACCGTTGAAAGGGCGAGGTGCTTAAAAAAGACCGCTGGCTGTAAATCATTCCCTAAAACCGAGGGATCTCCCGACGGATGCTTCAGCCAGGCGGCGAGGCGGCTTTGCGCCCTATCGGCCGCCTGATAAGTCCCCGAATCTGCGAGCGCGGCATAGGCCTCAGGCGTGGAAATGCCAAAGGGCGGCTTAATCACCCACACCCGATGATCGAGCAAGACTTGGCGAGCCGCTTCCGGTAATGGCTCCAATCGTTCTCCCCGCCCCCGCATGATCGCGCTTTGGCCACGAATAAAATAGGGGCAATCCGAGCCGACCAGCGCCGCGATCTCTTCTAACTTTTCGAAACCCAACGGGCTCGGAGCTGCCCGGTCCAGCAAACGCAAGGTGGCCGCGGCATCGGAACTTCCCCCGCCCAAGCCGGCGCCGTGGGGAATTTTCTTCGTCAAATGAAAACGTCCAAGAACGCAATCAGGCTGATACCGACGGTAAGCCTGCACCGCTTTCATGACTAAGTTTGTTTCGTCTACCGGCAAAGAAGCATCGTCGCAGGTCAAAGACAATGGCTGCCCCACGTGCATGGCCAAGTGATCCGAGAGGGATAAACTAACGATGAGGCTGAGTAGTTCGTGAAAGCCGTCGGGCCGCTTCCCGGTGACGGCAAGCGAAAGATTTAATTTCGCTGGAGCAGCTTCGACAAGCACTTGCCTAAATTAGTCGGCTCCGCCCTTGAAGCGAGGTCAATCCGTTCGCGCTTAAGGTCGCGGATGGGCCTTGCGATGGACTTCGCGCAAACGAGAAACCGTGAGGTGCGTGTAAATCTGCGTCGTCGAAAGCGAGGCGTGCCCAAGTTGTTCCTGCACCAGCCGAAGATCGGCGCCATTTGAAAGCAGGTGCGTGGCGCAGGCATGACGCAACTTATGCGGCGTGAGGTCGGCCGGCAGCCCCGCCAAAGCCAACTTCTTCTTTAACATGAGCTGAACGGCGCGCGGATGCAGCGGCCCGCCGCGGGCAGCCAATAAAAGCGGAGCGCCACGGGCTACCGTATTCCGCAAGGATAGGTAAGCTTGGACGGCTTGCACTGCCGTATCTCCGACCGGAATCACTCGCTCCTTGGATCCCTTGCCGAGGACGCGCACCAAACCCGTACCGAGTTCGAGGTCTCCTCCTTTTAACCCACAAAGTTCTGACACCCGCAGACCTCCGCCATAAAGCAGTTCCAAAATCGCCTGATTGCGGGCCGTCGTTTCCGCGGTCTCTTTTTCCGAAGCTTCCGGAGCCTCCATCAAAGCATCGGTTTGAATTTCGGTCAGGAACTTTGGTAAAGATCGTGGGAGTTTGGGCAGGACCAAACCGGCAGCGGGCGTGGAATTAATGCCACCGCGCTCGCGCAAGTCGGCTAGGAACGCACGTAAAGCCGAGACTTGGTTATGGACCGAACGACGGTCATGGGTCGATTGGCGCTCGATGACGAAATCGCGCAGGTTACGGGAGGATAATTTGGCCCAATCACCTTCCCACCCGCCATTAGATTTCATCCAAAGGGCAAAGCCTTTCAAAGAGCGCCCGTAGGTCAGACAGGTACGCGGCGCCAGACGCTTGCCCGCCAACTGACGCGTCAAGTAATCCGAGACTTCCTTCGAACCCGGCCAATCCGTCGCTCCCCCGTCAGCCTGCTGGACGGGGCGTCGCTTCACTGGGGCTTTTTGCCGTGTTCGGCTTTCACCGTGATGCCGATACCGCCGCGCACACCAAAGGCGCCCGTGACTTCGCACCAAACAGGATCAAGTACGGCCACAAGGTCGTCGAGGATCTTGTTAGATAGGTGCTCATGGAACATACCCTGCTGGCGATAACTCCAAAAATACAGTTTCAAGGATTTAGATTCGACGATCCGCGGACCAGGAATGTAGCGGATGGTGATTTTGGCGAAATCGGGCTGGCCAGTCGCCGGGCAGAGGCAGGTGAACTCTTCGGTCGATAATTCGATAATGTAATTCCGGCCCGCATGGCGGTTTGGAAAGGTCTCCAGCGTCTGCTGGGGTTTGTTCTGGGTGTTCCCGAGATGGGAAAGTCCTTGAAGGTCTTGGGGCTGCGTTGCCATGCGAACAGGGAAGCAAACCTACGCAAAGACACAAGCGGAGAACGCCATTCATTCTTAAACTAAGCGGAAACCTGCTTGCCTCAGAGCAGGCGTGCGGTTGCCTCAAATAGACCCACTTGCGCATGGAAGCCAGGCCACTAGCCATCCTCGGGGCCACCGGCTCCATCGGCACGACTACGCTCAACGTAGTCCGGGCTCACCCGCATCATTTACGCGTTGCCGGATTAGCGGCCCACGCTCGCTGGCGTGAACTGATCGGGCCCGTCCATGAATTCGGCGTCACGACCATTGCGCTCAGCGACCCCAAGGCTGCGGCCGAAGCCCGGGCCTCTGGCGAATTTCCTGCCAGCACCCGCATTCTGGAAGGCAACGATGGTCTCATTGAAATCGCCTGCCTGCAAGAGGTGGCCACGGTTGTCTCCGCCGTCGTCGGCACCGCCGGCCTCGCCCCCACGCTCGCCGCCCTCGCCGCCCGCAAAGATGTCGCCTTAGCCAGTAAAGAACTTTTGGTCCTCGCTGGCAAATTCGTCACCGAAGCCGCGCGGCTTTCCGGAGCGCGCCTGCTTCCAGTCGATAGTGAACATAATGCGATTCACCAATTGCTCCGCGATAAACCACGCGCCGAAATCGAACGTCTGGTTTTGACGGCTTCGGGCGGCGCTTTTCGCGATACGCCGATCGAGCAGTTGAAAGATGTCACGCTCGAGCAAGCACTCCGGCATCCAAACTGGTCGATGGGCCCCAAGGTCACGATTGATTCTGCGACGATGGCGAACAAGGGCCTCGAACTCATCGAAGCCCGTTGGCTTTTCGACCTGCCACCCGAAAGAATCGATGTCGTGATCCACCCCCAAAGTATCATCCATTCGATGATCACGCTGACCGATGGCAGCATGCAGGCCTTGCTTTCACCGCCCTCGATGGCCTACCCGATTCAGGACTGTCTGCTTTACCCCCAACGCTTGCCCTGCCCCGCCCCCCGCCTCGACCTCGCCCAAGCGCTTACCCTGACGATGGCGCCCCCCGCGTCCGCCCGCTACCCTTGTCTGGGCTTGGCGCGCCAGGTCGCCACCCAAGGAGGGACGGCGCCGGCCATCTTTAACGCCGCCAATGAAATCGCGGTCGCGGCCTTCATCTCAGGGAAAATACGCTTTACCGGCATCGCCGAATTAGTCGGGCAAACCCTCGCCGCCTGCCCCAGCGGGGAGCCAAATTCGCTGGCTGACGTCCTCGCGGCCGATGCCGAGGCTCGCGTCATTGCGTCAAGGCTCGCCCTTAAGCTCTCCCACTGAAATAACCCCCTCTCCCTCTTTTATGGATAACTTCTCTTTCAGCGACCTGTTGGGCTCAATCTGGGGCATCGCCCTCGTCGCTATCTTTTTCGGTGGCTCGATTTTCGTCCACGAGCTCGGTCACTTCCTCGCCGCCCGTAAGCGCGGCCTGAAGATTGAACGTTTCTCCATCGGCTTTGGCCCGCGCCTCTTCGGCTGGACCGGTAAGGACGGGGTTGATTATCGCGTTTCGATTATCCCCCTTGGCGGCTATGTCGCCCTGCCCCAGCTCGCCGAGATGGAGGGCATTGAAGGCGAAAGTAAAGAAGAGGCCGAGGCGTTGCCCAAAATTTCTTATACGGATAAGATGATCGTGTCCGTGATGGGTGCAGTCTTTAATGTTATTTTTGCCTTCATCTTAGCCTGCATCCTTTGGGTGACGGGCATGCCCGTCCCCGAAGGCAGTGGGAGCACGACCATCGGTTACGTTCCGACCCAAATCATCACCAGCGCTGGCCATCTTTCCGAACTGGGCCTTGGCCAAACCGTCCCCGGCCCAGGTTTTGCCGCCGGCCTTCGCTCGGGAGATAAGATCATCTCCGTGGACGATAATGCGGTTTCGACTTTCACGCAGATCGCAGAGGCCATCATGCTCGGCAATCGGAAGGACTCGCAAGGTAACCCCACAGCGACCTTTGTCGTCGAGCGCAACGGAGAGAGAAAAGAGTTTGTCGTGCAACCAGCCCGGATCGAAGTGAACAGCCATACCGGCGATCGTATCCGGAGCGCCGGCATCCAACCCCGCACTTCCGTGATCATTGACCGGCCGATCCCTGGGTCGCCGGCGGAAAAAGCCGGTCTCCGTCAGGGCGATGAAGTGCTTTCCGTGGATGACCTCCCCGTCAATAATACTACTGAATTCAGGGAGCTGCTTCGCCTTAAAGGCGCGATTCCCCGGCAGCTGCTCATCGAACGCGAAGGCGGAGTCCGCGAACGGCTTTCAATCACCCCGTTGGTCGGTACGACCGTTAATCCGGTCAGCGTCATTTCTTATGGCGATGAGAAACGCCGTCACTCCTTGATCATCTTGCCCGTCACCCGCGACCTGCTCACCAAGGACGCTACCGCTAAACGCGATCAGTTGATGGTCCTCGGCATCTCACCGGAAGACAGCACCTTATCCGACGCTCTCCGCATCGGCACCATCATTGATAAAATCGATGGCAAAGAATTGACGGTGGTCCGCTCTCTGGAAGACCTCGACAAAGCCGGAGCCGGCCCGCAGCGCGACCTCACGCTCTATTGGAAGCGTTCCAATGGAGAAGCAGGCAACATTCCTTTGAAGAATGCGGAGGTTCATCGGGGCAAGCCCGTCGAGCACGCCCAGATCGGAGCCTACTTTCTCAGCGTTCCCGAACTGGCTCACCGCAACCCTTGGGAAACCTGCGCCGGTATCGTGAAATCGACTTTTACCACCTTAGGCCGACTCTTCGATCGCGGCTCGGATATTCAGGTCAAGCAACTCGCTTCCGTAATCTCGATTACGAAGACCTACTACAACCTTTCCGAAGATATCCGTCGCGTGCTCTGGTTCACGGTTCTCATCAACCTGAACCTCGCCGTGCTGAATCTGTTGCCGATTCCGGTCCTCGATGGCGGCCACATGCTCATCGCCACGATCCAGCGCTTCACCAAGGGCGTGCTGAGCAACAAGGCGGTCATCATCCTCCAATATACGTTCATGGCCCTGCTGCTGAGTCTAATGGCTTACATCATCTTGCATGACGTGCGGCGTTGTTCCGGGGATAGCGAATTGCAATTGCGCCAACAACTTCTTGATCGGCACGTGTATAAGCCGGCCGAGTTTTCGAAAAAGTAAGCCCATCCGTGGGCATCGGCTAGCCTGTTGACCCTCGAATGCAGGGCTTTGCCTTGGGGTGCCCCTAAGCACGCCCTTTCGGCTCGTCCCAAGGAACTAATCGGCTAAAACCGGGGTCATAACCCCATGGAAAAACCCCTCCCCGAAAACTCCCGCCGTCAGTTCCTCGGTAGCCTTGGCGCCGCCTTCGCCGCCCTGGCGATTCCCGCCTCCCTCGGCGCCGCCCAAGCCGCGGCCGACGCCTCCGGCAATCCGATCTCCAAGAAGACGATCTCCAACCCGTACGTCTATAAATTCGCAATCGGCAAGTTCGAGGCGTGGTCCATCAGCGACGGCTACGGCACCTTCACCAAGGGCGTAACGAAGAAGATGTGGCCCCAGACCGAACAAGCCGAGATGACCAAGGCCCTCGTGGCCGTCGGCGAACGTCCTGACGACATGACGCTCTACATCAATATCCTGCTCCTGCGTAAGGATAAGGAAGTGATCCTCGTCGACGCCGGTTTCGGCCCCCACAAGAACCAGAACTGGGGCTGGCTCGCCGATGCGATGGACACCATCGGCATCGAGTTCAAAGACGTGACCCACGCCTTGCTCAGCCACTCGCACATCGACCACATCGGCGGCCTCGCCAGTGGCGGTAAGATCCTCTTCCCCAACGCGGCCGTCCACGTGCTCAAAGAGGAAATCGACTTCTGGCGCGGCAGCGAACCCGACTTCTCGAAGTCGCACCGCACCGACGATATCAAGCAGATGATCAAGAATGTCCGCGGCTCCTTCGACACACTCCAGCCGAACCTGGTTATCCATAAAGACGGCGATCAGATTCTCGACGGTGCGATCACGATCATCGCCGCCCCGGGCCATACCGACGGTCATGCAATCTACCGCATCAAATCCGACGGGCAGTCCCTCCTGCACGTCTCCGACCTCGCCCACAATCACGTACTGATGCTCGAAAACCCGAACTGGTTTATCGACTTCGACCACAACCCCGAGGCCGCCGTCGCCACCCGCAAGAAGGTCTTTGGCGAAATCGCCGCCACGAAGGAGCGCGCCTACGGCTTCCACCTCCCCTGGCCTGGTATCGGCGTGGTGGTCCCGAACGGCCGCAAGGGCTACCAATGGGTTCCCTCCTCCCATCGCTGGGATTTCTGACGCTCGTTGACGGCCGAGGGCAAAGGGGTTGAGATAACCTCATGTTCTCGGACTACTGTCCCTCCCGCCATCGCACCATCCGTCGCCTCACCCGCGTCGTGAACGTGGGCTGCGTGGCTGTGGGCGGGACGAACCCGATCCGCCTACAGTCGATGACGACCTCGGACACCGAGGACGTCGCGGCGACGCTGGCCCAAGCAATCCGTCTCGCAGAAGCGGGCTGCGAGATCATCCGCATCACGGCCCCGAACAAAGCCGCGGCGATCGCGCTGAAGGATATCCATAAGCAGTTTCGCGCAGCTGGCTTCTCGCAGCCGCTGGTCGCCGATATCCATTTCCTCCCGGTCGCCGCGATGGAGGCGGTCGAACACGTGGAGAAGGTCCGCGTGAACCCGGGCAATTACGCCGACAAGAAGAAGTTCGCGGTGCTGGAATATACGGACGCGGCCTATGCCGAGGAGCTCGAGCGCCTCCACGAGGCCTTCACGCCGCTGGTGCTCCGGGCCAAGGCCCTCGGTCGCTGTCTCCGCATCGGCACCAACCACGGATCGCTCTCGGACCGTATCATGAACCGCTTTGGCGACTCGCCGAACGGGATGGTGGAGTCGGCCCTCGAATTCATCCGCATCGCGGAATCCCACGGCTTCAAGGATATGATCCTGTCGATGAAGTCGTCGAACCCGAAGGTGATGGTCGAAGCCTACCGCCTCGCGGCCGCTCGCATGACGGACCTCGACATGGACTACCCGCTGCACCTCGGCGTGACCGAGGCCGGCGAAGGCGAAGACGCCCGTATCAAGTCCGCCATCGGCATCGGCTCTCTCCTCGCCGACGGCTTGGGCGATACGGTCCGCGTTTCGCTCACGGAAGACGCGTGGCACGAGATCCCGGTCTGCAAGGAAATCGTCCGCCGCGCCGAGAACTTCGCCGCCCTCGGCGCTGCTTCGTCCGTCAAACTGCCTGCCGACCCAGCCGACCCGTTCTCCTTCGTCCGTCGCGAGACCGAACTCATCGAGCTGTCTACGAAGTGCCTCGCGGGTTCGGGTGAAGTCCCGCGCGTCATCGTCCGCAGTATCGCCGGGCTCGCCGACTGGCAGGCCGCGGCGAAGGAGATCCTCGACGTCCATGCGGCCCAGCGCGAAGTACGCGCCGAAGGCCTACTGGTGCGTCTCGATGACCCTGCCCATGCCGCCGGCCTGCGCTCCCTGCGCAAAGCCCTCGGCCAAGCCGTGCCGACTCTCTTTATCGAGACGACCCTCTCCGCTGCCGACTTCCCTTTCGATGGCTCGGGTAGCCGCCTAGTGGTCGTGAAGAGTTTCTCAGCCGATGACGGCGCGGAAGTTAAAGCCTGGGGTGAAGCCGTCGCGAAGCACGATGCGATTCTTGCCGGCGATTTCGATGGCCCGACGCTCACCGCGCTCACGAAGGAACTCTCCGCGATTCCTGCCGGTCACCTTATACTCACTTCTTCCCAGCCGCAGGATGGCCTGCATGCGACGGGCACTTACCGTGAACTCGTCCGCTGCGCCGCGGTTGCTCAACTCAAAGCACCGCTTTGGATTCGTGCGACTATCGCCAACGCCACGCTCCTCGACGCTGGTTTCCAGTCGCGCCTGATCGAGGCCTCAATTTTCTCCGGCGGCCTGCTCGTCGACGGCTACGGCGACTTCCTTTCGTGCGAGACGCCGACCTCTTCGGCAAAATCGCTGACGCTGGCCTACGACATCCTGCAAGGCGCGCGCATGCGCCAGACCAAGACCGAGTATGTCGCCTGCCCGAGCTGCGGCCGCACCCTCTTCGATATCCAGTCGACGACCTTGAAGATCAAGGAACGCACCAGCCACCTTAAGTCTGTCACCATTGCCGTCATGGGCTGCATCGTGAACGGACCGGGCGAGATGGCCGACGCCGACTTCGGCTACGTCGGCGGCGCCCCCGGCAAGATCAACCTCTACGTCGGCAAGACCCCCATCAAGTTCAACGTCCCCCAAGAAGAAGCCGTCGAGCGCCTCGTCGACCTCATCAAGGAAAAGGGCCGCTGGGTCGAAGCGTAATTAGGTAGGGACAGCACCACGTGCTGTCCTAAACGTATTCATTCTCAGGTGGCGGGTGGCAGCCCCAGGTGGCAGGTGGCGGGGTGATGCATTCTCGGGTCCCGGGTCTCGGCCGTCAGGTCCCGGGTTCAGGTGTTCAGCACCAGGTTCAGGTTCGGGGCCTGCACCCGTACCCGTACCCGAACCCGACAACCCGTACCTGATACCCGATGGCCGAGACCTGGGACCCGAGATGATTTGTCTGCCTTGGGTAGGGCGGGCTCTCCGAGCCCGCCGTTGACCCGATCGTCCTCCGCACCTCCGCCCGCGAACGGACGGCTCGGAGAGCCGTCCCTACCAGGAGAACTAGGGCAGCACCGCGTGCTGCCCCACCCTAGGCTACTTCGTTTCAGCCGTCAGGACCTCGATGAGGGGCTTGGGGTCGGGCAGGCCGTGGGGATGATGGTCGCCGCCTTCCTTGGGAAAGAGTTTCATGCGGCCTCCGTTGTCCTGCCAGAGTTTGATGACGTGCGCGGCGTTGTCTTCGAAGGGCACGGTCTTGTCGGCGGTACCGTGACAAGAGATGAGGAAGACCCCGGCCTTGATCGCAGGGAGAAGGCCTTCGGCGGCCTGCAGCGACTTGGCTTTGGCTTCATCGTCGTTCGCATAACCGAACTCGGTCTTGTAAAGTTTCCAGTCGTTGGCACTGCCCTTACTCTGGTGCGTGAGGGCGACACCACCCGGCCAGGAACGGATATCGCACACGCCGTTGTCGAGGTAGAGCACACTGACGCGATCCGGGTGCAGACGCGTCCAGGCGTTGACGTAAAGTCCGCCGCGCGAGATGCCGATGAGCGCGGGCTTGGCGGAGAAGCCACGCTTGCCGTGGAATTCTTCGTAGGCCTTGTCCCAGGTGGCCATCGAGCGAGCCGAGCCGAACTGATTGCTCACACCGACGTAGACGACGTGCCAGCCTTTCTCGACGAGGCCGTCTTCGAGCGACTTAAGATGGCCACCGAACTCGCCGACCCACAACCAAGGCTTACCCGGGGCCGCTTTATCCGGGACCTTCACCGTCACGGCCTTGCCGTCGATCGTGAGCTTTTCGACCGTGACGGCCGAGGCGACGGCACAAAATGTCATTCCGAGCAGAGCGAGGAGGATGCGGGGCATGGCGGGGATTTATGTGCAAAGGTGCAAA
>JBAXRS010000055.1:0-11627 GCA_037131085.1 Verrucomicrobiota bacterium | reverse complement strand
GGCCGTCACCCCTTCGGACATGGCCGACGCTCTTCTCCGCATCTGGAAGGGCTAAAATCCTGACCCTAAATTAAAACAAAAGAAGCCCGGAGACGGGCTTCTTTTGTTTTACAATGAAATGTCCCCCTGCTAACAGTCTTTGCATGTGGTACTACGAACAGAACGGTAATCGCATCGGCCCGGTCGACGAGGCCACCATGCGCAGCCTCATCGCCAACCGCTCCATCTCCATCGACACGCTGGTCTGGACGAACGGCATGGCCAACTGGACCCCGCTCCAACAGACCCAACTAGCCGCCGGGCTGCCGGTGCCCCCTCCTTCGCTCCACTCATCCGCGTCGGCAAATAACATAAACCCCAAGGAACGCGTCGCTTATGTGCTGCTTGCCGTCTTCCTCGGCAACCTGGGAATCCATAATTTCTATGCCGGCTACACCTCGCGCGCCGTGACCCAGTTACTCATCTGCGTGCTCACTTGCGGCATCGGCGGCATCGCCACCTGGATTTGGGCTATCATCGAAGCGGTCACAGTGGAGCAGGACGCTAAAGGCGTCCGCTTCAAGTAAGTCGCGACTTACCACCCAAAGCAAAAGGCCGCCTCATGGGCGGCCTTTTTTATTAACTGAAGAGACGGATTACTTACCGGCGATGTAAGCAAGGCCACCGGCAGTCTTAGCGACCGAGTCAGCACCTTCGAGCAAATCGGCGATGGGGTCCCACTTACCCTTGGTCAGTCCATCCCGTGCCGAAGCTGCCATGTCGGCCTTCCAAGTCTTAGCCCCCACCGTGACGGTGAGTTTCTCGACGTCGACGGTGACTTCGACCTCCGGATTCGCTCGGACAAAGGCGTCGCACTCGGCGAGGTCTTCCTTGGAGAGGGTCACGCAAGGGACGCCCAAGGTGGTGGAATTACCGAAGAAGATTTCGGCGAAGCTACCGCCCACGAAGGCCGTAAAGCCGAAGCGCCAGAGAGATTGCGGTGCGTGTTCCCGCGAACTTCCGCAACCAAAGTTAAAACCAACCACCATGACGCCCTGCTTGGCGGTGGCGATTTTGCCGGCCTGCGCCGAGTTCATCGGATGAGCCCGCTCCTTGCCGTCGGGACCGGTGCGCTCGTCGCGGAAGGCGTGTTCGCCGAGGCCGTCAAAAGTCACGCAACGCAGGAAGCGCGCGGGGATGATGCGGTCCGTATCGATATCGTCGCCCGGAACGGCGAGCGCGAGGGCTTTGACTTGAGTGATTTGGGCGAGGGACATGACGTTAAGAAAAATTAGGCGGCAGGCGCCGAGGCATGACGAATGATGCAGACGGGCATCGCCAAGGCCGAAGCCATCGCGGCGAGACGGTCTTCGGCGATGGAAGCGGCGACACTCTCATCGGCAAACAAGAGGGCGTGCCCGTCGATAACCCAAGGCAGCGTCACCGTGCACACGGGCTTACCGTCGTAATGGGCATCAACTATGACGTCTGGCTGGACCCGGACGCCTTCCGCGGCACAGGCGACCAGCACGGACTCGCCAGAGGCGATACGCTCAAGTACGCGGGCGACTGGGGCGGGGACGGACATTAGACCTTAAAGACTTCGCGGGCGTCCGTGATCTGACCGGTGATCGCCGCGGCGGCGACCATCAGGGGACTCATCAAGATTGTTCGACCGGTTTGCGAACCTTGGCGGCCTTTAAAGTTACGGTTCGAAGAGCTGGCGCAAAGCTGATCACCCACGAGCTTGTCGGGGTTCATCGCGAGACACATCGAGCAACCCGCGCCACGCCATTCGAAACCGGCTTCGATATAAATCTTATCGAGACCCTCATGGACGGCCTGGATGGCCGTGAGCTGGGAACCTGGCACAACGATGGCCTTGACCGAAGCGCTGACCTTGCGGCCCTTGAGATATTTGGCGACTTCACGTAAATCGGAGATGCGGCCGTTGGTACACGAACCCAGGAAACAGACATCGACCTTGGTGCCCTTGATTGGGGTGTTGGGAGCCAACTTCATATGCTTATACGCGTCCTCCGCCGTCTGACGGTCAGCCGCGTTCAAGGTTTCTAAGGCAGGCATCTTTTCGTCGATGAAAATAGCCTGACCAGGCGTGATACCCCAGGTGACGGTCGGACGGATTTCCGAGGCCTCGAACTTGACGACTTCATCGTAAGCGCAACCGGGATCGGAAGCAAAAGACTGCCAGCGGGCGACCGCCGCATCCCAATCCGCCGCCTTAGGCGCGAAGGGCTTACCCTTAATGTAGTCAAAAGTCTTTTGGTCGGGATTCACGTAACCACAACGGGCGCCGCCTTCGATCGACATGTTACAAACCGTCATGCGCTCCTCGAGCGAGAAGGCATCAAAGGTCGAACCGGCATATTCGTAAGCAAAACCGATACCGCCATTCACGCCCAGCACGCGGATGATGTGAAGAATCACGTCCTTGGCGTAGACGCCGGGGGCGAGCTTGCCGTTGACCTCGATACGGCGGACTTTGAGTGGGCTCAGCGCCAGCGTCTGGGTGGCAAGTACATCGCGCACCTGCGTGGTACCGATACCGAAAGCGATCGCGCCGAACGCACCGTGGGTGGCCGTGTGCGAGTCGCCACAGGCGATGGTCGTGCCAGGCTGGGTGATACCCTGCTCCGGACCCACCATGTGGACGATACCTTGCGTACCCGTATGGGTGTCGAAGAAACGGATACCGTAGTCTTTGGTGTTCTTCCGGAGAGCCTCAATCATCTCTTGGGCGATCGGGTCGGAATAAGGCTCCTTGAGCTCGTTTGTCGGGACGATGTGATCAACGGTGGCAAAGGTCCGCTGTGGGTATTTCACCTTCAAACCCAGGTCGCGGAGCATGCCGAAGGCCTGTGGACTCGTCACCTCATGGATGAGGTGGGTGCCGATAAATAGCTGGGTCTGCCCATTAGGCAACTTGCGCACCGCGTGCGCTTCCCAGACTTTTTGGAACAGTGTTTTAGCCATCTTCGGAAAAGGTAAGGGGTCAACTTAGGATGAGAGCGGGGCTGGTCAATCCCACAGGAAAGCCACCCCCGGATGATTTGAGGCTTAAAAAGTGCCGAAAATGAGTAAGCGGAGCCTCGGGTTAGAGGCTGCGACTTGACCCACTCGCCTCCACCCTTCCATCCTGCCCTATGGACCGCACCCTCACCCTCAGTTTTTCCTGCCCCGATACCAGCGGTATCGTCGCCGAGGTGTCTTCCTTTATCGCCCAACACCAAGGCTGGATCACCGAAGCCAGCCAACATTCCGAAACCGAACTGTCCCGCTTCTTCATGCGCGTCGAAATGCGGGCCAGCTCCTTTGCTTTTCCCGCCGAAGAATTCGGTACACGATTCACGCCCATCGCCCAAAAATATAAGATGGATTGGTTGCTCTCCGATTCGCAAAAGCCGCGTCGCGTCATTCTTCTCTGCTCCAAACAGGAACACTGCCTCTACGACCTACTCGCCCGTCACGTCGCCCAAGATTTCGCCTTCATCGTCCCCTGCGTCATTTCCAACCACCAAGACCATCGCAAGATTGTCGAAGCCCACGGTATTCCTTTTCATTACATCCCCGTCACGCCAGAAAACAAAGATGCGGCCTATCGGCAGATGGAGACGATTTTTCGCCAAGAGAAAGCCGACCTCATCGTGCTCGCTCGCTATATGCAAGTGCTCGACGCGCAGCTCTGCCGCAACTTCGCCGGAAAAATCATCAACATCCATCACTCTTTCTTGCCTTCATTCGCCGGTGCCAAACCTTATCACCAAGCCCATCGTCGTGGCGTCAAGTTGATCGGTGCCACTTGCCACTTTGTGACGCCGGACCTCGATGAGGGCCCCATCGTCGAACAAGACGTGATTCGCGTCGACCATTCCGACTCGCCCGAAGACATGGTCGAACTGGGCAAAGATATCGAAAAGGTCGTCCTCGCCCGCGGCCTGCGCGCGGTCGTCGAGGATCGCGTGCTGCTGGCCGGTCATAAAACCGTCGTCTTCCGCTGATAATGCACGGAAACCTTCGATAAAACGAAGGTTTAGAGATTGGATTTAGGGAGATAAAGTTAAGGCTCCCTTGAACCCCATCACCCCGTGCGTCCCCTCCTCGTATTAATCTTATCCTTTATTTTGGTCGGTGCCGCGACGAATCCAGAAACGATCACCCCCGGAGCCAAGATGCCGTTCGTCCAACCCACCGAGGCCGAGCGCCCCGCGCTACACGAAGCCATCAAGTCCTACATGGCGCAAGAGCCGGGGACATTTTCCGCCCACCCGGCGGCAAAAGATTTCCCCGGAGAAGTCACGGCCAAGGAAAGAGTCAACCGGGCGGTAAGCTACGATGCCAATCTGCTCACCCGTTGGGACACCGCCGCAGGCAATGCCCCCAACCTCGCCACGGGTCCGGAAGTCTGGCAGGAAACCGGTCTGTATGCCGCCCCGGGCGAAGTCATTGTCGTCAACGCCACCAGCCTCCCCTCCAACCGTATCGTGAAAATCGTCGTGGGTGGCCACCGCGACAGTCTCTTCAAACTCGATAAGTGGAACCGCTTCCCGCTGATCAGCCGCTCCTTCGAATTAAAAATCGGCCCAAATAAGATTGGCAATGCGTTTGGCGGCCAACTCTTCATTCACGTCCAAAACAAAGGGGCGAAAGCCGCTGAGAAGGCCGTGCCAGGATCGCCTCTGCAATTTACGAACGCGGTGGCCGCACCGACTTATATCCTGGGCAAAGATACACCCGAATCTTGGAGCAAAGCCAAACACGAGCCCGCTCCATGGGCCACCCTCGTCGGCAAACAAGTCATCCTCCATATCCGCACTTCGGAATTAAAGAAACTCACCGACCCCAAGCCGCTCTTGGAATGGTGGGATAAAGCGATGGCATTGGAAGATGACCTCATCGCCCTAAAGCGCTTAGCCCCCGAGCGCGTCATGCCCGATCGACAGATTTCCGCCGGCTTCATGCACTCCGGCTACCCTTTCATGTGCTGGATTGATCCCTCCGAAGCGGACGCGATCAATCTCCCGAAATTAATCAAAGAAGGTAATTGGGGCTTCTTTCATGAACTCGGCCACAACCATCAACGCAAGTCTTGGACTTTCGAAGGCCAGACCGAAGTCACCTGCAATCTGTTTTCTCTCTACGTGATGGAAAAACTCGTGGGTAAGCCGCCCGGCCAAGGCCACCCCGCGATGGTCAAACTGGACGAGCCTTTAAGCAAACGCCTCGCGACCCCACCCAATCTCGGACCGTTCGAACAACTTTCTACCTTTGTCGTCCTTATTCGTGCCCACGGCTGGGGACCCCTTCGCGAGGCGCTGCGCTCTTACGCCACGACGCCCGAGAAAGCTAATACGGCGATCCCGGAGCTTAAAAACTCTTTTGTCTTACGCTACGGCCACGCCGCCAAAGCCAATGTGGCTGATTATTTCACGCGGATAGGCTACCCGGTGACCGACGCCAGTCGCACCGCACTTAAAGGGTACCCGGCTTTCAACCCTACCCTACCTACGCCCGCCAAGTGATTGGCTGACAAGGAGTCGGATGGCAGACGCCTTCCGTCTCGCCCTTTTATAAGTCTTACGCCTAATAGGGCGTATGTGGCGTCCCATGGGCGCTCCCATTATCCTATGTCCCTTATTTCACGCCTTTCCGCCCGACTGCAGAATCACCCTAAGCGCATCGTCTTCCCCGAAGGCGCCGACCCGCGCGTCATCCAAGCGGCCCGTCAATTCGCCACTAAAAAGCTGGGGGTGCCGATTCTGATCGGCGATCGTCAGCGCATCAAAGTCAACGCCGCTCGGCTTAATATCCGACTCGATGATATTCGCATCATCGAACCCGAGCGCAGTGATGAGCTGAAGGGTTACATCGAAAAGCTCGAGTCCATCCAGCGCTACGGCAACACCAACCTGCAAGGTGACCCGCGTGAATTAGTCCTCAATCCTAACTACTTCGCGTGCCTCATGGTCGCGACCTCCGCGGCCGATGCGCTCATCTCCGGCGCCACCACGCATGCCGCTTCCGGCCTGCGTACCATCCTGCAAACTTTGCCGCGGCAACCTGGAGTCGAGACCGTCTCTTCGATGCAGATTCTGGAATCGGAAGAAGCTAAATTCGGTTGCGATGGCGTCCTGTTCCTCGCGGATTGCGGCGTCATCCCCGATCCCACCGCCGAACAGCTCGCGGATATCGCGATCACCACCGCGGGGCTCGCCGGACACCTCACCAATACCGTCCCAAAGGTCGCGATGCTCGCCTACTCCACGCATTCCGCAAACCCGCGCCAGGCTTCGGTGAAGAAGGTCCAATCCGCCACCGAACTGGCCCGCCGTAAAGCACGCGAACTAGGTATCCCGTGCGACATCGACGGTGAAATGCAGGCCGACGCCGCCCTTAACCCTTTCGCCGCCGAATCCAAAGAAGTCTCAGGCACCGTCGCCGGCAAAGCCTGCGTACTGATTTTTCCCGACCTCAACTCCGGCAACATCGCCTCCAAGATGGCCCAACACATCGCGGACATCCCAGCTTACGGCCAGATCCTGACCGGACTGGAACGCCCCGCTGCGGAAATTTCTCGCGGCGCCAGTGCGCATGATATTTTTGGAACGGCCGTGATTGTGGCCGCCCAAGCGGTCGATAAGTCCTACCTCTACCCCACGCGCAAAGACGGCCCTGACGCCTAACCATGGCCCTTAAGAAACGTTTTGCGGATAACGTACCGGGTCTGCTGGCCCGTCCGATGAACAAAGACACCCGCCGGGTCTTTGTCGCCGCCACGCGGATGAACGACGGCAAGACGACGACCTGCCTCGGCTTGACCGCCGCCCTTCAGACCATGGGTCTTCACGTGGGTTACATCAAACCGATCGCGCAACGCGTCGTGCAATCGGGCGAAGATCAAGTCGATGAAGACACTTTGTTAATCGATAGCTTATTCAATTTGGATATCCCGATCTCGGCGATGTCGCCCGTGGCCATCGGGCCCGACTTCACCAAACTATTCCTGGAAAATCCCGGAGAAATCGGTCCGCAACTTCAAGACCGTATCTGCCGGGCCTTCGACCGCGCCGCTTACGGTAAAGATATCGTGGTCGTCGAAGGCTCCGGCCACGCCGGGGTCGGTTCGGTCTTTGGCGCCTCTAATGCCGATAATGCCAAAGTCCTGAACGCTAAGGCAATCATCGTGGCCGCTGGCGGCATCGGCAAACCCATCGATGAGATCGCCCTTAATATGGCGCTCTTCGATAAGTCGGGCGTCGAGGTCGTAGGCGTCATTTTAAACAAAGTCATGCCCGATAAGCTGGAGTTCATCCGAGACTTCGCGGGACGGGGTCTTAAGCGCCTCGGGGTGCCTCTCCTGGGCGTCGTGCCGCTCCAAGAGACCCTTGCATACCCTAACCTTGACCAAGTCGCCCAGGAGACCCGTGCCCGCTGGATTCACCAGCCGGCCGGCCTGCGCCGCGTCCGCCGCGTCTTCATCGGCGCAATGTCGGCCCGCCGCGCCGCCGAATACCTTAAGCTACCCGGCACGCTGGTCATCGTCCCTGGCGATCGGGAAGACCTCCTCGACGCCTTCATCAACGGAGGGGGCGCCAAGACATTGGCGGGCGTGCTACTTTCCAATGGCCTACTCCCCAACGAAGAGATGATTCGGCGCCTCACCGAGGCCGGCATCCCGCTCGCCGCCGTGGAAGCCGAATCTTTCACGGTCACCGCTCGTATTAATAATATGACCGTGAAGACCATGCGCGAAGACGCCGACAAGATCCCGATCATTGAAAAGATGATTTCCGAATCGGTCGACATCCCCGCGCTCTTAAAAGCGATTTGACGCCTAAACGGTCCGCAAGATTTCGCCCAGGCGGGTGAAGTGGCCTTCATCGAAACCCATCGCTCGCTTCAGGAAAGCGTCGCGCTCGATGAGATTGGGGATCTTGCCCGCTGCCCGCCATTGGGCCGTGGTGATGAGCCCGCGCAGCCGCACCCAAAAAGCCCCGACGGGCACAGGATAATCACTACCGTGTAGGAAGCGCCCTAAGCGCCCGGACTCCTTGACCTGCTTAAGCACGCCACTGCGAATCGGGCTATTGAGGGCGCTGGTATCCGCATACATCTTCGGAAATTCATCCATGAGTTTGATGAGCTCACCGAAGTAGTTCTGGTCGAAGAAGTGGCTATTACCGGAGGAATGCGCGGCGATAACCTTGACGCCTAACTCCAGCGGGCGCCGCAGGATGCGCGGGTCCTGGTAGGACCGATTCATCACTGGCACGGTCATCTCGCCGCCGGTATGGCAAAGGAACGGTAGACCCGCGGCGGCCATGCGTCGCCAAAATTCATCATACTGTGGAAGGGAGCAATTCACATTCTGGCAGTTGGGTAAGAGCTTGAGCGCGCGAGCGCCGGACGCCAGGCAGCGGTCGAGCTCCCCCAAAGCATCCTTACGCCCAGGGTGAATCGACACTGCGGGCACGAATTCCGGATTTTCCGCGCAGACCTTGAACAGATAGTCGTTCGGGACGTGGAACGAGCCGAAGTCGATCTTCTTGCCCTCTTCGTCGAAGACTTCGTCCTGCGCCAGCAGCAAGGCCTTATCCACGTAGGAGCCGCGGATGAGCTCACGCAGGGCCTCGACGTATTTCACGTCGAAATCCTTATGCGTCAGCGGCAGCGGCATCCCGACGGCCCGACGCATGATTTCGCTCAGCGCCTTGAGCCAGAGGCCTTCAATGCGCAGCCAGCAACCGCTCCCGTCCTGGCCATTGCCGACGAGGTGGACGTGGCAATCATAGCGCGAAGCGGGAGGGGGCATGGATTAGGAGCCGGGATCCTGCTTTTCAGTATTCATGCGGCCGTAAAGCCAGGCAACCCCCAAGAAGGCCAAGGCAATGATGCCGACGGCAATGACGCGGGAAGACGTCCCGGTGATATCGACGGTGAACATGCGACAGGTCGCGAAAGCCAAGCCAGCCAGACCGAGCATACGGAAGGACTTGGAATGATTGAAGTGCCCTAACACGAAGAACAAGATCGAAGCCAAGACCCAGCACACGGAAGGAAGCACTGGGAAGACAACGCCCAGAGCCAGACACACCCAGAAAGTGTGGGCGAGCAGTAACAACCCGATGACCGGTCGCTGCATGGATTCTCCTTCTGCGTCGGCATATTGCGCGGTGTACCTGGCGAGCGCGCGGAGTAGCAGACCTAGCCCAAGGAGCCAAAGCAGGGCTTCCAAGAGCCCCTGAGGCGCGTCGAATCCTGCGACATTTCCCCAGCCGCCGCTGTTAATGACGACGTAGGCCGCCAAGAACCCCGGAAGGGCCAAGACCATCTTCTTGAATTGAGATTCCGAAAGAGCCAACCAAGCCGCCACGGCCGAGATCAGCAAGGCGCCCCCGAACCAAGCAGAAACCAGCGAAGACCATCCGTTGGATTTACACCAGACTCCGCACAAGAAGGCCGACCAGGTCATCAGGAAGGCCATCGTGAACGTAAACGCATGCTGCAAAGCCAGGATCCACTCTTCCTTTCGTTCAGCCGTCTTCCAGATGATACCGGCCTGGGTTAGACCGATAATGAGTAGCCAGAATGCATGCCATCCCTGCTCGGCAGGATTAGGCGAGGTCGCTGACATCCACTTGAGGGCAAGCAAACAGCTCACCATGTAAGCAGGGACGGCTGCCCAGATCAGGCCCTTGCGGTAACGCAGGAACGCGATGACCCCGATAACCAACCACGGCCAACCGGCCATCTCCGGATGGGACCGAGGATGCTGAACGCCGACCAACGCGACGCCGAGGACGACAAGGCCGCAGATCCGGAGGAGATGCTGCCATTCATCGGTATGCTCCCAATCCTCCCTGAACGAGAGCAGTAACGCCATGCCGGCGATGGCGACCAAGGATGCCCAAGGATACCCGAGAGAAGCTGATCCTGATTGAAAAATAAGGTAGAACGCGGCCAGGGCGCTCAGCGCTTCCGTCGCCGTGCGGCCCAGACTGGATCTCGTGCGGGAGGCCAGAAGCTGAGCCAAGGCGGCAGCAAGCAGCCAGACGATCCAGCGATTGTCGGTGTAAATCGTCGTGATTCCGGCCGCCGTGAAGACCAGCGACGAGATTAGCATCACCTGTGAGATATTCGCGGAGCGAGCACGCTCCAACCAACCGAGTACCAGCGCGATAGCCGCCAGCTCAAAGCCGAGATTCGAACGACCGTAATCGGCCGGACTACAGGCGACAAAGGCGATCAAT
Source organism: Verrucomicrobiota bacterium (assembly GCA_037131085.1). Lineage (GTDB taxonomy): Bacteria > Verrucomicrobiota > Verrucomicrobiia > Opitutales > UBA953 > UBA953. The sequence goes on along the minus strand of JBAXRS010000055.1, from coordinate 1,380 downwards.
GCCGGGACGAAGAATGAAGCCAGCTGGAAGGTTTCGTGCGACCGATTACCCCCGATCACCTTGGAGTCCGTGAGCAATCGTCCGGCGACCCAAAGGGTAGCGAAGCAGAGCAAAGCCGTCAGTTGAATCGAAACTGAATAATGACCGGTGCCGCCGAGGTGGACTTGCCAAAAACCCAGGCAAAGCTGCGAGACCAGCAAGCCCAGCCAGCCGGCCGAGCCCCAACCACCACGCAACATGAGCACCACGCCGATCAGGGCGACCATGGTTACGCCCAAGACGTTGACGTAATCATCAATCTTAACCCCAACATCGGGATTCTGGATAGCGAAGAAAACGGCTAGGCCGGCGAAGATTACCGCCAGCTGGGCAAACAACTTGTCCTGGCGCCATAGAGCGATTACGACCACGCCGATCGCGGCCACGAACTGCAGGACGGAGGAACCGAGCACGGAATCAAAGAGCTTGAATTTCGCCAGTCCATAGGTCGACCAAGCGGTAAACTGCAGGACACCTAAGCCGGCGGCCCCGATGACCCTCCCCAGATCCTGGTTCCGGAGCGAGAGCCGTAGGCTGAACCAGAAAATCGCGATACCGATCGCAGCAATCTCGCCGACCAAGACCCATGGCGGGAAATCTCCTGTAATATTCAGATAGACACCATAGAAGATCACGGCGGCGAGGAAGAGCACGCCACCGATCCGCCCCGTCCACCAAGCCCCGAGCGCATACTCGCCCTTGAGATTCAAAGGCGGCAGCATGCCGAGCTCACGCAGTTTTTCGGCCAGCGGGCTCGGACCATCCGCTTGCGACGGGCCAGAAGAGGTAGGCAAGGGAGGCGGGGTGTTGTTGGGCATAAGGTCTAATATACCACAGCAAGCTCTGCGGCAGTAATTGAAAATCTTGATTGGGCGCATCGGCTAAAACGATGCCGCCACCGACTTTTGACCAGAATCGCCGAATCTCCCGCAAAAACGCCATTCCTTAAGGACTGCGGGGTATCCATCTGCCAGACAATGCCACGACAGCAGGATAAGCCAACTGTTAATTTATAGCATAAATTTATTGGATGACGACGTCTACGCTCCCGCCAGCGAAGAAGCGACAACCTGAAAATTCAGCGGATAGATTCACCCCGCAGCCAGACGCCAGCCACTTCCGGCCGAGCCGAGGAACCATCCCAATGGAAAGACATAAGATCCGCCGGCTGACCGATGGCCAGAACTCCCCTGCCGCCGACAAAGCGGCCAGGCGCGGAAGTCATCAGCGCAACGGCCTGACCCAAGCTCAATCCGACTTGATTTACCAACACGGGAATCGCCGCGGTCATCGGTAAGGCCGCCCCGGCGAGGTAATTGCCCGTGCCATCGTCGATCGCCA
>JBAXRS010000054.1:0-11961 GCA_037131085.1 Verrucomicrobiota bacterium | reverse complement strand
GTATAAACATCCCAAGCAGACTTACCTTGAGTGAAGCCTGTGGCGAAAGTTGCGTTGATGGTGACCACCGTACCGGTCTTGGTGATGACATTCTTAGGCATCAACGTGATAGTGTCAGCAGCTGGATCGGCATCGACGAACCATAGTTCACCGGAGTCCAATGAAGCACCGTCAGCCAAAATCGCCGCGTAGCCAGAAATGCTGGTCGACTGAGTCTTACCCGAGGACCAAGAGCCCGTGGCGATGTTCTTGGTGCCACCGGCCCAGTTCATGTAACCTTGACCGATGGAACGAACCTTATTCAAGGCGCTGTTCTTTTTAGCTGAGCGCATGACGCCCTGGACACCAGGGAAGAGCACGGCGGCCAAGATGCCGATAATGGCGATAACGGTCAGAAGCTCGATGAGCGTAAAACCTTTACGTTGACGATTAGGAGTATTCATGGGTGGGGAGGGGTATCTGTTAGATTAGGGCTATTAGATGGGTTGGAAAGTGAAAAGGTGTAAAAAGCCATTAATAGGGCAAGGGGAATCGGGCACATAGGGCGGTCGCAATCGCCTGCCCTTCAGCAATCCTCTCGGGGTTCTGAGGATTAGAAAGCACGATGGAGATAGCCCGGGCGATTTCCGTCATCTCTGTTTCTTTCATTCCGCGTGAAGTCACGGCCGCAGTTCCGACACGGATACCACTGGCTTGGAAGGGGCTACGCGTTTCATCGGGAACGGTATTTTTGTTTGTCGTAATATGAGCAGCATCCAAAGCGAGCTGCGCTTCTTTCCCTGTGACATTTGGGTGACTCTTACGCAAATCAATCAAGCTAAGGTGATTGTCGGTGCCGCCGCTAATTAAACTAAAACCTAAGGCGACAAGAGCATCGGCCAAGGCTTTGGAGTTCGCGACGACTTGGCGGGCGTAATCCTTAAAATCTTCCGTGGCGCATTGGCCGAAACAAACCGCCTTAGCAGCAATCACGTGCTCGAGCGGGCCGCCCTGGGCGCCGGGGAAAACCGAGGCATCGATCGCCTTAGCAAACTCGGCCTTACAAAGAATCAAGCCGCCGCGCGGACCACGCAGCGTCTTGTGCGTCGTGGTGGTCACGAAATCGGCGTGAGGAATCGGCGAAGGATGGACCCCCGCTGCCACGAGGCCGGCGATGTGGGCGATATCCGCCAACAAGAGCGCGCCGTTTTCTTTGGCGATCTTTCCGAAACGAGCGAAGTCGATTTCGCGGGCATAAGCCGAGGCGCCGACGGTGATCATCTTCGGCTTTTCGCGCTTCGCCATTTCTTCCACTTCGTCGTAATTGATTCGGCCGTCCGCGCCGACGCCGTAATGCACGGCGGTGTAAAGTTTGCCGGAAAAATTTGCGGCGTTGCCGTGCGTCAGGTGTCCGCCGTGCGAAAGATTCATAGTAAGAATCTTATCGCCTGGCTTAAGCGTCGCGAAATAGACGGCCGCGTTCGCCTGGCTACCGGAGTGCGGCTGGACGTTCGCATGGTCGGCGCCGAAAAGGGCCTTCGCACGATCGATGGCCAATTGCTCGATGGCGTCGACCACTTCGCAGCCACCATACCACCGCTTGCCGGGATAACCTTCGGCATACTTGTTGGTCAGCACGCTACCCTGCGCTTCCATGATGGCCGGGAGGGTGAAATTCTCTGACGCGATCAGCTCGAGGTGCGTCTGCTGACGCTTAAGCTCCGCTTTGATGAGGCGATCGATTTCCGGATCGAGTTGAGCGAGAGGGGTACGGGTGATGGCGGCCATGAGGAGTTAAGAAAGCAGGGCAAAAATAAGAAGCAAGCGTGGCAACGGAAAAGGGGCCGACTTATCCACAGGACTCGATCTTATCCACCCGCCGGGCGTGCCGACCGCCTTCGAAATCAGCGGCCAAAAAGGCCTCGGCGCAAGCGAGGGCGAGTTTGGAATCGACGTATTTTGCTCCAAAACAGAGTACGTTAGCATCGTTATGCTGACGGCTTAAACCAGCGGCATCAACCGTTTGGACCAAGGCCGCTCGGATACCGGCCACTTTATTGGCGGCGATGGAAATCCCCACGCCAGTGGTGCAGATCAGAAAGCCGAATTTGGCGCGACCCGAAACCACGTCGGCACCCACGGCTTGGGCGTAATCCGGGTAGTCGCACGACGCCTCCGTTGCCGTGCCGCGGTCCAGGACTCCGTGCCCTTGGGCCTTCAACGCGGCGATCAATTCGCGACGCAGGGCAAATCCGCCGTGATCACTACCGAAGGAGAGGGTTAAAGCGTTGGTCATAAGGAAATGATCTGTTGCAGAAACTCGAGCAGAGCAGGCACGGCTTCAACCATGGAATCTCGGCACTCTTCATAATCGCGGTAACCACCGCCAAAGGGGTCCGCAACCCCCCGCGGGACATCCGTCTTCATGACATCACGTAAGAGCATGACATGCTCCGGCAGGCGATCGAAGCGCGCATGCAAGGCCGCCAGATGCGATTCCGTCATGCCAAAAATCACCAAGCTGCGATCGACTTCCGCCTGGGTGAGCAACTGGCTGCGATGGTCGCTGATATCGAGGCCGATACGGGCCATGGCCTTGACTGAATTCGCCGACGCCGGATCGCCTGCATAGGCCGCCAAGCCGCCGGAGACTACTTTTAGTTTTTCAAGTCCGCCGCCGCGCTTCGCCATCGCGGCCCGCAGCAACCCTTCGGCCATCGGACTACGACAGGTATTTCCTGTGCAGACAAACGTCACGGTATCGCGCTCCACGGCCATAGTCTTAGGATGCGGGAGAACCTCCGAGGTTCAAGAGTTCAAAGCACCCCGTCGCGCCGTAACTGCCGATAACCGATATCGCGACGGTAATGACAGCCTTCAAAATGAATCTGGGGAACGACGGAATAAGCCCTTTGAGCGGCTTCAGCCAAGGTCTTCCCATGCGCCACCACGCCTAAGACCCGCCCGCCAGAGGTCACAACCTGCCCGCTGGGGAGGCGTTTAGTTCCGCCATGGACGATATCCACCCCTTCGGGAAGTTGGGTCGGCAAGGAGATGACATCGCCTTTGCGGATTTCCCCCGGATAACCACCCGCCGCCAAGACGACGATAATCGTGGCACCCGGACGCAGTTTAACCGCCGATGCCTTAAAACGCCCCAAGGCGATATCTTCCATGATTTGGACAGGGTCCGTCTCAAGTGAAGGCATTAACACTTGGCATTCGGGGTCGCCGAAACGCACGTTGAATTCGACAACCCGCGGCCCGATTGAGGTGACCATGATACCGACGTAAAGCGTACCGCGATAATCAATCCCATCCGCTTTCAATCCGCGCAAGGTCGGTACGATGATTTCTTCCCGCAGACGACGTTCCCCTTCGGCGGTGACGACCGTGGTCGGCGCATAAGCACCCATCCCGCCCGTGTTCAAACCCGTATCCCCTTCGCCGACGCGCTTGTGATCCTGGCTCGGCGGCAGCATCAGATAATCCTCTCCGCAAACCATCAGCATAATGGAAGCTTCTTCGCCCTGCATGAATTCTTCGATGACAACTTCGTCACCCGAGGCGCCGAAAATCTTGGCCTCCATCATCGCGCGCAAAGCAGCCTCAGCTTCCGCATGGGTCAACGCGATCACGACACCCTTCCCTGCCGCCAGACCAGATGCCTTGATCACGATGGGGAGGGGCTGTTGACGAACATAAGCCAAAGCAGGCTCCAACGCAGTAAAAGTGGCCGAGGCCGCCGTTGGGATTTTATGACGGAAAAGAAAATCTTTGGTGAAGGCCTTGCTGGCCTCCAATCGTGCCCCCGCTGCTCTTGGCCCGTAGGCAGGGATGCCTGCGTCCTCCAAGACATCGACGACCCCAGCCGCCAGCGGCACCTCCGGGCCCACAATCACAAAATTCGTCCCCGTTTGGCGGACAAGCTCCAGCACGGCGGCGGAGTTATTAACATCGACCTCCAAGCACTCGGCCTCCAACGCCATCCCGCCATTACCGGGAGCCACGCAGACGTGCGCGACGCGCGCACTGCGCAAGCAGGCTTTGAGCAAAGAGTGTTCCCGGCCGCCTGAGCCAAGAATCAGAACATCAAGTTTTCCCGGCGTTGCCATACCCTTAGTTGTGAGGGACTAGCGTCGAATTGGAACACAAAACAGGACCGGCTCATTTCTGAACCGGTCCAGCCTAAATTGGTGCTCAGGCCGGGACTTGAACCCGGACACCTTGCGGCACATGCACCTCAAGCATGCGTGTCTGCCATTCCACCACCTGAGCAATAAAGGAAGGTGGAAGTTGGAAGACCCGGGCCACGGTGCAAGAAAAAAGCGATTGTTCCAACGCTTGCCAAGCGGACTTCTTTCCCAAAGAACTTAGTCCTCCATGTCCACCGACCCGGCCGAAAACAACCCTCCTCAGGAAAAGTCCTTTGAACTGGACCTCTCCTCCCTTGGTTTTGGCCCATCCTGGGTCAGCGGCCCAGCTGAGAAGGTAAGCTCCGGCAATGGCGGCCCGCGGCGTGATGGCGAACGTCCGCGTTTCAGCGATGGCCCAGGTGGAGAACGCCGGGGCCCTCCGCGCGATGGCCAAAGCCGCGGACCTTCCCGTGATGGTCCCGGCGGCCCCCGTCGCGATGACCGTCGCAGCGATCCGCGCGGAGATTCGCGCGGCCAACGCCAATGGCAGGATGATGCTCCTCAATTCCGTCCTGTCGTTGCCTCGGCGTTTTTCCCGGACGATACGAAGTTTGAAATTCTCGGCGGCGCGATGAAGAAGAGCAAGATGACCTACGAGCTCTTCGAGGTCGCACGTCTGATCTTAGACAAAGAAGACCGCCTCTCCATCGTCATCCGTCACCTCGACGCCGATGTCCGCCCCGACGCGCAACTCGCGGTTTCGCTCCCAGACGGTCATCCGTTCCTCACCGAGGCCGAAGCGGTTTCGCACGTGATGTCGCGCCACCTCGATAAATTCTTCGATGTCGTCGAAGTCGAAGTCGAAGCTCCGAAGGGTTCTTTCCTAATGGTCGCGAAGTGTCGCGAGACCGGCAAGTTGCTCGGCGCTCCGACCCACCACAGCTACCAACGCAATCTGCGCGAACACCACGCGCGGCATTGCCCCAATGTCCCGTTTGATCGTTTTAAAGGTGGGCTGGAGATGATTCGCGAGCAGGAGTCGATCGACGCTTGGCTCAAATCCATGTCGACGCGGAGCGAGTACGCTCCGAAGGATCGCAAAGAAGGCGAACCGGAACGCCTCGAATCCATCGACGCCGCCCGCGGCTTCTTGCTGGCCTTCCGTAAAGACCAAGTCGTCAAACTGCATCCTTGGATCCGTTTCGCCGGCCGCTTGCTCGATGAATTAAATCCTGGCCCCCTCCGTGACTCCGTCCGTTTTGCCCTGGAAAACCAACGCGTCTTCCCTCTTGAAACCGCCAACGGCATCCGGGGCCGTCTCCGTAAAGAAGGGTTCCACCTCTACAAGAAGGGCTCCAAAGGGATTACCTACGCCTGTAGCGTCCGCCGCCGATGCCGCGACCCCAAGGCCACCTTCAGCGATTCGATGGCCAAGATCTTCGACGCTCTCGATCGCAAACCAGCCCAACACGCCAAGGACATCGTGCTTTCGATTGCCGGCGAACAAGCGGAAGACGCGGCCAAGACGGCAGTCCTCGCAGACCTCAGCTTCTTGATTGGCGAAGGCTATATCGCCAATTTGCCCGACGGCCGGCTCTTCGCCCAACCGATCCTCAGCTCTCAAGCTCAGGCCAAGGAAGAAGCCGCCAACGACGACGCCACGGAAGAAAGCAAGTAAGCGCGAAGTCGCAGGGCTCCTTCGAGTGGACACGTGGGCAAGTTGGCACGTGGGCAAGGGGATAAAACAAAGGGAGACCGGAGACCGGGATGATTAGCTACGGGCATTAACACCCTAGCCAATCATCCGGCCTCCCTTTGGCTTTTGCTAACCTCCCCGTGTCACCGTGTCACCTTGCCCGCTTGCCCCCTGGAAATAAGAGCTCCGCTCTTATTTCCAATTATCTGCGATCCACGGAGTCGGTAATACGCAGCGATACCACTTGCCGCTTCGGCCGATGAGCGCATCGGGCGGATTCGGGACGCCATGGAAAACCACAATCTTCGCGCCTGCGGGAATCTGCGGCGTCTGCCAGAACGAGAACGGGAAAACCTTCACGCAGTGCTTCTTGAAGCTGCGACACCAAGTCTCGGGCCAATAACTGACCTTGCCCTGCGCACTCAAGTGCGCGGTGAGGAACTCCTGCTCGTTGCGGTGACGCTGGCGCACGACGTCGAGGTTCGTACGGAAATATTCAAGGACGTCAGGATACGTGCCAGCGCGCCAGCGGTAGACGGATGAGTTGCCGGTGTAGTCACCTTTCTGCCAATCGCGGATGATTAGAAAATCACCGGGCTGCGCGAAGAACGAATCGATGTTGCCGACGATGACGATGTCGATGTCGAGGAAAAGGATGTCTCCCTTGAGCTCGGGGCCGCCAGGTGCGGTCAGCGCCGGCGAGAACGAAACAAGCTTGGTCCAGCCGCGCTCCGGAGCACCGGCAGGCAGCTCAAGGCTGGGGATTGGGAATGTCTCGATGCCGGCGTTGAGACCGGTCTTGTCGTCCGTCAGGCACACGAAGCGATGAGGGATAGTGAGGTGGCGACTCACCATGGAGTGTAGTCGGTTTACGTATTCAGGGCCGTATTTCTTACCCCACTTCATGCAAAGGATGGTCGCCATGCTGCCGCCAGCGTGGCGAAAGACCGCCTCTGCTCCAGCCTGTTCTCAGCCCCCTTGCAGACCCCCCTCCCTCTAGGTATAATAAGGATATCATGAGCGACAACTTCGACGGAGACAGCGACGACAGCGAATACGGCGAGGGCGGCATCCCGCCGGACAGGGAAGACGACATCGAGGAGCGGATCCGCGAAGAGGTGGATGAGCGCACGGGCGACCTCTACGAGGACTCTCGCCCGCGCTCTGGCGGCTGCCTCCTCATCCTCGCCCTGCCCATCCTGTCCATCTGGTTACTAAGGTAGGGGTAGCACCGCGTGCTGCCCTAGTTCTGTATCTGGGTAGGGCCGAGTATCCCTGCTCGGCCGCCGCCAGCCAAGGATGGCCAGCCCTACCAAGAGTCAGCTATTTCGTAACGCGGTCCCGACCCTACCCCATGCCCACGTGTCACCTTGCCCACGTGACCCCTCGAAAGCGCGACGCGCTTTCGCTCACTTGAGCGACCGCAAGAATGCCACTAGGTCGAGCAATTCCTGCTCCGTGAACATGGCATCCAAACCTGCCGGCATGAGACTCGTGGTAAGTTGCGTGGAAGAAGCGATGGATTCCTGGGTAAGCAGGCGCTTTTGACCGGAGGCTTCGACAATGGTCACACCCTCGGCGGAACGACCCTTGATCAAACCAAGTACGCTCGTGCCGTCGCTCATCTGGAACGAGTTCAGGTCGTAATCGCGTGCGATGCTATTACTAGGGAAAAGGATGCTTTCGATCAGTTCCCGCTCGACGCGAATCCCGCCGATCTTCGAAAGATTCGGACCGACTTCGTTGCCAACGTTACCGATTTTATGACAGGCGATGCAGGCGCCTTTACCGGCTTCGAAATTACGACGACCCGTGGCGGCGTCACCTTGCTTCACCGCCGCCAAAGCCAACGCCCCCATGCGCTCTTTTTTGGTCTCATTGACCACTAAGGCCGCATCAAAGGCTGGTTCTAGTATTTCATAGACATCCCGCGGCAGAAAACCGAAGGCCTTACGGACCAGATCGGGACTAAAGGTGCCAAGCAAAGGCGACTTGGAGTAGGCCGACGCGATTTTCTTTCCGAGCGCCAGATTCACGTTCTTATAATTCTGAGGGAGTGCGAGCGCCACCAGCAGTTCGCTTTGCTCCAATGGTCCGGTCGTGGGTAAAATCGCCAGGTAGGCCTCCCACTGCTCCGCCGTGAGCTGAGTATTGGCCAGACGCGTCGCCGCATCCATGCGCAATCCCGGACTGGCCGGATCGACCAGCAATTCGGAAAGTAATCTGAAAGCGGGTTCGCTCAGCGCGTTACCGGTGCCAGAAAGCGCCAGTAAGGCTTTTAAACGAAGCGTGGAGGGCTTTGTGATATCGGCGGCAATAGCGTTCAACGGCACATCGTAACGCTTATCCTTCACCCGGGCTATGGCATCGAGCAAGAGCGGCGATGCTCCCTTAGAAAGCATGGTATCAAGCGGCCGCGCCCAAGCCTTGGCATCGACTTTTCCAGCCTGAGCGGCGACGGCACGCAACGCAGCTTGCTGCACAAGGGGCTTCGCATGCCCCAGCATCGTGGCGATGACCTTCGCTACCTCCGACTTACCCGCCAAGACCGCCGAGAATTTTTCCAAGGCCGCAACCTGGGCGGACGATGGTGCGTCACTCTTCAGCCAACCCACGAAAACCGGAGCCAAGAGCTTAGCGGCATCCGGCGCTTTGATCAAAGCGAGATAAGCATTCCGAGCAAGCGTTGCATCTTCGGCGGCCGTCTGGCTCACGGCGAACTTAAGAATCTCAGGATAGTCGGCGTCCTTAGCGCGGGACTGAGATATGATACGAAGCAATCGAGCTTGAGCCAAGTTGCCCTTTGTTGCGGTCAAATCCTCTGCCGTGAATCCCGCAAGACGCATGCCAGCGGTCAAGAGAGCATGCTCCAGCACGGCATCCGCTTCGCGCGAAAGCAGTCCGCGGATCGCTTCGGTGATCGCTGGAGATTTTGCTTCACGGAAAGTTAGTCCTTCGAGTCCGCGACGAACCTCGGCTTGATCGGCAGAGGAAAGTTGCGTCAGTAACTCGGCATCGGACTTGGGCTGATCCATCACCAGCGGCTTGTGTGCGACCCGCACGGCCAAATGGTCGGCCTTACCTTCGGCCGTCCGACGAAGCCGATAAATCATCCCGGGGACATTAGCCGAGCCCTGCAGACTCGAGGGGCAATGCGAATACCAGGTTCCGGTGTCGAAGACGATCAACGAGCCATCGATATCTTCCATGACGTCGGTGAGGTGCGCGCCCTTCCGATCGACGGTGAAAAATTCGTGCTCGGTGGTCCGATAAGTCGCCCCTTCTTTTTGCATCTCGTAGCGCAGTAGCTTCTGCGAGTTATACATGGTCACCATCAGTTGCAGGTTGGTGGGGTCGGCGGCCCAAGGTTGATCGTCCATCGCGAACTTGTTGGCGTTCTTCCAGAAAGCACAGCCGCTGGGCACCATGTGCCCGAGCTCACGGAGGATGGGCATACGTTCGTGCGTACGCGGAAGGTTTTCGATGATGCGTAAGAAATCCGGGCGCTCGTAGACGCCGCCGATTTGCCACTGCATCAGGGTATCGACGCGCGGGCTCCCGAAATAAAGATTGGTGGTACCGATCAACTCGCCGGTGGGCGTGAAGTCGAGACCGGTGGGGTTGTCGGCGCAACCGAGCGCATGCCAACGGATGTCGGAGCCGTCGGGCTTCATCGACCAGATGCCGCTATTGAGACCTTCGTGGACGGGCGTACCGTCTTTTTGCTTAATGTCATGACCCTTGCGGCCGTGCGTCCAATAAAGACGGCCGTCGGGGTGAAGGCGCGGACCATGACAATCGGCGCTATTCGCCGTCCACTGAAAACCGCCGACCATCAGTTCGCGCTTATCCGCGATGCCATCTCCATCGGTATCGGTGAACTTCCAGACACCGGGGGTATCCGTGACATAAAGACTACCGTTCAAAAAATAGGCCCCCTTAGGGTAGGCGAGTTTGTCCGCGAAGACCGTGCTATGCTCATAGATGCCGTCGCCATCCCGGTCCTCCAAAAGAAGAATCCGGTTCGGGCGCTCAGTTTCGAATTTCTTTGGGCTCCAATTTACGCCAGCGGAGTCGCCTACAAAGAGGCGACCTTGGTCATCGACGCATCCCATCGTGGGATTGGCTACCATTGGAGAGGTGGCGGCGACGACCATTTCAAAACCCCGTGGGAGTTTGTATTTAGGAGAGGTCTGTGCGACCGGCTCCTTGCTAAGATCCATGACAGGTGGACGGGCGGCATAGGCGGGAATCACCTCGGCATCTCCGTGTGCCGGGGCCGCTGGCTTGGCCACCGACCATTTCTCCTTAAAACCTCCGAGTGGATAAAGTTCATAACGACGCACGAACATCTCTGCGGCTTCGACTTGCAGCAAGATACGTCCCTGGCTGGGTTTGCACTCGAAAGCTTCGTTCACCTTCACTCCGTTGACTAAATATTGCAGCGTATCGCCTTTCGCAATCACTTCAAAACGGGTCCATTGACCGAAGGGCGATTCGACGTCGTCCTTGCCGCGGAAGCCGATCGTATCTTTCCAGTCGACGTCGCGTTTCTGCCAGTTGAGGCGGCCGGTCTTCATGGTCTGGCGGGGAGCACCCGGGGTCCAAATCTTCTCCTTATCGCGATCGAGGCCGACTTCGGCGCTGAGCGAGGTCTCGAGCACGGTGCCGTCCGCCAACTTGGGCGCGAGGACAAGGATATCGCCCACGCCGCCTTCGATGATCTGGGCTTCGATACTGGCCATCCAGCTGCCTCCCACGGCGCCCTGCGGGCCGTAGCAGTGGACGAGGATGCCGTTGTCGCGGGTGGCCTTGGCGCGCTTGCCCCAGGTCTTATCGCCCCACTTGAACTCGATGACGAGGTGGTAGTCCTTAAAGCTATCGTTGGTGGTGATGCCGCCGTAGCCGTTACCGCTGATGTGGAAGAGACCATCGTCATCGAACTTGAAGACGTTCTTAGCGTCATCATGAATATCGGCCTTAGGGTTGATGTGCATCTCGGCCTTTCCTTCGCGGAAAAGGTCGAGGACGTTGATCTTCTTGGTGACGGCCTGCGCGACCGGCTCCGGTGGCAGGACGATCTTGGCGACCGGCTCCTTGTTCTGCGCGGACAGTCCGGCGACGGACAGCAACGCGAACACGAAGGCGGCGAGGGTTGGGGTGTTCATGGGGAAAGGTGAGGGCAGTAACGGAGGGGTTATGTTCCCAACCTCCTTACCCAATTCAACACATTCACATCTAATGAGCGGAATAGGTCATTATCGGAGCGGAAAAGGCTACCCTGAGTTAGCGTTGGGACCGCGTCACGACACAGGGACCTTTCAGTGTCTTGGCAGGGGCGCCACTGCGCGGCGTCCGTTCGCAGCGGGTCTCTTAAAGGGAAACTAGAGACCGGATGAATGGATGGGGTTAAATAAAGACCGCAGCTTCTAACCGGTCTCCGGTCTCCCTTCGAGCCCATGCCCTCCGCCTCAACCCTACCTCACCTCGCCCTGCCCCGCAATCCGCCGACTCGCCACGCTTTCGTAAAAGCGCTCGAGCGTGATATCCATCGCCACACTCTTGCTTCCGAAATAAGGGAAGTGGCCGTAGTAGAGCGAGAGCTGCTCTTGGGCGTCGTGATAGGAGCCTCCACGCGCAGCGACATAAATAGCACAGGCGAGGCCGGTGCGATCGGAGCCAGCGCGACAATGAATCAGCAGTGGTTTCGGAGCGTCGCGCAGGAATTCGACGAGCTCTGTCATTTGCTTAGCGTCCAGTTCTTTATTCGCGGATAAAGCCAGGCTGCGAAATACGACCCTACTCTGACGCGCGACCTTCGTCTCGCCGTCATACCAAGCATCGCCTGGCTGCTCACCGCAGAGATTCAGCACCGACTTCACCCCATGGCGGACAATTGCTTTCTCCAGGCCTTCGGCGCCGAGCCAAGAAGATCGATAGATCATTCCCTTCTCCACTTCATGGAAATTACCGCCGCCATGGACGTATGCATAGGCACCGCCGAGAAACAGCAGGACAGCGAGCGCCAGCAAACCGACGCCGCGTAGGACACTTACAAAAGGGTGGCGCATGGGAGGCGTCATCTTCCAATCTTGCCATGGAATTAAGCCAACTTGGCGTCGGCTAAGTCACAAGGCAGGGACGACCTGA
>JBAXRS010000053.1:0-12128 GCA_037131085.1 Verrucomicrobiota bacterium | reverse complement strand
GGTTGGTTCGACATGTTCTGGCAACGTGCCATGGAAATTTGGTCGAACATCCCCTTCCTCTACGCAGTCATCTTTTTGGCCAGCCTGCTGGAACCGTCGCTCGCAATTCTCATCCTTATTCTCGTCGCCTTTTCGTGGATTGGTCTGGCGCAACAGCTCCGCGCCTCGGCCTACCAAGTCTCGGCACGCGACTACGTCACCGCCTCGAAATCTCTAGGTGCCGGCCATGCGCGCATCATCTGGCGGCATATTTTACCGAATTGTGCGACCGTCATCCTCACCACCCTGCCCTTCAGTTTGCACGGGCTCGTCTTCTCGCTCTCTGCGCTTGATTATCTTGGATTCGGGTTGCCACCTACTGAACCCTCTTGGGGTGACTTGCTCCATCAAGCAAAGGAGAATTGGCACGCTTGGTGGATTCTTGGCCCCACGATTTTCTGCCTGGTTGGCACAATGGTCATGATTAACTCGGTGGGCGAAGCGTTGCAAGACGCCTTCGACCTTCGCCGCTCCCAACGATGAAAATACTACTGACATTTTTTGGCCTACTGACTCTGGCGCACGGCGAAACTTATCGGGACCCCAAAGCTGCGGCCTATTACGCCGAGCACCCAGACTTCTTCCATTTCGCCACACCGGCAGACTTGCCCAAAGACCTGGTCTGGCACGATGGCGCCGAGCAAACGGAATTTGCCTCGGCTCAGGCGGTCCGCGGCGGGACACTTCGTCAGTTTACGCCGGCGACGCCTCCGACGCTTCGCCGGGTGGGCCCCAATGCGAATAACGGTTTCCGAGGCGAACTTTACGATAACAACGATTTCGGACTACTCTCCTCGCACCCTAACACCGACGAACCCATTCCGGCGCTGGCCACGAGTTGGGCGATGTCAGCCGACGGCCTGACCGCCTACTTCCGGCTCGATCCGAACGCCCAATTCACGGATGAGCAGCCGATCACCGCGGATGATTTCTTCTTCGCCTTTTATTTCTATCGGTCGCCCTGGATCAACGCGGAGTGGTATGTTGATTATTACACCCGCGAATGGGGCGGCATCACCCGGTTCGACGACCACACCATCGCCGTGAAGGCTCCGCGCAAACGCCCGATGCAACTCGAGAACCTGGGTGAGCTGCGCCCGATCCCTCGCGATTTCTTTAAAGACTTTGGGCCGAATTACGAAAAACTCTATAACGATCGGTTTCAGCCGACCACGGGGGCTTACTACGTCGCGCAAGGAGGTTTTCAGCGGGAGAAATCGGTGACCCTCACCCGCGTGAAAGAGTGGTGGGGCGACAGCCGTAAGTATTATCGGTACCGCTACAATCCGGACTTGATTGACTATACGGTGATCCGGGAAATCGACAGCGCCTATGAATCCTTCCTCGCCGGCCAGATTGATTTCATGCCCATCGGCATGCCGCGCTACTGGTATGGCATCAACGAAAAAAACGCCTACCTCCAAGGTTACGTCACCAAAGTGCAATTCTTTAACGATATACCTCGCCCGCCTTATGGGCTTTATATCAATACCCAGAAGCCTTTGCTCGATGACCTCAACGTCCGCTTGGGCTTGCAGCATGCGACCGACTTTCAGCGCGTGATTGATGGATTTTATCGTGGCGATTATGAACGACTCAACCAATTCAGCGAAGGCCTTGGCAAGTATACCGACCCAGCCATCCGCGCCCGCCAATATTCTCCCGAGCTTGCGCGAGCCGCCTTCGCCCGAGCCGGCTTTAGCAAGACTGGCACTGACGGCATTCTCGTAAACGCTGCAGGTGAACGACTTTCCTTCCGACTCACCTTTGATAATTCAGATCGCCGCAAATACCTGGCCACCTTGGTCGAATCCGCAAGGCGTTGCGGACTAGAATACCGCCCCGAGACCCTGGAGCACACGACCATGTACCGTAAAGTCATGGAAAAGAACCACGATATCGCCTTTTGGGCCTGGTCGGTTTCGAGTCGCTTACCCGCACTCTGGGAATCCCATCACGGCGATAATGCCGTCGATAAATTAGCGGATGGCCGAAAAGTCCCGAAACGGCAGACCAATAATATCACCGGCATTGATGATCCGGAATTATCTAAGCTCATCGACCGGTTCCGGGCGTCGACGGATGAAACTGAAATGATTGGGCTTTCTCATCAGATGCAACGACGCATCCACGATAATGCCGACTTCATCCCCGGCTTTCGGGTGCCCGGATACCGTTATGCTTTCTGGGAATGGGTCAAATTCCCGGCAGGATTCGACGTTCGTTCGGCGGAAGACCCGGGCACTTTCGGACTTTTCTGGATTGATCCGCGCCAACGCGAAAGTGACCTCAAAGATTTTAGAGAGGGTAAGACGCACGGGGCACCCAAGACCTTGATCGAAGATCGTTGGCGGACCGAATGAGTTAGTTTCTTCCTTCCCCTCACCCCACCCCCTGACCTAACGTGATGTCCATGTCCGCCGAGCCCCTCCTGAAAGTACAGGACCTCTGCATCACCTTTCACGCCGGTGACAGTGCCACCGTCGCCGCTCAGGATGTCACCTTTTCGATTGCCGCGGGTGAAGTCCTGGCGGTCGTCGGCGAATCGGGTTCGGGAAAGTCAGTCTCCGCGCTTGCGCTGACCCGACTTCTCCCTCCCCCGCCCACCTGCACGGTGACCGGGACTGTCATGCTTGGGGGCGTCGACTTATTAAAACTGCCCGACGACAAACTCGCCAAAGTCCGTGGGGGAGCCATCGCCTACATCTTCCAAGAACCAGGCACCTCGCTTAATCCCGTCTATACGATTGGCTTTCAGATTGGGGAAGCGATCGCACTCCATCGCCCGGAGGTCAGGGACATCAAAAGTGAAATCCAACGCGCCTTGCAGGAAGTGCGGATCACCGAACCCGAACGGGTGGCGAATCAATACCCGCACGAACTTTCGGGCGGGATGCAACAACGTGCGATGATCGCCATGGCGCTGGCCTGCAATCCAAAGATCTTGGTAGCCGACGAACCGACCACCGCCCTCGACGTCACCATTCAGAAAGAAATCATGGACTTGCTGGCGCGCCTGCGACGCGAGCGGGGCATGAGCATCCTGCTGATCACCCATAATTTCGGTATCGTGGCCAACTTTGCCGATCAGGTGCAAGTGATGTGGAAAGGCCGCATCGTCGAACACGGTCCGGTCAGCGAAATCATGCGGACGCAAGCCCATCCCTACACCCGCGCGCTCATCGCCTGCATCCCCCGACTCGGGCAACGTCGTCGGCGTCTCACGACCTTGACCGAAGAACTCAAAATTTCGCCATGAGCCACGCCGACAACCTGCTGGAAGTGCGCGGCCTTGCGGTACACTACCCGGGTCGGGCCAACTGGTTCTTCCAGAAAGCCGCCCCTAAAAAAGCCGTCGACGACATCTCGTTCATCGTCCCGAAAGGTAAGACCGTGGGCCTAGTGGGCGAATCAGGTTCGGGCAAGACCACGACCGGTCGGGCGATCGTGAAGCTCGCCCCGCTCACCGCTGGCCAGATCTTCTACCAAGGCACGGACATTGGTATCCTCTCGAACTCGGAGTTCCTTCCTTGGCGCAAAAAAATCCAGATGATTTTCCAGGATCCTTATAACTCCCTTAACCCGCGAGCTGATATCCTCAGCATCCTTTCCGAACCTCTGGAAATCCATTTCCCGCAGATGACCCGAAGCGACCGCGAAGAGCGTTGCGTGGAATTACTACGCTGCGTCCAATTGCCCGCCGAACACCTCCGCCGCCACCCCCATGAATTTTCGGGCGGACAACGTCAGCGAATCGGTATCGCGCGCGCTTTGGCCGTCCAACCGGAGCTCATCATCTGCGACGAACCGGTCTCGGCCCTGGATGTCTCGGTGCAGGCCGAAGTCGTCAATTTGCTTCAAGATCTACAAGAGCAACTTGGCCTGACTTACCTGTTCATTGCCCACGATCTCGCCGTCATCGAACACGTGAGCGACCATATTCTCGTTATGTCCAAAGGCCAGATTGTCGAACAAGGCAGCCCCGCCGAAATTCTTGGAAATCCGCAAGAGGCGTACACGAAAACTTTACTTGCGGCGGTGCCGCGCTTTTGATGTCCGAAGCAGCTCCAGCCCGGGCAACTGACGATAAGCTGGATACCAGCACCGTTGGCTTAGGTCTGCTTCTCGTGGGGATGGCGGGCATCGCGACCTGGGATCAATGGGCCATTTGGAGTACAAAAGATGACTACACCTTTGGCTACCTGGTCCCGATCTTCTCGGGCTACGTACTTTGGGAAAGATGGGCGATTTTACGCGACTACCTGACCGGCCGCAAATCCCACATAGCGGAACCGACTTCGAAATTCATCTTACGAGCCATGACAGCCACGGGCTACCTTTCCCTTTTGATGTTCGGCTTCGGCGGGGCGGGTCGGGCGATCTTTGGCACGGGCGTGATCCCCACCCTTTTAATCGCCTTCGGCTTACTGGGTTCGGCCTGGACGTTCACCTTCTTATCCGTCCGCGGACCCGACCAAACCGAAGCCACCGCGCACGCCCGGTGGCAGGCCGTTGGACTGATGATTTTTCCGGCAGGCGTCTGGATTATCTCTGGCCCCTTCCTTTACCTGGTCGACAATCAGATTAAAGGGCAACTGCTTTCCAATGTAACCGACATCGTTTCGGGGATTTTGCGTGTCACCGACCATGTCATCCGCGTCAACGGCAACACCATTATCTTCGCGAATGGAGACGGCGTGGGCATCGCTGACGCCTGTTCAGGCATTCGGTCGCTTTCCGCCTGCGTGTTTGCGGGCGCATTCTTAGGAGCGACTTTTCTTGAAGGCGGCTTTCTAGGTGCCCTGCTTCGCCGGACGGGGATGATTCTCGTCTCCGGATTCATCGCGATCTTACTGAACATCGGCCGGAACACTTTCCTCGCTTTCTATGCGCTCAATCATGGCTCGCGTTCCCTGGACCGTGATTGGTCAGGCATCGAACATGGGCAGCCGAACTTTTCGGCTTTCGGTAGTATCCATGATTTAGCTGGCAACGTCGCCATGGGGCTGGCCCTGCTTGCTCTGCTGGCCTGCTTGCCGCTGATAAATCGCATCGGGCGGGGCGTCCGGTCACCTTCCTCTGTTCTATGAAAATTTTACATATCACCCCCGAACTCGCTCCATGGTCCAAAGCCGGAGGCCTTGGTGATGCCACCATTGCCTTAAGTAAGGCGTTGGCGGCACAGGGTCATGAAGTCCGCGTCGTCACGCCCCTCTACGGTTCGGTCCCGGGGCGGGAGAACATGGGAACCCTGTTGGACGTGCTCAAAGTTGGCGTGCACGGCAATCCGGCCAAAGCCGCGTGTCGCGTGCGCTCGTTAGCGATCTGTAAGGGATTAGAAGCTTGGTTCATCGAACACGAAGATTACTACGGCGGTCGGGAAATCTACCCCACCCGGGAAGACGTCGGCGAACGGGCGGCATTTTACGGGCGTGCCGCGTTGGACATTTGCCTGAACACGGGCTGGACGCCCGATATCATTCACTGTCACGACTGGACGGCCGGCTTAGTCCCGGTGCTGCTCAATACCGTCGTCAAAGGCACGCCCTTAGGAAAGTGCGCCTCGGTGATGACCATCCATAACTTACAGCATCAGGGATTAATGAGCCGGCGGGTCATGGGTTTCTTGGGCTTACCGGAGCATCTGTGGAGTCCGCTGGAACTCGAATGCCTCGGGGGGCTTAACTTCCTCAAAGGGGGCATTCTCCATGCAACCCGCGTCATCACCGTCAGCCCCACGTATGCTCGCGAAATCCTCACCCCCGAATTTGGCTATGGCCTGGATGATGTCGTCCGCCGCCGCCAGCCCGAGCTCGAAGGCATCCTTAATGGCGTCGATAGCGACGAATGGAATCCGAGCACCGACCCGTATCTTAAAAAGAATTATAGCGACAAAGATCTCGGCGGCAAAAGCGCGTGCAAAGCCGAATTGCAGCGCGAACTCGGCTTAGCCGCAGACTTTAAAATACCGCTCGTCGGGGTCATCTCTCGTCTCTGGGAGCAAAAAGGCCTCGACCTCGCCGGGCGGGTCTTACCCAAGTTTTTGCGGGCGGGTCAGATGCAATTCGTTTTACTCGGCAGCGGCGATGCGCAGCTGGAAAATGAGTTTCGCCGGCTCGCCACGGACTTCCCCGAACTTTGCGCCGTGCGGATCGGCTACGACAATGGACTCTCGCATCGCATCGAGGCAGGGGCCGACTTTTTCCTGATGCCTAGCCGATTCGAGCCTTGCGGCCTTAATCAGTTATACTCGATGGCTTACGGCACCTTGCCCATCGTACGTGCCACGGGCGGACTGGCTGATACCGTCAAACACTGGAGTCGCACGACCGCCCAAGGGACCGGCATCGTCTTTCAACACGCTGACGTCAGCGGCATCGATTGGGCGATTCAGCAAGCCCTCGAACTCTTCGCACGACCAGCCGATTTCCAATCCATCCGGGTTCAAGCGATGCAACAAGAGTTTAGTTGGGCAAAATCCGCCGACAGTCATTTGTCGTGCTATCGCAAAGCGCTGACGCAGAGACTTGCTGGTTAAGATTTAACAGCCTTGCCACTTTTTGAACAAAATCAGGAAAAAGATTTGTTCAAAAAATACCTTTTTAATGGCCGCCGGGTGAAAATCGGTGACTTGGCACAAAGCGAGTAAGAGTGGAGTCGCTATGAAGCACTCCCTCCTCCTCACCTCCTCCCTCACCCTCATCGCTGCATCCGGGCTCGCCCAGGCTGCGGCAGCGCCCGCCTCGGCGTTCACCACCACGGGCAACCTATCGTTCACCAGCGATTACGTCTTCCGCGGCATCACGCAGAATGGCGGTAAGACTGCCCTCCAGGGCGGCTTCGACGTTTCCCATACCGACGGCCTTTCGGCTGGAGTCTGGGCTTCGAACGTCAATTGGACCAACACCACCCTCGAAGTCGATGCCTATGCGGCCTACGGCTTCAGCCTCACGAAGGACATCGCTGCCTCCGTCGGCTACATCGGCTACATCTACGAAGGCAACTCCTCGCTCAACACCAGCGAATTGAACGTCTCCGCAACCGCCTACGGCCTCACCGCCAAGATCTCCTATGCCACCACCGCCTACTTCGGTATCGCTGGCGCCGGCACCAAGTACTACGAGCTGAACTACGCTTACGACATCGCCGCCGTCAAGGGGCTCTCCCTCGCCCTCCACTACGGGCTCACCTACGGTAAGTCCACTTCCTCGAACGACAAGGACTACTCCATCGCGCTGTCCTACCCAGTCCTTGGCTTCACCGGCACCCTGGCCTACTCCAACGGGAGCGGCTCCTATGCCGGTACCTACGAAGGCATCACGGCCGTGTCGCTGAAAAAGACCTTCTAATTTAGGAAACTAAATTAGGATATAGCATAGCAAAGGGGCGTCTTCCGCGAGGGAGGCGCCCCTTCTTCTTTGTTAGGTTGAAAATCTACGAGATTGGGCAATGTTGGGCAGCTACCGATGATTGAGTCCGCCCGCAAACCCGATTGGCTCCGTGCCAAGCTGCCGACTGGCCCCGACTTTCTCGAGACCAAGAAGAACGTCGATGAGCATAAGCTGCATACGGTCTGCCAATCCGCCCAATGCCCCAACATGGGCGAATGCTGGTCCCGCGGCACGGCGACGGTGATGATCCTTGGTAACATCTGCACCCGCTCCTGCACCTTCTGCGCCGTGCTCTCGGGTCGCCCCACCGAACTGGACCTCGGCGAGCCCGCTCGTGTCGCCGAATCCATCGCGCACATGAAACTACGCCACGTAGTCATCACCTCCGTGGCCCGCGACGACCTCAAAGACGGCGGCGCTTCCGTCTGGGCGGCCACGATTCGTGCTACCCGGCACCGCAACCCGACGACGACCATTGAAGTCTTGCCGGCCGACTTCCGCGGCGAACAAGTCCACCTCGACACGCTCCTCGACGCGCAGCCTGATATTTTAAATCATAATTTGGAAACGGTCGAACGCCTCCAACGCCCCGTCCGCAAGACCGCGCGCTATGACCGTTCCTTCTGGGTCCTTAAACATGCCAAATCTCGGCAATTCATCACCAAGACCGGCCTCATGCTTGGGATCGGCGAACAAAAAGAGGAAGTCGCCCAACTCCTACGCGATATCGCCGCCGCTCAGGTCGATATCGTAACCATCGGCCAATACCTTTCGCCCAGCAAAGAGCACGCCCCCATCGATCGCTGGGTCCACCCCGACGAATTCGCCGAATGGAAAGCCTTCGCCCTCGCCGCCGGCGTCAAGCACGTCGAATCTGGTCCGCTCGTCCGTTCCTCTTACAAAGCCGACGAACAAGTGGTGAAATTTAGTTTGCTGGACCGCCGTTCGCAACTCGGCCGCTAAACCGTGGAAGGTCTGCCTCCTGTCGATTTTCGCGGCGACCTCAATGATGAGCAGTTCGCCGCGGTCACGTCGCCCCGGGGTCCGGCCCTCGTGCTGGCGGGCGCCGGCTCAGGCAAAACGCGCACCCTCACTTATCGGGTCGCCTGGTTGCTCCATCAAGGCGCGCGGCCTTGGGACATCCTCCTGCTGACTTTCACCAATAAATCCGCTAAAGAAATGCTCGAGCGGGTCGAAGACCTGACGGGTGTACCGCGCGGTCAATTCTGGGGCGGGACGTTCCACTCCATCGGGCAACGCATCCTACGACGCAATGCGGCCGTCGCCAGCCGCTCACCCGACTTCACCATCCTTGACCAAAAAGAATCCGAACACCTTTTTTCCGAAATCGTCAAAGCCGCCGATGGGGCTTTTATCAAAGATAAGACTAACCCGAAAGCCGCGGTCATCCTGGACGCCTATTCGCATGCCCGCAACACCCTGCGGCCCCTGCCCGACGTCCTCACCGAACGACTCGACTGGATGAAAGGCGGCCCAGAGAAGCTGCTCAAATTCTGCGCTGACTACGAAGCCGCCAAGAAGGAACGAAACCTCTGCGACTTCGACGACCTACTGTCGCTCTGGCTCTTCGTCCTCGAAAACGACCCGACCGTTTTGGCGCACTATCGCCAACGCTTTCAACATATCTTGGTCGACGAATTCCAGGATACGAACCGGTTGCAAAGCCGCATCATCGACCTCTTGGCGAGCGAACACCAGATCATGGCGGTCGGCGACGACGCCCAATGCATCTACACTTGGCGCGGGGCCGATTGGGAAAATATCATGGCTTTCCCGCAACGACACCCGGGAACCCAGTTCCACACCATCGACATCAACTATCGCTCCACGCCCGAGATCTTGGATTTCGCCAACGAGATCCTGCGGCATCGCCCCCAGGTCGATGGCTTTGAACGTAAATTACGTTCGGTCCGCCCGGGCGGGGCCCAACCGACCGTCTTCACCGTTGGCGACACCTCGCAGCAGGCCAAACTCGTCGGTCGCAAGATTCTGCAGCTGCACCACGAGGGACATGCCCTGGCCGACATCCACGTCCTTTACCGGGCGCACTACCAATCGTTGGAATTGCAGATGGAACTCAACGCCTTGGGCGTGCCCTTCGTCATCACCAGCGGGCATAAATTCTTCGACCTCATCCATATCAAAGATATTTTAGCACACCTCCGCTTCGTCCATAATCCGCTTGATCAAGTAGCCCTTTCCCGCCTGCTCTGCTTATTGCCTAAAGTCGGGCCCGTCGCGGCGGAGAAAATTTCCAAAGTCGCCAAAGAAGTGAACGAAGCGCAGGGGCGCGGCCTGGTTCGCGCCTTACGCGACCCCGCGGTACTTAAACGCGTCCCCGAAACCGCTAAAGATGATTTCAACGATTTGACCATTACCCTCGAAGACATGTTAGAAGGCTTGGAAGCGGCCAAGAATAAGCCGGCGCCGACCAGGCCAGACGCCGATCTCTTCCGGGCCGCCGCCGAGGCCACTTCGCATAAAGTCGCCCGGACTCCCGCCGAAACTGTCCGGGTATGCATCGAAGGTTGGTACGGATCCTTCATCAAAACAATCTTTCCGGACTGGCGGGAGCGCGAACAAGACCTGCAAGGCCTGATTGGATTTGCCGCCAAATTCGAAGACATCGGCGACCTCGTAGCCCAAGTGGCCTTACTGAACGGCGAATCCTCCGACAAAAAAGCGGAACCGGAGGAGGACATGTTACGCCTGACGACCATCCACCAATCCAAAGGCTTGGAGTTCCCCATCGTCTTCCTGCTGGGCGTCGCGGACGGACTGCTCCCCCTCACCCGGGCCATTGACGATGGCGACGTGGAGGAAGAACGCCGCTTGTTCTATGTGGCCTGTACCCGGGCCGAAAACTTGCTATACCTTTTCTCCCCTCGTTTTGCGGTATCCGGCGAGGGGTATCGCCCCCTTGACCCTTGCCGTTTCCTTGAGGAAATGAACCCAGATTGCTACGAATTGGCGGATTATGCCCATCGGAGGCTATAGCCTAATTATGACAGTCAGACGGGGGTAGGTGCTTGCCTTTACCAAGGGGTGGCATTTATCAATTAAACCAAACTTTATACGCCATCGCCATGCCCAAGGTACTCGTTGCTGACAAGATTTCGCCCACCGGAGTCGCCCTCCTCAAAGCCCAACCAGGCTATGAGGTCGTCGAAGCCTATGGCTCAACGCCCGAACAGGTGCTGAACCTGGTCGCGGATGTGGACGCCATCTTGGTCCGTTCCGAGACCCAGATTACTAAAGAGGTACTCGCCGCCGCCAGCCGACTGGTCTGCGTTGGCCGAGCCGGGGTCGGCGTTGACAACATCGACGTTGATGCCGCCACCGAACGCGGCGTGATCGTCATGAACACCCCTTCGGGCAATACCATCGCCACGGCGGAACTCACCTTCACGCACCTGCTCTCGCTCGCCCGTCCAGTCCCCGAAGCCGTCCAATCCATGCGCGAAGGAAAGTGGGATCGTAAGAATCTTTCGGGTACGGAGCTTTTCGGTAAAACTTTGGGAGTGCTCGGACTGGGTCGCATTGGCGCCGAAGTCTCGAAGCGGGCGCTAGCTTTCGGCATGAAAGTCTCGGCATACGATCCTTACCTGACGGAAGCTCGCGCTAAATCGCTGGGCGTCACCATGGCCACGCTGGATGAAGTCTTTGCTTTAGCCGATTACATCACCGTACACATGCCCTTGACTGAACAGACGGAAGGCATGGTCAACACCGCTGCTTTTGCGAAGATGAAGAAAGGCGTAAAAATCGTGAACTGCGCCCGGGGTGGTATCGTCGATGAAGCCGCCCTCGCGGCCGCCCTCGCCTCTGGCCAATGCGGCGGTTGCGGCTTCGACGTGTTTGTCGAAGAGCCTCTCGCCAAAGATCATCCCTTACGCTCCCTGCCTAAAGCCCACCTCTCGCCTCACCTCGGAGCATCGACCGCCGAAGCTCAGGAGAATGTCGGCGTCGAAGTAGCCGAAGCCTGCATCACCGTGCTCAGTGGCGGCTCGCCGGCCAACGCGGTGAACCTCCCTTCCGTCGACTCTCAAACTCTCTCGACGATCCGGCCTTTCCTCAGCCTCGCTGAAAAACTGGGCTCACTCGCCCGCCAGCTTGCCGCCCCCGGTCGCATCGAATCCCTCCGCCTGACCACCTTTGGCGCTGGCTCTGAACAAGGGGCTTCCGCTATCTCCCGCTCAATTCAACGTGGCTACTTGCGCGGCATCAGCGAGGGCGTTAACGACGTCAACGCCCCGAGCAAACTCAAGGCTCTCGGCGTGGAAGTTCAATCAATCCGCTCCTCCGCCGAAGCCGACTATAAGGAACTTATCTTGGTTGAAGTCATCTTGGCGGGAGGCAAATCCGTCTCCGTCGCCGGCACCATTTTGGGCAAGGCCCAATCGCCTCGGATCGTCTCCATCAACGGACGCACCTTGGAATTCGTCCCCGAAGGCAAACTCTTGCTCATCGAAAACCAAGATCAACCTGGCATTATTGGCTCGCTGGGCACCCTACTCTCCAAGGATCGCGTGAACATCGCCAACATGGCGTTGAGTCGCACGGGGGGAGCTCATGCGCTGGCCGTCTACCAACTCGACACCGCTCCTGGCGCCGCCACTCTGGCCGAGATCTTGCGTAATCCGGCGATCGTCAGCGCCAAGTTGCTCGACGCCTAAA
>JBAXRS010000052.1:0-12325 GCA_037131085.1 Verrucomicrobiota bacterium | reverse complement strand
AGCCTGATGGTCGCCAGCCCCTGGAATTGGCCCGAACGGCCTCTTTCAGTTATTCGTGTTTCAATGCCCTCGCGCTGTCTGAACTCGCCGCCTTAGGGGAGCATGCCGGCTTTGACCTTTGGCATTTTAAGACGTCCGACGGGCGATCAATCCGGGCGGTAATTGATTTTCTGGTCCCGTATCTTGGGAAAAATCCCCAGCCTTGGACTTTGCCGCAGATCCATGAAAGCAAGCCCGACGAAGTGTTCCCCGTCCTGCGTGCGGCCGGCATCATTTTTGGAGACGAACGCTACGAAAATCTTTTACGCGAGTATTCGGATCATCGCAGCAAGCGCCTGCAATTACTCATCCCGCGCTAAGGTGGACTTAGTCGGCCCAGCCGATGAGCACCGCCGCCCGGAAGAACAGATAACCGAGACTGATTGTGATAGGCAAGGTGAGGACCCAGGCCCAGACGATCCGGCCCACGAGACCCCATTTCACGGCATCCAAACGCTTGGTCGCACCGACCCCGAGGATGGAAGTCGCAATGACGTGCGTGGTCGAAACGGGCATGCCGATGAGCGAAGCTCCGCCGATCGTGAGAGCGGCAGCGGTTTCAGCGGCGAAACCATGGACAGGTTGGAGCTTCACCATCTTATGCCCGAGGGTGCGGATGATGCGCCAGCCGCCGGCCGCAGTCCCCGCCGCCATGGTGGCCGCACAAAGCGCAATGATCCAGAAAGGAACATGGCCATCCTTGGCCGGCTGCATGAATTGCAGCCAAGAAGGAGCGTGCTCAAAAGCATGGTTAGCCGCGCCGGCCGTGAGGGCGAGCATGATGATACCGACGGTTTTCTGCGAATCGTTCATTCCGTGGGAGAACCCCATCATCCCCGCGGAAATTAGCTGCAGCTTGCCGAACGATCGTTGCACTTTGCTGGGGCGCATTCCGAACCGGACGATAATCGCCGTCAGCAGACCCATGAAAAGAACGCCGAGCGAGAAGCCGATGAGCGGCGAGAGCACCATGGGTTTAATCAATTTAGGCCAGAGCCCGGTCGCATGGGCGTGGTCGAGCGTGCCGTCGGCCAGCTTGGGGATTTCATGCCAAATCAATCGACCCCAGAGCAGATGGGTTTGGCCGAGAACGCCCCCGCAAAGGCCGCCGATGAGCGCGTGCGACGAGCTGGAGGGAATGCCGAACCACCAGGTGATGAGATTCCAGACGATCCCGCCCAGGAGGCCGCAAGCGATGGCCATTTGGGTGACTCCGGCTGGGTCGTGGACGAAGCCTTTGGCAATCGTCGCGGCGACAGCGGTGCCCCAGAAGGCTCCAATAAGATTGGTGCAAGCCGCCAGCATAATCGCTTGGCGGGGCGTCAGGACACGCGTCGAAACCACCGTCGCGATGGCGTTGGCCGCATCGTGGAAACCGTTGATATATTCAAAGACAACGGCGACCAAGATCACCACCAGCATCAAGACGAAAGGATCCATTTACGGGCAAAGCGCTGACTTAGGCGTACTTCAGCGCAATCTGGAAGACGACCTTGCCGGCATCGCGACAGTGGTCGATCGCGCGTTCGAGGAGTTCATAGATATCTTTCAAGATCACGACTTCCTTGGCGTCGACGTTGCCTTGGTAGAGATCGCGCAGGAGGCCGACCATCAGGCGGTCGGCGTCGCCTTCGATTGTCTGTAAGGTTTCATAGTCATCCTGGATTTCTTCGACGTTCGAGAGTTTACGAAGTTTGCGAACGAGGCTGGCGGTCACTTCGGTGGCTTGCTCCAGCATACGCACCTGTTTGTCGACGATATCCGTCGAGAATTGGCGCGGACAGATGGCGAGTCGCTCACCGACTTTTTCGCACGTCTTGGGTATTTTATAAAGGGCGTTGGCGAGGGCTTCGATGTCTTCGCGTTCAAGCGGGGTGACGAAGGTCAGGCAAAGTTCCTGGGTGATGGAGAGGCCGATGCGTTTGTCGTTTCGCCGCGCGACTACCAGCTCCGTGAAGTGCCGATCAAAATCCGGCTTACCCACTTCGGCGTAGAGCTTGGAAAGTGACTTGGCACTCTTCGCTGCCTCGTCGGCGCTGGCTTCGAGCAGTTCATAAAACCTTTCATCTTTACCGAGGACCTTTTTGAGGAAGTCTTTCATGGATAGGGGGTACATGGTTTGAATGCATCCATGGACAGGGGTGCAAGCACAGTTCGTAACAACTCCGTAACCTTTGTAACATATAATTGTTACAGTTATGCCGATTTCGTCACAATATTGGGATCTATTTCGTCACAAACTTAAGTCATTTTCGTCATTAAATCGTCACTCAAACGAGATAAAGTGAAAATACATGGAAGACCCAACGACTGTCGCGCTCAAGCCCTCTCACAAGATTCACTTCCGGACGTTAGTGCTGTCCGATTTGCATTTGGGGACTAAGGACGCTCAGGCTCGGGAGTTACTCGATGTGCTTCGCGGCATCCGTTGCGACAAATTGATATTAAATGGTGACATCATCGACCTCTGGTCTCTGCAGCGTAAGAACCACTGGTCGCCGGCCCACACGGCCGTCATCCGCCGCATCATGAAGATGTCGGAGAAGGACGGCACCAAGGTCGTCTACCTACGCGGTAACCACGACGACTTTATCCGCCGCCTGATTCCGCTCGTGCTCGACCGTATCGAGCTTGCCGAAGAGCACATCCACGTCGCCCAGGACGGACGCAAATATCT
This sequence comes from Verrucomicrobiota bacterium, assembly GCA_037131085.1. Classification (GTDB taxonomy): domain Bacteria; phylum Verrucomicrobiota; class Verrucomicrobiia; order Opitutales; family UBA953; genus UBA953. The sequence continues at coordinate 9,609 of JBAXRS010000052.1, read as the reverse complement.
CTGCATTCATGGTGATGCTTTCGACACTGTGACCGTAAAGATGCGCTGGCTCGCCGTCATCGGCGATATCAGCTACCAAGTCCTCCTCGACTTGAACCGCGTCTACAACAGATGGCGCGCCTGGCGCGGCAAGGAGTATTTCTCCCTTTCCCAGGCCATCAAGGCCAAGGTCAAAACCGCGGTGAGCTACATCTCAAGCTTTGAAGAGCATCTCCAGACCTTGGCCGCCCGACGTGGCTGCGAAGGCGTGATGTGCGGCCATATTCATAAGGCCGAAGATCGCATGATCGGTAACGTTCGCTACATCAACTCTGGTGACTGGGTCGAGTCGTTGACCGCGGTGGTGGAAGAGGACGACGGGCGCCTGCGCGTCGTCGACCGTCAGGAACTCCTGCAGCGTATCGCCGAAAGCCGCGCTGCCTTCGAGGCCGCCAAGGGCGGTTCGCCCGTGCCCGATGGCGAGGCCAGCGCCACAATAGCCTTCGTCGCTTGATGAGCGTCATCCCCGTCCTCACGGCTGGATTCGGAGAAGGGCATAATGCCGCGGCCCGCTCAATTATCGAAGCGTTGGGTCACCAGGAAGGCGTGACCGGCGAATTGCACGACCTCTTTCTGTCGGCCTATGGCCCCGATAAGGCGAAGAGCCAGCGCGACAGTTATATCGGCGTCGCGAACAAGTACCCGCGCCTCTGGGGCTGTATGTATTCGGCACTCGACCGCCTGCCGCTCGTTCGCGCTTCCCTCCCGTTCGTGCGACCGGTTGAAAAGGCGCTCAACACTTTGCTCGATGAGAAGCGGCCGCCGGTAGTGGTGTCGGCTTACCCTCTTTATAACTATATGATGGCCCGCCGCTGGCATCGCGATGACCCCGCCCGCCCGCGCTTGATCACTGTCGTCACCGATTCAATCTCCGTGAACCGGGCTTGGCATCGCGCGCATTCGGATTGGTATGTCACGCCGAACCAAGCCACGGCCGACGTCATGATCCGCCAAGGCGTGCCCGCCGCGAAGGTTTTACCGTATGGTTTTCCGGTTTCCTCGCGCCTCGCTGCACGCTCCTCGGCCAAGGCTGGGGAACGTCCGCGCGTGCTGCTGATGCTCAATCCAGGCAAGCGTGATGCGGTCGAACTTGCGACGGCGCTATCGACGCTCGGACTCGAACTTACAATCACCGTCGGTAAAGACGCTTCCTTCAAAGAAGCCGTCGAGCGGGCGGTCCAAGGCCGTGCTGAAGTACTCGGTTGGACCGACCGCATCCCGTCGCTCATGCTCTCGAGCCATCTCGTCGTGAGCAAGGCCGGCGGCGCGACCACGCACGAGTGCGTCGCCGCGGGGGTGCCGATGATTGTCACGCAGGTAATTCCTGGGCAGGAAGCGGGTAACGGTAGATTGATCACCGAGCATGACGCGGGCGCCTATGGTCTGACGCCCGCCACCGCCCGTTCGATTATTGCGGAAGCCTTCGCCGGCGACTGGACCCTCTGGAAGAAATGGAAAGCGTCAGTCGATGGGCTTGGTGATGCGGGCGGTGCTGGGCGTGTCGCTGAACTCGTGGAGCGCGAAGTCGCGGTGGGGTCGAAGAGGTAGGGACGCGACGACATCGCCTCCGCTTGTTTCGTGGTAGGGGCGCGACTGCGTCGCGACCGTGCTGTATCTTGGTAGGGACGGCTCTCCGAGCCGTCCGTTCGCCAAGAGAGCTTCGAATCGAGATCGGCCCAACGGCGGGCTCGGAGAGCCCGCCCTACCCAAGGCAGAGATGCACAACTCAAAGGGAAGCCAGAGACTGGATGATTGGCTGGGGATATTATAGTCCCAGCACCCTTTTCGGTTTCCGGTCTCCCTTTGTCTTTCCGCGAACGGACGCCACGCAGTGGCGCCCCTACCCATTAACCGCGCGCTTCCAAGTAAGCCTGCACTTCACTGGCTAACTTATCGCTGACGCCGCTGACTTGCGCGAGCTCCTCGAGAGTGGCCTTGCGAAGTTTCTGGATGGTGCCGAAGTGTGCGAGGAGGGCGTCTTTACGCTTGGGTCCGAGGCCAGGCATTTCGTCGAGGATTGATTCGCGTAATTTCTGGCTTCTCAGGTCGGCATTGAAATTATTGGCAAACCGGTGCGCTTCATCGCGGATGCGCATGAGTAGGGCCAAGCCGACGTCGTGGCGGGGTAATTTTAATTCACGACCATCAGGGAAGACGATGGTCTCCTCGCGTTTGGCCAAGCCGATCAGGGGTGGGGGCGTAAGGCCTTCGGTTTTGAAAGCTTCCAGGGCGGCACCGACTTGGCCAAGGCCGCCATCGATGATGACCAGCTCGGGAAAGCTTCGGCCTTCGCGGGCCAATCGGGTGTAACGTCGCCCAACGACTTCCTGCATGGCCCGAAAATCATCATTTCCTTCGAACGATTTTATCTTAAAGCGACGATAGCCGGCCTTGTCGGCCCGGCCGTCCACGAAGCGCACCATCGAAGCGACGGCGAGCGTGCCTGAAATATGTGAAATATCAAAACACTCCGCCGTGGCGGGGGCGCGCGTCAGATTGAGCACGACAGCGAGTGAGGCCAGCGCTTCGGATTCATCGCGCCGTGGGAGTGGATTGTCGAGCAAGAAGCGGCGGGACTTCTCCGTCGTGCGCTTCAAGGCATCGAGCAAGTCGCGCAAACTGGCGGCCTTTTCATAATCGCGGGCGGCCGCCGCCTCGCGCATGTCTGCTTCGACTTGCTCGGCCCACGCCACGGCTTTCCCGTCAAGGAATGCGCAGGCGGCGGTGACCCGAGTGCCGTATTCTTGGACCGTCACCTCGTTGGCGAACTTCTGGATTTCGGCCCGGGCGTCATCGTAAAGCTTCCATCGGCCGTCGGGAAGCAAGGCGGGCGAACTATCGGTGAGTAGAATCCCGAATTTCTTCTTCATCTCCGTCAGGGCGCGGCGGACGGCTTGCTGGTGAGGGAAGGGGCCAAAATAGCGGCAGGAGTCGCTGGTCCGGGCCCGGACGATGCGGAATTTGGGAATTGGGTCGGCGAGGTCGACCCGGACTTGAGGAAATTGTTTGTCGTCGCGGAAGAGGATATTCCATTTGGGACGCCAGCGTTTGATAAGTTTTCCCTCCAATAGGAGCGCTTCCGTCTCGGAGCGAACCTCATGCCATTCGAGGTCCTGGACGGTGTCCATCATCGCTGCCACCTTGGGCGTCATGCGCATCCGGGGCATAAAGTAGGAGGCGAGGCGCTTTTTGAGGTCTTTGGCCTTGCCAACATAAACGACCCCCCCGGCGACATCCTTCATCAGGTAGACGCCCGGGGTGTGTGGGGCACGCCTGGCCTTCGCCTTGGGTGAAAGTTCTTCCCGGTCGGTTTGCATTTTTAATCTAGACTGATAACTCTGCACGGGTCGCCCCACGTCGCAAATGCAATCATGCCCTAATCGCCCCCGCCAAGTTCTTGTCATTAATGTCGGCGACGAGTTGTTAGACGGCATCCGCGAGAACGGACATTTGCTATGGTTGGGCGAACACTTGGCTCGCCGAGGTTTGCCGATTACGCGTTCCATCATCGTCCGCGATAACGCCGCCGAAATTGCGCGAGAAATCGGTGCCAGTTGGGGCGCCTATGATTTGGTCGTGACAACGGGAGGGATGGGGCCGACTTCGGATGATCACACCCGTGCCGCCGTGGCCGCGGCGCTGGGCGTTAAACTGGTGCATTCGGCTCCGGCGGAAGCCGCCCTGCGTAAACGTTTCAAACAAATCTCGCGCACCGTAGCGGACGCCGATTTAAGCCAATGCTCAATCCTGGATGGAGGTGAAATATTAACTAACCCCAACGGGACGGCGCCAGGAGTATTTTTCCATCGCGACGGAAGTACGCTCGTGATGTTACCTGGTCCGGCCTTGGAGTTGAGGCCGATGTTCGAAAATGAAGTCGTGCCGCGTCTGCGTAACGTCGGCTGCGCTTGTGAAGGTGAGGCGTATGTGCAGGTGCGTACGTTCGGCCTCGGCGCCGTGCCGCTGGAGGCCATCGTGCGGCCATTACTCGGCCCGGGTATGGTTCTGACTTTCGGGACCCATACCGGCGTGGTGGATGCCCGCATCGCCTCGGGCGGCAGTGGCGTCACCGCCGAACAACTTTGCGACGTCGCCCGTAAGGTCCGTGATGCCGTCGGGCACGACTTTGTTTGTACCGGCCATGCCAGCTTGGCTTCCATCGTGGTGGAGCAACTGCGGTGTATGGAAAAGACCGTCGCCCTAGCGGAATCCTGTACGGGCGGATTACTTTCGAATGCTTTCACGGATGTTCCGGGAGCGTCAAAGGTTTTTGCGGGGTCGGCAGTTTGCTACGCCAACGATGCTAAGATGAACTTACTGGGGATTCCCGAATGCCTATTGGTGCAGCATGGCGCGGTTTCGGCTGAATGTGCGGAGGCGATGGCCTCGGCGGCGGCGGAAAAATTTGGATCCGATTACGGCGTGGCGGTGACCGGTTTCGCTGGCCCAGATGGCGGGACGGCAGCCGACCCCGTGGGGACGGTTTACCTAGGTTATGCTTCGCCGAGTGGCGTCTGGTCGCGGCGGCTTTTCGTTTCCGGCGATCGCTTGCAGGTCAAGGTCCGGGCGGTGAATACGGCTCTGGATTGGATGCGACGTAACTTGCATAAATATTGCGTCGAGGATCTGATTCAGGGGGCTTGAGCCCAATCGTCGTTCCGACCCCCCGGTGTTTTTGGGGCATGTGAAGCACAAAGGATTGCCACAACCCTCGTTGGGGCGAAATTAACCAGCGGATGCCAGCCTTCTTCGCCATTGTCGCCGGGAAAGACGAATACCTCGTCGATCGGGACGCACGGGCTTTTTATGATAAAGCCAAGGCGGTGGCCGGCGCGGATGCGGAAGCTGAGGTGATTTCGGGTGCCTTGATTAGGGTCGAAGATGCCCGCCCCATCGAAACCCAATTCTCCGAATCGGTGAAGACGCTTTCCATGTTCGGCGGCAAGCGTGTCATTTGGTTGCGCAACTTCAATTGGGTTTCGGACTCCAAGCAGGCCAGATCTCTCGAGGTGAAGGAAAGTCTCCAAAATATCTTACAAGTCGCGACGGAGGCCTCGGATGAGGTTTCGATTATCATTTCGGCGACGCCCTATGACGGCCGTCGCAAGGACCTCACGGAACTAAAAAAGGTCGCGAACGAATTTGTGGTCCATGCGTCCGCCGCCAAAGGTTTCTTCGATAAGACCGACCCGCAGGCCGACCTCCAAGAGGATCTGGCCGTTAATCATTTAAAGTCACTAGGCGTAAAATTTGAACGCGGAGTGCCTGAGGCCATCATTGGTCGGGTGGGGCAGTCCACCCGGTTGGTCTTAGGTGAGTGCGAAAAACTTGCGACTTACGTGGGGGTGGGCGGCACCATTAAGGAGACGGATGTCCTGCTGCTGGTCCCGACTTTTGGGGAAGGTGATTTCTTCGAGCCCGTCGAGGCGCTGGCCATGCGGGATTTAAAATGGTCGCTGGCGGCACTCGACCGATATTTTTTCAACGAAGATTCGAGCCGGCCTTTGTTAGCGGCTTTGCAGAATCGCCTTCGTCTGCTTATCCAGATTCGTTGCCTCGTCGACTCGGGTGACTTCCGGGTGACGGAAGCGGGTTTGCCGAAGGGGCAATTCGAAACCGCCAGTGGGCGGCATGGGCCGACTTTTGGTTCGGCCGCCAAATCGAGCGCCAACCTCTTTTCCCAGAACGCCTGGTATATAAGCAATAAGGTAGCTCCGATGGCCGCCCGCTATTCTTTGGCTGAATTGGTCGACCTACAATTGGCCTGCGGGGCCTGTTTCGATGCCGCCAATCGAGGGCAAGATGAGGTCGCCGTCCGGGCGATGACCATGCGGGCGCTTGCCGTCCGGCGTTCTCCCTGATACAAACTAAGACCTTTCCGATGGAACAAGATATCGTCCCTAACGTCCTCGCCGATCGCTACGCTTCGCCGGCGATGAAAGCCATCTGGTCCATCCGCGGCCGCGTAGTCCTTGAACGTGAATATTGGATCGCCGTCATGAAGGCCCAACGCGATCTTGGCTTGGAAATACCCGCCGCCGCTCTGCAGGCTTATGAAGATGTCAAGGAGCAGGTTAACTTTGAATCCATCCGCGTCCGCGAAGAAGAAACCCGGCACGACGTCAAAGCACGCATCGATGAGTTCTGCGCCCTTGCCGGTTTTCAGCACGTCCACAAAGGACTGACGAGTCGCGATCTCACGGAATCCGTGGAACAGCTGCAAGTTTTCCGTTCGCTCCAATTGATTCGCGCGAAAGCTGTCGCCGCCTTGGCGGCCTTAGCTCGCCGGGCTCAGGTGGATCGCGACGTCTTGATCGCAGCTCGGACACACAACGTCGCTGCGCAACCGACCACGGTAGGGAAGCGCTGGGCGATGTTCGGCGAAGAATGCCTCCGCGGCGTATCGCAACTGGATGGGGCTCTCCACGATTTCGCGGCCCGCGGATTAAAGGGCGCGGTCGGAACGCAGCTTGACCAACTTACGCTCTTTGGCGGTGATGCGGCCAAGGTCGCCGCCTTGGAGGCCCGCGTCTTGATTCACCTCGGCATTCCGCATGTGCTCGGTGCAGTCGGGCAGATTTACCCGCGTTCGATGGATTTCGAAGTCGTCTCGGCTCTCTTGTCGGCGGCCTCGGGCCCGTCTTCTTTCGCGAAGACCTTACGCTTGATGGCGGGGCATGAGCTGGCGAGCGAAGGCTTTTTGCCTGGCCAAGTGGGTTCTTCGGCGATGCCGCACAAGATGAACGCCCGTACCTGCGAGCGCATCAATGGATTCCATATTATTCTTCGCGGTCACGTGGCCATGGCCGCTTCGTTGTCTGGCGACCAGTGGAATGAAGGCGACGTTTCCTGTTCGGTCGTTCGCCGCGTGCTTTTGCCGGATGCTTTCTTGGCGATTGACGGCCTGTTGGAAGCTTTCCTTACCGTGCTCGGGCAGATGGAAGTCAATCGCCCGGTGATTGAACGCGAATCACGTCATTACCTGCCGTTTCTGCTTACCACCACTTTCCTGATGGAGGCGGTGAAGGCCGGGGCTGGGCGCGAAGCGGCGCACGAAGCGATCAAGGAACATGCCGTCGCCGTGGCGCGCGACCTGCGAACCGGTAAGATTGATAAGAACGACCTCGTAGATCGACTGGCTGGGGATAGCCGACTGAAACTGCCCAAAGCCCTCTTGGTCGAAGCGGTGACCAAGGCCGGCGAGCTCACGGGAGCAGCGGGCGCCCAGGTTGATGCTTTTGTTCGCCTGACCGAGGGCTGGGTCCAGAAGGTGCCCGAGTCGGCTCAGGTGAAGGCTGGACGTATTTTATAGGCCTAAAGCAGGGGCGGGGCGGGGTAGAGGGTTTTCCGTGTTGCCAAGGGGCGGGGTGCTTCCCACAACCCACTTTTCAACCCGTTCCAACCATGTCCTCCCTACAAGGCAATCTTCTCGTCGCGCAAAGCGGCGGCCCCTCCCCAGTCATCAACGCTAGCCTCGCCGGGGTTATCGCTGAAGCCTTGAAGCATGAGGACGAAATCGTCGAAATTTACGGCGGGTTGAATGGCATCCAAGGTATCCTCAATGAACAGCTTATCGACTTGGCCGCTGAATCCCAGCAGACGTTACGTGCCCTGAGTCACACGCCGGGTGCCGCCCTCGGTACCTGCCGCTATAAGGTGAAGAAACAGGAAGACTTCGACCGCATCCTGCAGGTCTTCGAAGCCCATAACATCCGCTACTTCCATTACATCGGTGGCAATGATTCGCAAGATACCGCCGCCAAGATCGACGCCCTCGCTAAAGAGCGTGGCTACGAACTCCGGGTCGTCGGCGTACCTAAGACAATCGACAATGATTTACCTTTGACGGATCACTGTCCAGGCTTCGGTTCGGTGGCTAAACATATCGGCGTCACCGTTCGCGAGTTGTCGCTCGATAACGCTGCCATGGGACAGAACGACTTCGTTTCCATCCTTGAAGTCATGGGTCGAAATGCAGGTTGGCTCGCCGCCTCCTCAGTTCTCGCCCATCGCAAGGAAAAGCGCGATGACCGCAATCCTTCCAATACGCACTACGGTTGCAATGCGCCCCACATCGTGCTCTTGCCTGAAGTGCCTTTCAACGCCGACAACTTCATCCGCCGGGTCGAAGAAGTTTTGAAGAACAACGAACACTGCTTCGTTGTCGTCTCTGAAGGCGTGCAAGACGCCACGGGCAACTACCTGGGCGCCGATACCGCAAGTACGGATTCTTTTGGGCACGCCGTACTCGGTGGTGCCGGTGAATACCTTCGCTCGCTCGTCGAAGAACGTTTTGATGGCGTGAAGGCTCGATCTTCCAAGTTGGGCATCACCCAGCGCGCGGCTTCTCATAACGCTTCAAAGACCGACGTTGATGAGGCTGAGCTCTGCGGTCGCGAGGCCGTCAAGGCGGCGATCAACGGCGAGTCCGGCAAGATGGTCATCCTCGCCCGCTCCGAAAAAGAGAACTATGCGGTCCATACGCTTTTGGCCCCTCTGAACGAGATTGCCAACGGAGTTAAGGTCTTCCCGGAGAAATGGATCGGCGAAGACCGTATGTCCATTCACCCTGATTTTATCCGTTACGCACTCCCCCTTATTCAGGGTGAATTACAACTCCCTTACGACCAAGGGCTTCCAAAATACGCTCAACTTTCGGCTAATCTGGTGCAGCGCCGATTAGACAAGTACGTTACGGCCTGAAGGCGGTTTTAAGTCTGAAAGGCCTACTCATTTTGGGTAGGCTTTTTTTGTTTACGGATTGCAAGCCGGAGGGTGCTCTCCAATTTTATTACTCCTATCCAAACCAAAACATTTCCATGCGAAATCTTTTTAAGCCAGTCACTTTAATCCTCATCGCTCTTTTTCCTGCGCTGGTTTCGGCGGCTTTGCAGAACGGTAAAGTCGAGGTTGGTTTGGTCAAGGGTACCGCCACGCTCATCGATCCGCAGGCGGCAAAGAAGGCCCTCGCCTCTGGTCTGGTTTTTCAAGAAGGGTACACTGTTGAGACAAATTTAGAATCAACCGCTGAACTCATCCTTTCTAATGGCTCTACTTTGATCGTCAGCCCGAATACATTGCTGGAGGTTCGAACATTTAAACAAGTCGCTTCCAGTTTAATCATCGAAGGTTCTTACCAAAAGCTCGACAAAGAGCCCAGCCCTTCGGTTACGGAAATTGAGGTCAAACGCGGTAAGGTTCTCGGCGAAGTCCGAAAGCTAAATCCGATGTCCTCTTATACGATCAAGACTCCCGTCGGCGTCGCTCGTATTCGTGGTACGATTTACGAAGTCGGATACGAAGAGGATAAAAAGGGCATGGGAACTCTGAGCGTCAGTTGCGTCCGCGGCTCAGTGGAGGCTACGGTCTTTGCTTCGAGCTCCGGTCCTATTTCGGTGGCGCCAGGTACTCAGGTGACTGCCGTCGCTCCCGCTCCCGCTCCCGCCCCAGCCGCAGCTCCTGCCGGTACCGCCGCCGCCCCAGCCGCAGCTCCTGCCGGTACCGCCGCCGCCCCAGCCGCCGCTCCTGCCGCCGCTGAGCCTGCCCCGCCTGCTCCCCCTGTGGCGCCTG
>JBAXRS010000051.1:0-12500 GCA_037131085.1 Verrucomicrobiota bacterium | reverse complement strand
TCGGCGACGCCGATCACGGCGACTAATAACAGTTTTGGAACGACGCCGGTTATCTCTGCCGGCTCTGCGACCTTGGCTGTCCTGCAGTTCAGTAATGCTAATCCCAGTATCTTGGTGAATGCCGGACTCGCTCCGACGGGTCTGCATATCAGCGCAACCATCGCGCAGCACGCCTCGATGACTTCGCTGACTAAGACGGGAGATGGTCTCTTGGCCTTGAGCGGTACCAATACCTTCTCTTCCAACTTCACCTTGGTCGGCGGCAGTCTCTTGCTCGGGGTCAACGCGACGCTGAGCGGTTCCACCATCACGGCTGGTCCCGTGGGCTTGGGTAGCTTGATCATCGGCAACGGTACTTCGATCCTGAGTAATTCTCCGGTCCGCGTATTGTCCAATCCCGTCACGGTCAATGGTGACTTTAGTTTCGGCGGTACGAACGAAGTCAATAACCTGAAGCTGACCGGTACGGTGACCCTGGGTTCGTCGACGCGTACTATCAGCGTCGACAGCGCCGCCGTCACCGCGACGATTTCGGGTGCCGTAGTCAGTACGGCCAGTGCTTCTGGCAACGCTTTGGTCAAGGCAGGGAAGGGGACTTTGATCCTTAACTCGGGCAGCAACTCCTTGAACGGCGCCGGTCTCCGTGTCTCGGGCGGCTTGCTTCGCCAAGGTGTCGGCAGTCTGCTTTCCGCTTCATCGCTTCTGACGGTGGATGCCGGTGCCGGTTACGACCTCAACGGCTTTGACCAGACGAGTTATAAGTTGGCCGGCAGCGGTTTCGTGACCAATTCCGCGAATGCTTTGATCACCTTGACACTCGGTAATGCCGCGGCGACCCAGGCGGATGATTCCTACACCTTTGGGGGCGCCTTTGCGGACAACGCTCAGAACCGCGCGACACCTCTGAGCCTCTTAGCCGTCACGAAAGTCGGCCCAGGTAAGCTCACCTTGACCGGTGACAGCATCCATTCCGGCCTTACCTCAATCCAAGCCGGCATCATCGAACTCGCCGGTAATGGTTCGTTCGGCTTGGGCGTTGTCGATATCAGCTCCCTTGCTTCGGTCGATGTCGTCCGCACGAATGAACTCATCTTCGTGAACCCCTTGGCCGGCAGCGGTACATTCAATCAGGATGGACTCGGCGGTAAGACCATCCTCACAGGTGATAGCCAGACTTCCGGTTTCTTTGGTCCCATCAAAGTCAAGAAAGGCACCTTGCAGGCGGGGGCTGGTGCAACTGCCGGCAATATTGGTAACGCCCCATATGTTGACATCTCGCTCGGCGCGACGTTCAGCGTCAACCGCAGCGATTCACTGGGTTTGCCTTTCAATCTCTTCAACGAGATCAAGGGAGCCGGTGAGTTCAAGCAGATTGGCAGCGGGGTTACCGACCTGACCCTTGCGAACGATTTCTTTACGGGCACGGTCGTGGTCGAGGACGGCACATTACGGGCGGCTCAATATCATGCCCTAATCAGTCCTTCCCGCATCACCGTTCAGGCTGCCGGAATCTTCACGCAGACGACGGGCGCTGCGGTCGGCGCCACGGGTGCGGGTATCCCGATGACCATCAACGGTGGTATCGTCGACGCCAGTTATGATACGATGTTCCTGGGTGCCCTGACCTTCAATGGCGGCCTGATGCGTAATGAGGCCATGTCCACGACATGGTCGTTCGAGTTAGGCGGCACTGTCTCGGTCACGGACAATTCCGAAATCTCGGCTACTTTGGTGAATACCAATGGCGTAAGCCGCGTCATCAGCGTCGACACCGGCAAGACGCTTCTCGTCTCCGGTTATTTCGTCAACTCCGGTGGCGGTGAAATCGTAACCAAGTATGAGAAGCAGGGCCCTGGTACGATGACTCTCACCGGAGATAATCAGCACACCGGTGGCGTCATCATTACCCAAGGCGTCCTCCAGGTCGGTAATAATACCTCGACGGGTACGTTAGGTCCGGCGAATGACATCTCGTCCGGACCGCCGGTTCCCATCGTCTACCTGAACAACGCGAGCCTGGTGATCAAGCGCAGCGATGCCTACGCCTTGGATAACAATATCTCCGGTACGGGTTCGTTGACTCAGGCTTCATCCAATGTCCTGACGCTGACGGGTAATAATACTTACACGGGAGCCACAATCATGGCTTCGGGCACCTTACAGACCGATAATTTCCTGAAGGCTGGCGGTGTCGGTCGCATGGGCAATGTCGACGGGGCGGCCAATAAGCTCATCTTCCAAGGCGGAACGATTGAATACGTGGGCACCGGCGAAACGTCGGAACGCGGTCTGACCATCGCGGATAACGGCGGCGAAATCAAGAATACCGGCACCGGAGCTCTGGTCTTCGACAATACCGTGAAGATCGACTTCGCGAATACCACCGGCCTCAACCGTACGTTGACGCTCTCGGGTAACACCGATGCGACGACGATTGAGAACAGTTTCGCGCCTGCACTTTTCGAGACCGAAAGTGCCTCGGATCATCTGCTCAGCAAACTCGTCAAGAACGGCACCGGTCTTTGGGTCATGGCCGGCTCCGGGGCGATGCTCAAAGATGAAGCCGCGGTCGATGTTAATGCCGGCGTCTTAGGCTTTGCCGCCGGCTCCTTGGGACGCCTGTGGGCGGTTTCCTCCAACGACATCACGCTGCAAGACACCACGACCTTGCGCTGGTTGGCGGGTAATACTGACGACCTTTCCGCGCGCTTGCACGTTGCTAACGGTAGCACGGTCTCGCTCGATTTCCGCGCGACCACAACTACGACCTTCAATGCTTCCATGATCTTCAACGGGGCGGGTTCCGCCACCGTCAATAAAGTTGGCACCGGTGCGTTGACTTTGGCTGCACGCAACGATTTCAGCGGCATCTTCAACGTGAATGCGGGCTTGGTTACCGTCACGCATAACACCGCCTTAGGCGATGGCACCCATGTCGCGGTGAACGTCAACAATACCGGCACCTTGGTCGTGAACTCCAATGTTGATAATACGGTGCACGTGACCAGCGGCGGCACCTTGGGCGGCGGCGGTTTCGTCGCTAATGTCACCCTTGATACGGGTGCGGTGCTTTCGCCTGGCAATTCCCCCGGGACTTTGACGATGACCAATCTGGTGGCAAGCAGTGGCTCCACCATGAACTGGCAGGTGCACAATGCCGCCGGAGTTGCTGGCACGGGCTGGGATAAGATTGTTGTTACCAACAATTTCGATCTCTCCGCGATTAGCAATAGCTCTGGCCGGATCTTGATTAATGTGACCTCGTTGCACTTGTTCGCCGATACCTTACCGGGTGATGCGATTAACTGGAGTAAGGACGATATCAAGACCTTCCTCTTCGGACATGTCGGCAGTATCACCTACAACTCTGGCTATAGCACGAACATCGCCGATTACTTCGCCTACGATACTTCGGCTTTCACGACCACGGATAGCACCGGGATTGGCAGCAGTCTGTGGTCGATGTCCTACAACTCCCTCAGCGGAGATATGACCCTGACCGCGGTGCCTGAGCCTTCGACTTACGGCCTGATGATCGGCGCGCTGGCCTTGGCCGCCGCCGCGATCCGTCGCCGCAAGCAGAAGCAAAAGAAGTTCTAAGCCTGACGTTGAGATAAGAGAGAAGGGCGGCTCCGGCCGCCTTTTTTGTTTAGCTTAGGGTGGGTCTCTAGGTTGGGATGCGATGACATTGCATCCGCCTGCAAGAGGTAGGGTCAGCACTGCGTGCTGACCTAGCTGTATCTTAGGTAGGGATGAGCGCCCTCGCTCAACCGCGGCTGACCAGGGCCGGTCAGCCCTACCCATTGCATTTCTGGCCAACCGGCCAACTGATGCTGCATGTTCATTTTCAGGTCCCAGGTCTCGGCGATCGGGATCCAGGTTCAGGTATTCAGGTACAGGTACGGGTACGGGTCCCGAACCTGGCGCCCGAACCTGATAACCCGTACCCGAAACCTGAAGCCCGAGACCTGAGACCCGAAAGCCTGCCCCTACCACAATACAGGATACCTCACTCAAAGGGAAACCGGGGACCGGATATTGATCTGCGACCGGCTTATTTTATTTCTGAAGATCTCCAGACGCTTTTATCCGGGGCGACCAAGATGACGCTCAGGCGATTCTTCTCGGCGAGCTTTTTGGCCTCGTCGAATCCTACCGCCATCAAGGCGGTGGCCCAACCGTCTGCCTCCAAGCAATGACGATGAAATACACAGCACATTTCAATCGTCGGCTCGACGGGGTAACCGGTCTTAGGCGAGATAATGTGCGAGATGCTTTTACCTTCAGCCAAGCGTTTGGCCCGATAAAGTCCCGACGGTGATAAGGCTTGGTCTTTCAGCACGACTTTCTCCAAGAGGCCGCGCGGATTGAAGGGATCTTCGATACCGACATGCCAACTGCCAGAGGCTAGAAGTTCGCCTCCGACTTCGATCAAGAAATCGTGGTGACCTTGTTGATGTAAAAGCGCAGCGATGCGATCGTCAGCATAGCCTTGCAGTACCGAACCGAGGTCGAGCGAGAGTCTTTCGTCGCTCTTGCGCAAGGTGAGGGCCGGCAAATCTAAGGTCAGTTTTTCCCACCCGACCTGCCCGCGTAGCTCTTTGATTTTTTCCGGGGTGGGCGAGGGTAGGTTTGATCCCGCCGGACCGTAGCCCCAGGCTGAGACCAAGGGCGCGACGGTGATATCGTAAGCGCCGTCGGTGGCTTCGCTCAGTTTCTGCATAAATGCCACGAGTTTACCTAACTCCTGATTGATTCCCATGGGCTGGGTGGATTCGAGCTGATTGAAATCCGAGGTGACGGAAGTTCTGCGCCAATGGGAAAGGGAAGACTCGATGCGGTTTACTTCGCTTTCAATGTCGCGCTTGAGGAGGTCGGCCGCGAAGCCTGGGCCGCGTATCTTGACCGTCCAAGTCGTCCCAAAGACGGCTCCATGCATTTCGGTGATAGGCAAGCCTTCGGAGGTCGTGGCCGCGGGCGGTGTCACCAGCGGGCGCCCGAAGACAATTAATGCCCCAATGCAAAGCAGACCGAGCGCCGCGTAGTCGCGTCGCGACCAAGTCTCGAGTTGGTTATTGGAACGGACGAATTTTAGGAGCGCTCCAGTGGGGCAACCGTATTTGCAATAAGCTTGGGGGATAAAAATTGAGGCAAGCAATCCGACGACCGCCAGCGCGAGGGGTACGGCTACGGCGGCGCCGAGAATCCAGGCATCGAAGGGCTCAATTTGATTGGGGCTCCAGCGCGGCCAGAACAGAGCCGCCAGAAAGGCCGCGGCGAGGGTAATGGCGGGCAGTTTACCCAGCAGGCCATGCCATGAGGCGGGGAGACGCCAATGCAGCCTCCGGAAGCCCCCCAGAAGCTCTTGGGCGGCTCCATGAGGGCAGGCATGATGGCAGTAGAGCTGCCGCCGGGTAGTCCAAGGTATGAGCAGTGCCATGGCGCCTAATATCAGCAGGCCCGAGCCTTGCGACCAAGGGAGGCCATGCCGGGCCCAACCGGCGAACATCCCCAGCGAAAGCAACTGGCCCAGCCAGAGGCCAAGACCACCGACGAGCAGGACTTGCCAGACGATTCGGACCTTCGGGCGACCGTGCAGTGGGGTGAAGGTCATCGCGAGGGTGCCGACCAAGAAAAACCAGAGCGCGATGGATTTGGCGTAGTCTTGCCAGGAGCTCTTTGAAAGCGCGAGGTGTTTAGCATCATCGGCGAAACGACGTTGCAGGCCGAACGCGATGGCGGAGCTGGTGAGCGTCGCGCCCGCCACGCCTTCGATTTTTTCTTTGCCGAAGTTCAGGTTCGGCCATTCCTGCACGTTCCATTTCGTCAGCTGCTTGAGATAGGTCTCATCTTCTTTCACGATGTCGACATAGCGCGTGGTATCATAGCTTTCCCGGATGATGATCTTGCGCAGGGTCAACGCGTCCGGCTCGATGGCAATCAGGGTTTCGGTCGGGCCGGCATAACCAGAAAACTCATCTCCGGAGGGAGAGGAGCGGACCACGTAGCCCAAGAGGGCGCGATTCGGGCCGCGGACAAGATTCCAGCCGAGCCGCGGCGTATTGGCTTCGAAGCTGAGGGCCTGAGGGAAGCCCACGGCTTGGATTTCCTTCAGGGCGAGGGGCGTCGAAAAGCGCAGCGAAGCGTAATTACCCGACAAGCGTTTCTGGATGGATTCCGCAATCGCCGCCGCGGTGAGCGTTGAGCCGGCGTAACCTTCGAGTTTGGGGGCGGGTTGCGACGTCGGCTGCCAGTCTTTCAGGCTGCGTTCAAATGCCATATTGTCGCGTAAGGTATCGACGTGGTCGGGGGTATCATCGCTCGAGAGGATCCGAGTGCCGACGATTTTTTCCTGATTATCAAGGGCGACTAAGACATTACTGGGTCCGGCGTAACCGATGATCGCATCAGCGTCGGGCGAAGTTGTCAGCAGCCGGCCCAAGCGATTGCCGAATTCATCTTGGATGATGAGGCTTTGCTGTGGGCCTTCGATGAGGCGCTTAGCGGTCGGGAAAAAGCCTGTTACCTCGCCCAGGCTCAAACGGGTCAGGATAGTTTCCGTCGTCGGCGTCGTGCGTTGGAGCAGTAAGGCCGCCACCAAGAGCGCCGTCAGACGCCAGCCTTTGACTAGCCAAGCGTTGACGCGGGGCGAGGGCATCGATTATTCGGCGCGAACGAGCTGAAAGACGTCGGCTTGGACGGTGCCGCTGGAGCCTTCGCCCGTCAGGACGAGCGAATGAGTGCCCGGAGTGAAGACAAACTTGCCAAGGATATTAGGAATATCGATTTCACCGACCTTTTGGTTGAGGCGAAGGCTGACGGGGTTTTCGCCAGTACGGTTGATGATGAGTACGGAATTAGGCGAGCGGTTCTCGTGTCCTTGCCAATAGCCGCGGAGCTCATACTTACCGCCTTCTTTGATTTCGAAAGCATAGGTCGCGCGATTGGCACCCTTGCTGGCGTAGTGATAGGCGCTGCCCAGGTGGGCGAGGCCACGACCTTCGGTCCACGTACCTTCGAATTTCGCTTGAGCGTCGTCCAGCACGATACCGCCGAGCTTGGCGAGTTCCTTGAGGTCATCGTCGCTGAGTTTAGTCGGCGTGCCTTTGGTAAGGTCAGCGTTCATGCGGCCGACCGGCAGTTCTTTGAAGTCGGCGATTGAAGTATCGAGCGTGAGTTCGCCGGCGAGGGAGGTGCGCCGCATGCGTCCAGGTTGTTCGAGCAGATTAAGCAGGGTTGGGAGGTGATGGGCATAGACGCCCCGTGGGTCGGTCTTTTCGCGGACGGCGAGGTAGGCGGCCTTACCGACGACTTCGCCCATCATGCCGATGGTCCGCATGACCCGGACGGTGCCCAAGGCTTCGTGAGTCACACTGATTTGACGACCGGCCATGAAGAGGTTACTGATATTTTTGGAGTAAAAGAGGCGGTAGGGGAGCGGGTAACCATTACGACGATCGACCGCAGCGATGTGTTTGCCGTCCGCGTCGACGTAGCCGAAGGCGGCACGCGAGATGAAAGGGTTTTCCGGGAATTTTTCGGCATACTGCTCGCGTGGATAGTGAAGGTCGATGTCCCAGGTCGTGGGCACGCAGCCGTCCGCGAACTCCTTGCGGGTGACGATATCATTCTTATTTAATACGATGTCGCCGGTGAGCAGACGTGATTCGCGCGGTCCGCCCACGTGGGAAGCCCACTTCAAAGAAGCATTGGCATATTGGTCTTTTTTCTCGCCATTTTTAAGTGCGGAGAATGCTCCGTAAATCGCGCGGAAATTCCAATCGCGGATATACTCGAGTCCGTTGATCGGGTCTTGGTCGAAACCGGATTCCCAGAACCATTCCGCTTTCATAAAAGGTTTCTCGTCAATCTTGGCTTTGGATTTTTGCAGCGGAGGGAAATCACCGACCGCGAGAGGTAGGGCCCAAGGCGTCGGCGCCCAGGCTTGGGCTTCGGCCTCATCTTGGTAGAACCACATGTTGGACATGCCCATACGGCCTCCTTTTTCTTGGGTGAAGTCGGCGCCGGCATAAGCGCCGATCCAGCCGTGGCCCGTAGTGTCAGCCACGAACTTCGCGTGGAAGATGCGTTGGCGGCCGGTTTTGACGTCGATCGCCGTGACGGCGGAGATGCAATTACCAATCATTTCCACGCCGGTCGCGTAGTGGCCGAGGAAAAGCGAAATCCCTTTTTCGTTCCTGACGACTTTTTCTTTGAGTTCATCTCCGAAGCTGTCGAC
This sequence comes from Verrucomicrobiota bacterium, assembly GCA_037131085.1. Lineage (GTDB taxonomy): Bacteria > Verrucomicrobiota > Verrucomicrobiia > Opitutales > UBA953 > UBA953. Next base: position 4,261 of record JBAXRS010000051.1, on the reverse strand, counting down.
CCGTCCAGGGCTGTCCACCGCGCGGTCGCCGATTTCTTCGATGATTTCGCCCAGATGAGGGAATTTGCCGCGCGTCGTGCCGCCCATCGCCCAGACGCCGATTTCGGAGCTACCGTTACCGCCCAGCACGAATCGGTCTTGAATGAAAGCCACCTTCAGCGATTGACGGGCAGCGGAAAGGGCCGCGCCCATGCCACCGTAACCGCCCCCGACGACCACGAGATCGAAGTCTCCCGCATCTTCGGGGCCATTGGGGTTTAGTTGTTGTTGGCGGAAAGTAATGAGGGCGGAGCCTTCGGGCGGGGTGAAATTCTTGTCCTTGCTGAGGATGATCGCATCGACGCGGCCATCGAAGCCCGTGAGGTCATGCAGGGTGATATTATTATCGCCGGCGTGGAGGGAGATTTTTCCGCCCGCTTGCCAGTGCCATTCTGCTCCTTCGGTACCGAACTCGGTTTCGAGCGGCTGCCCGTTGACGACGATTTGGAAGCGCCCGGGTTGGCCAGGGGCCTTCCAGTGCGCGACCCAGTCCTTGGTCCGGGCCCAGACGCGATACTCGCCCGCTTCGGCTACTTTGACGACTCCAGTCGCATCGGTCACGGGTTTACCGAGGCCGTGGGCTAAAAGGTAAGGAGATCCCACGATATTGGTGAAGGCCGTGTCGAGTTTCCAGCCACCCCATTGGGCGAGTGATTCAGCTTCGACGAAGACGGTCGAGGACGTTTGCGCTTGGCCTGAAATGGCCGCCAGCAGGGACAGTCCAAGGAAGGGGAGGGTGCGAGGGGTCATAGGCTTATTAGATGGCAGTTGGTTAGGAGAGTTCCAGATAGAATGGTGGGGTGGAAGCCTTATGAAAGGGTGCGGGGGTGGGGGCTCGAGGTTGGGCTGACCACCCTTGGTCAGCCGCGGTTGACCAGGGGCGGTCAACCCTACCCGATGCAGGTGGTGGCGGTTAGCGGATAAGATAAAACAGCATAGGGGAAACGGAGTCCGGATGATTGGCTGGGGTGCACAATTTCATGTCTCGGGTCTCAGGGGTCAGGAGTCGGCTACGGGTGAGCAGGTTCAGGTTCGGGGCCCGGGACCTGAATCTGCACCTGAAGACCTGAACCAGAAACCCGAGGGCCGAGACCTGGTACCCGAAACGTTCTCCTGCCTGGGCCTCCCCCATAAGTTCTTCCCTTGGGGGGAAACCCCGTCACCATTAGCCCAATCATGAAGGTCAGCCTGTTAATCTCGTTGTCCTGCCTCAGCCTAGCCGCCGCCGAAATTCCGTCCACCGGTTTGATGGTCGATTTGAATGCGTCGAAGGGAGTCACGATGGATTCGCAAGGACGGGTTGCCGCTTGGCAGAGCCAAGCTGGTCCAGTTGCGGCCCATGATTTCGTTGGCCAGCCGAAGGGTCGGGCGGACGCGACTTCGGGGTTGCCCACGGTCGCCGCCGGCTCCGCTCCTGCGCTCTCCTTCCGTCAGCAAGAACTGGTCTGCCATGACGAGGCGGCTTTCGACGGATTAATCCGCGGCGATGGCTGCACCTGGGTCACGGTGATCAAAGTCTACCCGCAGCGCGTCGGGCTGAAGGATGTGAACTCATTTTTTGGCAACCTCCGTAACAGCCAAAAATATGAAGGCATCTGGGGCTGTCTGGACGACGATAACACCGTCTGGTGGGGCGCTCGCAATGGGCTTACCTTCGGGCGCTTCGACGTGAATAATCCCAAACTCGTCGGACCGAAGCTCGCCGAAGGACGATTCCATGTGCTCGCTGGTCGGCTTGGCGCTGGGACGGGCAAGGTCCTCGCCGAATTCTTCGTCAATGATCTCAAGGCCTGCGCGAGCGCGAGCTTTCCAATCAATCCCCTGGCCGACGCCTCTAAACTCGCGATTGGTCAGGAACGCGACGCGATTCAGCATCCAGGCAAGGAATCCTTCGACGGCGAAATTGCGCGCTTCCTGCTTTGGAACCGTCCGCTCACCGACGCGGAGTTGAAGGCCGTGTTTGAGGGGCTTAGGTAGGGGCAGCACCGCGTGCTGCCCTAGTAGGTTTGAGCGTCCCCGCTTAATCGCGGCTGACTGAGGCGGTCAGTCCACCCCATCTTAGTCACTTCTTCTTCTGTCCAGAGAACTGTTGGCGCCGGCGTTGTTCCATCGCTTCGATGACGGTATCGATAGTCTCAGCCGAGAGCGATGGGTCATTCTCCATGATCGCGGCACGCAAAGTTTTACGCATGGCTTCGGTCGCCTCGTCGAAATCCGCTTTCATGTCTTTCTTCTCTTGGTCCGAGGCGAATTCGGCTTGTTTACCGAGTTCCATCAAGTGGGCCCGGGCCGCTTTGACTTCCTCCGAGGTGCTGAATGTTCGCATGAAGGCGACCCGGATCTTGGCCATGTCTTCGGCGGAGACACCCTCGACATCAGCGAGCATGCTACGGGTTTGGTTTGGGAAACGATTTCCTTTTGTTTTTTCAGCTCCGGAAATTTCTTCAGTTTTGGCCGTCTTGCCGAAAGGCGAATTTCCAACGGAGGCTGGTTCGGCTGCAGCGGCTACTTTTTCGGCCACGGGCGCAGGGGCTTTGGGGCGTAAAATCAAAAACGTAGCGGCGCTGCCGACGGCAGCGGCGAGGAAGAGGGAGAGGATTTGTTTCATGAGACAGATAGATTAAATAAAACCCCAGTCGCCTGGGGTTATTCGTTTTTTTATTTGGCTTCAGGCTTTGGGGTTTCCTTGGCCTTATCACCGAATGGGAATGGCTTCAACGGGGTAGCGGTTTTGGCTTCTTTCTTCATGGCGCCGGCCGCCTTCTCGCGTCCTTTCGCTTCCATGGCGTCCATGACTTTTTCGATGAGCTCGCGCGAGAGGGTGGCATCGGCCTTGGTCAGCGCGGCCTTGGTGGCTTTATGGAGATCGCCGATGGCGTTTTCAAAATCGCTGCGCATATCCTTTTTCTCGCTCGCAGATGCGAACTCGGCGTTGCCCTTCAATTCAGCCAGGCGCTCTTTGGCGGCCTTGATCGCCGGGTCTTGATAGGCCTGGAGAAAGGCGGCCCGAACGCGGACCATGTCTTCTTTGGAGACGCCTTCGATGTCGGGCAGGACGGTGGAAGTGTATCGGCCGCTCTTCTTCGGGCTGGACTTGGTGGCGGCGCTATCGGCGGCCGGTAGGCTGACGCACAGCGTAGCGGCAAACAGGAGGGCGAGGAAGGAGGTCTTCATATGTGGGTTATTTATTAAACACCATCGCTGGGACAAAGTTCAAAAAAAAGACCCCGGATTTCCGGGGTCTTGTTGGGGGCAATGGTCGTAAGCTTACTTAGCCTTCTTCTTTTTGCCCTTTTCTTTGCCTTCGCCCTTGGCCTTCATCGCTTCTTCGACCTTGGCGAGGACGGCTTCGAGGGAAGGGTCAGCCTTCAGGATAGCAGCCTTTTCAGCGTCATGGAAAGCCTTACCAGCTTCCATGGCGGCCTTGACGGCAGCTTCCTTGGCGTCGCCTTCGGCGGCCTTGGCTTTTTCGCGAGCGGCTTCAGCAGCGGCTTTGGCGTCCTTTACGGCAGGAACTTCCTGGGCGGCCTTGCGGGCGTCGCCGAGTTTCTTCATTTCGTCTTCGGACACGCCTGGGACGGAGGCTGGACCTTGTTCGCTTTTGCCTTTTTCGCCTTTAGCAGGCTTGGCGGCTTGAACGACGCCGGCTGCGAGCAGCATGGCGAGGAGGAGGGCGGGGAATTTGAATTTCATGTTTTTTAGTTTTGGGGTTCATCTATAAAACCCCGCCCGGCGCCCAAGGTTGCAAAAGATAAAAACTATTTCAGCCGCCGGAGGCGTCGGGCGATCGGCACAAAAAAAGACCCCGGAAATCCGGGGTCTTGTTGGGAAGAGGTAATCCGAGGATTACTTCTTCTTCTTACCTTTGCCGCGGGCTTCTTCGAGGGCCTTGAAGACGGACTCGAGGGAGGCATCGGCCTTGAGGACGGCAGCCTTGGTGGCTTCCATCACAGCTTTACCGGCTTCCTTCTTTTCTTCATCGGTCTTGGCATCCTTAGCTTTGGCCTTGGCGGCGGTTACAGCAGCGTCGGACTGGGCAGCTTTGCTGGCGTCGAGGAACTTCTTCCAATCAGCATCCGAAACGGATTCTGGCTTGGTTGGTCCTTTTTTAGCGTCGCCCTTTTTAGGAGCGTCAGGCTTGCCTTCTGGCTTAGGAGCGTCGGCAGCGATCAGACCCGCGGTAGCGAGCAGAGCGAGGAGGAGGGAGTATTTGATTTTCATC
>JBAXRS010000050.1:0-12946 GCA_037131085.1 Verrucomicrobiota bacterium | reverse complement strand
GGGCTACCACCTGCCACCTGAGAATGAGTGCCTTACAGCGGATGCGATGTCATCGCATCCCTCCCTGAGAGCCAGACGATGAGGCTTCATCTTTGATTAATATTTTCGGGCTTAATTTAATTTTAACGCGCTTAGGGATTTTACCCTAATGCGAAACTTACCTTTGCGAGCAGGGTCTAGTATTTAGAATATATCCCTATGAACTATTCATCACTGGTTCCCGTGCTGAAAATTGTTTTAATCACGACTTTGGCCTTGATCGAATGCGCACATGCGTGGGGTCGGAAAGATGAACGCGAACATCGCGCCGGAAGCCTGACGAGCTGGAGTAGTAGTCATGATCGTCACCGCGAGCTTTCAATGCACGAAGGGGTGCGGGTAATCATTTCGGGCCGCGTGTATGGCGCTTCCCTCATGGTGAGTAAGGGGTGAGGGTGGGCTCCTGGCGTGGGATGCCGTAAGGTTGAGATTGAAGTGGCAGGTCAGTCAGCTATCAAAAAGGGATGAAATATAACCCCGGTAGTTGGTGCCTGGCGCTTCTGATGTCAGGGGTCGCGTTGATGGCGGAAGAGCCTCGCCGGGTCTTGTTCATCGGTAATAGTTACACAGGCGTAAATAAACTGCCTGATATCTTTACCGAAATCGTCAAAAGCTCTGGACGTAAGGTCCCGGTCGTGAAGTCGGCGACCCCGGGAGGCCAGACGCTGAGGCAGCAGCTGACGCAAGAGCCCAGCTTGGCGCTCATGGCGGAGGGTAATTGGGATATTGTCGTTTTACAGGGGCAGAGCGAAGAGCCCGCCTTGTCGGAAAAAGATATGAAATCTCGGGATCATTTCGTGAAAAGCGCAGCGGAACTTTGCAAGCTGGTCAGGGAAAAAAGTCCGAAGGCGAAGATCTACTTTTATGAGACCTGGGCACGGCATGCGGATTATTGGACGAATGAAAAGACCGCCAAGGATGCGGGCGCGGTAGGCGCTAATCCCAAAGATATGCAGGCGCGGCTGCGTAAATGGTATGGCCAGGTCGCAAAGGACAATAAAGCCACGGTCGTACCCGTGGGGGATGCTTGGGAATTGAACTATAGCTCAGCTAAGCCAATCCGCTTGCATCGCTCCGACAATTCACATCCGGAATTCAACGGCAGCTATTTGGCTGGGTTGGTTTTTTACGGCACCCTTTACGGCGTCAAAGAACCCAAGGTCGAATGGCACGAAAAACTGCCCGACGAAGAAGTTAAGCAGTTAAGAGCGTACGCGGCCAAGGTCCTGAAGTGACCGGCTGGGCTTGCTCCGCCTTCAGCGGATGGACGTCAGAAGGGTTTCGAGTTCCCGGCCATAGCGGACGTACGAATCGAAGCGGACTTGCGGCGAAGCTTGGGCGGCATCGGCACCGAGGTGGACGATATTAGCGACGTGAGGCTCGATGGTGATGCCGGCGGTATAGCCCGTGCGGATGAGGTCCGTCAGCACCTCGCGCAGCTTGGCTTCGCCTTGGCCGGGGTAGGTGAAGTCGTTCGATTTTTCGCCCTTGGGATGGTAGCGGCAGTCCTTCACGTGGACGTAGGCGATCCAAGGACGAATCGTACGATAGAACTCGAGTGTGTCTTGGCCGTAAGAGACCGTGTTGCCGATATCGAAGAGGTAGCGGACGTGAGGATGGTTCAGGCTTTCCATGAAAGCCTGGGCATTGGCGGCGCTATGTCCGCCCCAACCTTCGCAATTTTCGTGCAACAGCGTGATGCCGCCGTCGGCCGCCATCTGGGCCATGATCTGGTAGCGACGAAGACCTTCCTCGCGCCATTGATCATCGGAAACGTCGCCCCGGACCCAGCTCATCGTCCGGACAAATTTCGTCCGGGCACGTTGCATGCGTGGAATGAGCACGCGGAGGTCGGCGAGATCGATATCGAAGTCGCCGGTGATCGGACGTGCCCAATTGCCGATGGCTGAGCCGAAAGATGAGACGGTAAGACCAGCGGCCTCGATCTTATCCATCGCCCGAGAGAAATCTTCATCAGAAGTCGCGGGGCCGCAGACCTGTTTGCCCTTCAGCAGCCGCAATTCGATGGCCGGCCAGCCCAAGGTCTTTTGGGCGAGAACCTGGCCGTCGATATCATCGGCCGCTTCGTCGGCTAAGCCAGAAAGCGCGAAAGGAAAGTGAGACATGGGGGAGGAAAGTAAGGGAATAGGAGTCGGGTAAAGTTCGTCCATCTATCATTTTAGCAACCACAGCGTCGCGGCGGCCTTGGAGTCGTTGGCGCTCGTATGAAGGGTCGCGGAGGGGAAGAGGGCTTGGTCGGTTTCGCCGGCGACCCAGAGAGGGTGGGTGGCGCTTACGCATAACAGACCGGGCACATCGAGGTATTTGGAGCCACCGGGGAGGAACATCGGGTCGCGATAGTCCAACAGCTGATTGAAGCGGAAACCACCAGTATCGATGGCGGCGCGGTGGATGGCGGAGCCGGCGACGGCGCGAGCAGCGGCGGCGATAGGGCCGAGACGACCGAAGCCAGCCAGGGAGACGTGCTTCACGGGGGGCTGGGAGGAATCGCGCGGGGAAAGTAGATAGCTGGCGATCGAGAGAATATCATGCGTGCGTTGGGCGAAGAGCGCATGATTATAACCGAACGTATAAGCGGGCACTTCGCGAGGGCCGGGCACGACGCGGGTTTGTTTCAGCGTCTTGTCATCTTGAAGAAATAGATCCGTCGTGATGATACCGATGCCGCGCTCGATGAGCGATTCGATCTCAGGACGGAGCGAACCGTCGGCGAGGCGGGCGGCGCCTTTGCCGGAATCGTCGAGCCAGATGATGACTTCGCCTGTGGAGTTGGTAGGTTGGAGCCAATCGATGGTGATTTCTTCGCCATAGGATTGATTAACGAGCGTCCCTTGCGTCCGGAAGTGGGAATCGCGCCACTGCGTGCTGGCGTTAGGGAATTCGACCTTACCTGCTTGGGCGAAGGAGCGACCGATGAGGGCTTCGATGGCGGGGCGCAGCATGTACTCACGGCCTTCGGCGGACTTCGCCGCCGCGAGGAGCTGGGCTTGGGCGTCGGACTTCAGCCATTGGAGCAGGAGGCGTTCGAATTCCGGATCACCGGCTTTCGGCGCGGGGTGGGCGGAATCCCAGACCGTCAATTTTTCTTTGGGCAGCGGGGCGTAATCGCGCTCGATGACCGGTTCCGGTTGGCCGAGTTTGAAGTGCTTATTAAGCACGGCGTAGAAGCCCATGCGGGTGACTGCGTTATAGTTATGGGGAAAGTGTTCGCCGCGTTGGAGGGTGACGAAGGATTTTTTACCGTAGAGTTGGTAAAGCGCTTGCAGGTCGGGGAATCCCTTGATCGCCATTTCCTTCGTCCAGTCATTGGCCGTGTTCATGCCTTGGGGCTTGGGGGCGAAGAGCGCGGCGATTTCTACGTTACCGGAGTTAACGCGGAGGAGCGTGGCGTTCTCGCAGGAGCAGCCGCCTTGCATGCCGGTACTGACCATCACCACCGGGTAGGAGAAGGCGAGGCGTGGGTCGGCCGCTGCGAGCAGCATCGTCTGCGTGCCGCCGCCGCTGGAACCCGTCACCGCGAGACGAGCGGGATCGACTTCGGGGAGCGTCAGCAGGAAGTCGACACTTCGGACCAAGTTGAGCGTCTGCAGACCCATCACACTTTGCAGATTGGCTTCGGCTTGCGTGCTATAGAGGCCCCATTGCTCCACCGTGTTCATTTCAAGGCGTTGCTTGGCGAACTTATGAATGATGGCGGGCGAGAATTGGATGGAGTCGGAATCGCTGAGCGCGTCGATTTGCCAGACGATGCAACCCATGCGGGCGAGCTGGACGCACATCGATTGGAAACGGGATTGGCCGCCTTGTTCGAAACGTTCCTGACCGGAGGCGATTTCTTCGCGGACAATTCTTTCAGGTTGGATGAGGAAGCGGGCGTCGGTCCAATGCCCGTGCGGAAAAATCACGGCGGGAATGCGGCCGTTGATGTTTTTCGGCCGATAGAGGTTTCCGGTCGCGAAAAAGCCCGGGGCGCTTTCGAAATAGACTTTTTCGACCGTGTAGTCGCCTTGGTCGATCTTACCGTGGATCACCGCGTTCAGCGGCGTCTTGGTCGGCATGGGCCAGAGCCCTTGGGAGACGAGCAATTGCCGGCGAACGAAATCGCGGCGTGGTTCCCATTCCTGGATGGATTTCGGGGCGGCGAAGGGGAAATAACTGTTGAGGCTTTTCAGCGGAGCCAGACGGGAGTCTTCGGCTTGGGCAAGGTTTAGCAGGCTGAGTGCCGCGAGGGAGAGCGTGGGGAGGCGCATGGGGTAGGGCCTAATATGAACTCCGTGGACTGAATGGGAAATAAAAAGGCCGGCCAATCAGCCGACCATCGATACCTTGCTTATTGGGCCGGCTTTGAGCGTTCGGCAGGTTTCTTCAGTGTTGTTAGCCCTTCGTGCTTGGCAACCTAAGGGAGTCTGTCGTGTCTTATGCATATGCTACCCCGCCTCGCCGCCCTCGTGCTTTGTTGCTCCGCGCTCGTTTCCGCTGGAGAACTGAAACTAATCGCCCTTTTCTCCGACCATGCCGTCCTGCAGGCCGGTGATGCCGCCGTTTTCGGTAAGGCGCACCCCGGCTCGAAGGTCATCGTGACGCTCGGCTCTGTCGTGTCTTCGGCTACCGCCGGCAGCGACGGCAAGTGGAGCGCCACGCTCGCCGGCCTGAAGGCCACCGAGAAGGGTAAGGATCTTGTCGTCAGCTCTGGTGAAGAAGTCTTCACCGCGCACGACGTCATCATCGGTGAAGTCTGGATCGGCTCTGGCCAGTCGAACATGCAGTGGACCGTAAGTAATACCTCCACCGTCGTCGAAGCGAAGTCCCGCCCGGCCGACGCCGGCCTGCGCGTCTTTACCGTCGCCCGTACGCCGAAGGCCGAGCCAGCTGATGATGTGCAGGGCTCTTGGGTGCTCTCCGCCCCCGACACCGTCGAATCTTTCACCGCCGCCGGTTTCTATTTCGCTCGCGAACTCCGCGCGAACATCAAGCAGCCCGTCGGCATCATCCACACTTCCATCGGCGGCACGCGCGCCGAGGCCTGGGGTCCTAAGGGCATGTATGCCGGCGACGCGGACGCCAAGGATTTCGACGCCAAGGAAGCCGCCGCCATCAAGGCCCGCGCCGCCGCCCTCGAAAAACTCTCAGCCAAGATTGCCCTCGAGAAAGACAAGGCTGTTCTCACCAAACTGAAGCAGGACGCTGGCAAACTCACGCCGGTCTGGTCCAACGGTCCCCACATGAACTGGAACGGTATGGTCGCTCCGCTCGTCGGCTACTCTTTCCGCGGCGCCCTCTGGTATCAGGGTGAATCCAATGCCGGCCAGCCTGAGGCCTACAAGTGGGTCCTTGGTTCCATGATCAAGTCCTGGCAGAAGGCTTGGGGTCAGGAATTCCCCTTTATCATCGTCCAGCTCCCTCGTTTCCATGCCCGTCATCCGGAGTTGGCGGTCGATGATGCCAGCTGGACGAAGATCCGCGAATCTATGGAGTGGATCGCCGACAACGTTCCGGGAGCCATGCAGAGCGTGAACATCGATCTCGGTGAAGAGTTGAACATCCACCCTAAGGACAAGCTGCCCATCGGCGAGCGACTTGCCGCCGTCGCATTGCAGCGCGTTTACAAGACTCGTACCGACGGCGAAGCTCCCCGCGTGACCAAGGCCGAGCGCCAAGGCGACGTCTGGGTGCTCACCTACAATCGTCCAGTGATGATCAAGGGCGAAGGTAAGGGTTTCGGTTTGCTCGCCGGCGACGGCACGTGGGCCTTCGCTCAGGCCAAGGCCGATGGCGCCCGAATCACCGTCAGCGCTACCGGCGTCAAGGGGCCCAAGGAGGTCCGTTATGCTTGGGCCGATTTCCCGGAAGTTTGCGTCTTCTCTGCGGGCAAGGACGGCCTCCCGGCTGGGCCTTATCGCTCCAGTAAGTAAGGCGACTTACTTCAGAGGAATATAGCAGACGTTACTGGTCAGCATCATTATCACGAACAGCGGGCAGGTGATGAGCGGGCCTAGCCATGTCTGTCCGCTGAGTTCGAAAAAGATGCGGTGCAGCCAGGGCAGTAGAAACATCATCGGGATCACTCCGAAGAGGAGGTTCACGTAGAGCCAGCCGTCCGTCCAGAAAGGTTGCTCGGTGGCACCGAGGTGTAGGTATTGGAGCGAGAGAACGAGAATGAGACCGAGCGTGTTGCCGAAAGCGTTGAAGAGGCCAGACCGCCAGGCGGGCACGCCTTCGTGGCGCGAGCCCCCGTTCACGCGGAGCGAATTGGCGAAATAGAAGACGAAGAACAGCGGAATGTATTCCAGCGCGACGATGAGCATCTTAGACGGGAAGGCCGTCGAGGCGGCGACGAAGAGGCAGCGGAAGTCGGCATGGAAAAGTGTATAGCATGCGAAGAGCAGCGCGTAGAAGCATCCGACGACGGTGAAGGCGAGTAGGGCGGTGAGGCCAGCGGCCTTGGCGCTGAGCTTCAAGCCCCACATGGTGGGTGCGACGCCGTGGTGGCGGCCATGGAGGCGGTAGGCGCCCCAGAATAGCGTCAGGGCGATTGTGCCGTTGGCCAGCGCCCAGAGCAGCAGCGCGTTGTTGATCCGTTGGGGGAACCACCAAGTTTGCTTCACCGAACTCGCTTCTGGGAAGACCGTGAGCGTCGCCTTGGCAAGCGGCATGAACAGGCTCGCGGCTACCAGGGCGCCAAAGAAGAACAAGCACCACGCGAGTTTGCGGCCCGAAGGGGTGGGCGCAGGGAGGGCGGGAGGCGTTGGTTGGCGGACCGACGCAAAGAGCGGCAATCGCAGGAGTAAACCGGCGCAAGGGATCAAGAAGAGTAATCCGCCGAAGAGGCTCGTCGCGGTAGCCGCTTCACGAAGTTTCCAGCGCTGGTCTTCGGGCGGCAAAGGCGACTGGGCTTGCAGGGTGCGGTCGAAGAAATCCAGGACGTGCGCGACGAAGCGGTCGTCGTAGGGGAGTAACGGGTGGATGCCAGGAGTGTTATGGACGATGCGATACGTGCGGGCGTCGGCGTCTCCGTAAGCGCTCCCAATTTCAATCGTCTTCAGCTTACTCTCGGCGGGTCGTGCGGAGTTGACGAGCGCCAGGGATTCGGTGGCCGTGCGCATGTCGGCGCTGCCGGCGAGGTTACGGAACGCGCCTTCATCGGAGCGGGCGTAATCCATGCCCACGTTGGCGTCGAGCGGGGCAAAGACCTCTTCGTTCATCGTGAGCACGTAGCCGCCAACGAAGATGGCCGTGAGCAGATTTTCGCGTCGTGCGGTGGCGATCTCGTTATCCGTCACTGTGCGGCCCTTCTCCGAATCCAGGCGCGTCGCGCGGCGGAGGGCCGTAGCCTGGCGGGAGCCGAATTGGGAGGCCGTCTGCAGGACGGCGTTGCCGCCAGCGGAGTAGCCGAAGGCGCCGACGCGGGAGCGATCGATGAAGTCGGGGCCGTTCTTGCCGTGGACGTATTCCGCCATTGCGACCAGACCATAGCCTTCCTTGGTCGCCGAACGTCGCTCCATCGTGGAACTGGAGGCACCTTGGTTATAAGGGTCGATCGTGATTACCACGAAGCCGCGTCGAGCCAGCTCCATCGAGAAGGAGGCCATGGTCTCCTTGCTGCGTTCGAAGCCTGGGCAGATGAGCACTACCGGGGCGGGGTGTTCGCGCGAGGCGGCGGTCGGATGAAAGAGGTCGGCCGTGACCCATTGTCCGTTGACCGTATCAAGCCGGAAGCCGGTGACCTCGACGCGTCCCCCGTCGCTCTGGAGTAGATGGCAGGCTAGGCCTCCGCCGAAAATCATCAGCAGAGACAGCAGCAAGAGGCGCCAAGGCGCGGGGGTCGGGGTCACGGGGGTCACATTCTGCAAATGAGCAGTTCGCGTTCGTAGATGAGTTCCTTGGGGAGGCGGTCGTGAAGGTCGAGGAAAAGTTCTTCATGCGCCATCACCTCGGCGCGCCAAGCCGTGCGGTCGAAAGCCTGGAGCTCTTCGAATTTTTCGCGAGAAAAGTCGAGCCCGGTCCAATCGATGTCCTCGTAGCGAGGCATCCAGCCGATCGGAGTTTCGCGTGCCAGCGCGCGCACGCGGGCGCGGGCGACGATCCATTTGAGGATGCGCATATTATCGCTGAAGCCGGGCCAAATGAATTTTCCATCGGCGTCTTTGCGGAACCAGTTGACGTGGAAGATGCGGGGGGTCTCGGAGATCTTTTTCTGCATCGAGATCCAGTGGCGGAAGTAATCACCCATATGGTATCCGCAGAAGGGCAGCATCGCCATCGGGTCGCGGCGTACCTTGCCGACCGTGCCGGCGGCGGCCGCGGTCATTTCGCTGCCCATCGTGGCACCGATGTAGACACCCGAGCTCCAGTTGAAAGCTTGATAGACGAGCGGAATGGTCGTGGCACGACGGCCTCCGAAAATGATGGCGCTGATCGGGACGCCCGTGGGACTTTCCCAATCCGGGTCGATCGTCGGACATTGCGAGGCTGGGGCGGTGAAGCGGGAATTCGGATGTGCGGCCTTGGCGCCCGTAGCTTTGGCGATCGCTGGCGTCCACGGTTGCCCCTGCCAATCCGTGAGATGGGGCGGTGGCGTTTCGGTCATCCCTTCCCACCAGACGCCCCCTTCGGGAGTCAGGGCGACATTGGTAAAGATCGTATTACGCGCAAGCGTCGCCATCGCGTTCGGGTTGGTCGATTTCGACGTTCCGGGGGCGACACCGAAGAAGCCCGCTTCGGGATTGATGGCATGCAGGCGGCCATCGGCGCTCGGTTTGATCCAGGCGATATCATCACCGAGTGTCGTCACCTTCCAGCCTTGGGCTTGAACGGAAGGCGGCGGGACCAGCATAGCGAAATTCGTCTTACCGCAGGCGCTTGGGAAAGCCGCGGCCACGTAGGTCTTCTCCCCTTGGGGGTCTTCGACGCCGAGGATGAGCATGTGCTCGGCCATCCAACCATCGTCGCGGGCCATGTTGGAGGCGATGCGGAGGGCGAAGCATTTTTTGCCCAGGAGGGCGTTGCCGCCGTAGCCAGAGCCGTAGCTCCAGATTTCTCGAGACTCCGGAAAGTGGACGATATATTTTTCCCTGTTACAGGGCCAGGTCACATCCTTCTGTCCTTTGCGCAGCGGAGCACCGACGGAATGGAGGCAGGGCACCACGCGTTGGTGGCCGCGGTCGATCTCGGCATAAACCGGCAGGCCGATCCGAGCCATGATGCGCATGTTAATGACCACGTAAGAGGAGTCGGTCAGCTCGACGCCCAATTGCGCCATCGGCGAACCGACGGGACCCATGCTGAAAGGCAGGACGTACATCGTGCGGCCGGCCATGCACCCCGCGAACAGCCCTCGTAGTTTACGGCGCATCTCGAAAGGGTTTTCCCAGTTATTGTTGGGTCCGGCGGCCTCCTTCGATTGGGAGCAGATGAACGTGCGATCTTCGACGCGGGCGACATCCGAAGCATCGGAGCGGGCGTAGAAGCATCCGGGCCAGAGCTTTTCGTTAAGCTTTGTGAGAGTACCCTGTTCGATCATCTGCCCGCATAACTGGTCATATTCTGCTTGGCTGCCATCGACCCAGTGGATTTGCGCAGGCTGGCAAAGGTCAGCCATTTTTTCGACCCACCGGAGCAGGTTACGATTTTGGCTGAGTGGCTCGTTGGATTTACGTTTCTTTTTCATGATATACGGAGATATTCGGCTCCTTAGACGTCGCGTCTATCAAAGATATAATCCTCTTCGTATCTCGTTGATGTCCACTTTATGCCTTTATTAAGTCATAAATATAATCGGGCGTCTTTGGGCGGTTTAAGGGGGAGGCAATCGACCGTTTTGGGCTATATTCTTTAAGAACTAAGACCCGATGGTTAAATCCAACTGAGACATTAACTTTGCTAATAGGACGTGCATCGACGGGGTCGGCTGGTTAATTTAAGGCAGATTTATTGTGAAATAGGCAGAAAACGACAGAGGATTGACTGGGTTGGGCGGGACGAAAGCATGGCGGAATGCGCTTAACCCCGATCCTCTTCGCCTGCTTATCCCTGGTAGCGCCCCTTTGGGCGTCGGAGGAGGCGGCACCCCCGGCTGGACTCAAAGTCTTAAGTGCCGGACACAGTTTCCACGTCTGGATGCCGCCTTTGGTGGAGGAGATGGCCAAGGCCGCGAAGATCGAGGGGCATAAGCAGCTGGCGATTTCGTCGATTGGCGGTTCTCAGGTCATCCAGCATTGGAATCTGCCGGAAGGGAAGAACAAGGCTAAGCCGATCTTGGAAGCGGGTACGGCGGAACTCTTCACCATGGCGCCTACTTTCCTGCCCGATGAAGGCATCGAAAATTTCGTCAAACTTGGCTTAGCGCATCATCCCAAGATGCGATTCACCCTGCAGCAAAACTGGGTGCCGTTCGACGATGCCGAGCTCTGGCTCAAAAGGATCAAGACCGTCGCGGTCGATAGGGACACCAAGACCTTGGCGGAACTCAAGAAAATCAATGAACCTTATTTCAAATTATTCGAAGATCACATCGGCGAATTAAATAAGAAAATACCCGAGGCCAAGATTGTGATCGTACCCTGTGGCGTGGCCGTGTTGGCTTTGCGTGATAGGGTCATCAAGGGCGAGTTGCCGGGCGTGGCCAAGCAGAGCGAACTGTTTAGCGATGCGTTAGGCCATCCGCAGGTCCAGATTCGGATTTTGTCGGCCTATTGCCATTTCGCGGTCATCTATAAGCGTAACCCGACGGGACTGCCCGTGCCCGCGAGCCTCGCGAAGCAACCTGAAGCTGAAAAACTGAATCGTATCTTGCAGGATATCGCTTGGAAGGCGGTGACCGAATATCCCCTGAGCGGCGTGAGCAAGTAACCAAACAAATTAATCTATATGAAGCATCTTATCACCTGGCTCGGTTTATCATTTCTATTAGTCGCCGCGGAGCCGCCGAAAGGGGAGCCGACGAACGCCAAGGAAGCAGCGGCGAAAAAGGCCGCGCAGGATACCTTGGTCGATACCCGTTATCAGACGTGGGTTGATAAACTTTCGTCGGAAGAGCAGGCATGGGAGAAAGTGCTGCAGCAACAGCTCGGCAGTTTCTACCTCCCGCTGCATAAGCGGGATAAAATCGCTGGGAAATCGAATGCTTGGGACTTCGTGAAGGATGACCCGAAACTTCCACGTATCCTGCTCATCGGTGATTCGGTTTCGCGCGGCTACACCCAACCCACCCGAAAGGCCCTCGAAGGAAAGGCCAACGTCCATCGTGCCCCGGCCAATTGCGGCCCGACCGCATCGGGCCTCAAGAACCTCGATGCTTGGCTGGGCGAAGGAAAATGGGACGTTATCCATTTTAATTTCGGCATCCATGATCGGGCGACCCCGGCGGCGGATTATGCCAAGCGCCTGGAAGAGATTGTCGAACGACTTCAGAAAACCGGAGCTAAAGTTATCTGGGCGAGCACCACGCCGATCCCGGATAATCCAGACCAGAAACAAACGGCGGCTTCCGTCGTCGATAAGAATAAAATTGCGGCCGAAATTATGGCTAAGCACGGCATACCTACGGATGACCTGTTCGCCGCTATCACGCCGCACCTCGCCAAGCTCCAGAATCTGAACGACGTTCACTTCAAAGGTGAAGGCTACGATTTCCTTGGGGCTAAGGTCAGTGAAGCCATTCTGGTTCAAATCAAATAATTCGATGTCAGCCGAACTCATCCATATCGCCCGGGCCGGCGTTGAAATCGGTGCCTGGGCCTTGGATGAGGTCCGGGCTAAGCTGGCTTCGGGCGAATTGGTGGTGACCGATAATTATTGGAAGCCTGGGATGGAGGGATGGCTGACCTTAGCCGTCCTGCCTGACTCCGTCCGAGTCCTGCCGTTTCCGCGTCCAGCCGAAAAGGGGGCCAATCTTTTGGACGGCATGTTGGGGCGGCAGAGTTATCAAGCCGGACTTCTGGCAGTCTGGGATAAACTTTCGAAGATGCCGACGCAGTGCTTAATCTCAGACGCTGACTGGGTGGTGTTAGGCGAGCAGCTCGGTTACGACGTCCGCAAGCGTTGTCGCGATGACCTCATCAAGTGGTATCGCCAAGCGTTCGAAGCCTACCTTTCCGACCGTTATTTCGATCCCCTGGAAAAGGCCGATCTCGGTAGCCTTGCCCGTAGTTTCGGACTGGATGCACCAGCGGCAGAGGCACTCCATGGCGAAGCCTTTGCGAGTTATTGCCGCATCGGCATGCTCACGGTTTTGTTGCGTGATATCCCTCCTCAGCAGAAACGGGAACAGTTCGATCTCCTTGGCAAGGAGGTCCCCCTTTCAGACGCAAAGGTCAAGGCGACCATGGCCGAAGCCTTCCAGTCGTATTTTGACCAACGCCTCAAGGGTTTGATGCAACAGGAGGATGGTGGCGAGGTGATGAATCCCGCGGCATACGCTGCCTTTGCGGCGGAGATCAAACTGATGGAGATTAAACTTAGTCTGGATGAAAAATCCCAGACCCGGATCGATAGCGCCCAGCGACTGTGGGCCCTTTGCCGTTCACCGCTGAAGGAGGTTCCTTGCGAATTAGACCTTGGGGACGAAGGCTGTTTCTGGACACAGCAGGTGGAGCTTGGCCTTAATAAGCGGGTGACGACGCGTCGCAGTTACGGCGGCTTCGGCACTAGTATCAAAATCTGGGGACCCTTGCGTTACCGTGCGGGTTCCTATGATGTCGAGCGTCAGACCGAGCAGCGACTCGAAAAGGTCGACAGTGGTACCCTCGTCTTCACCTCCAAGCGCGTGATCTTCACTGGCAGTCTGAAGAGCATGAACTTCAAGTATGCCAAGGTGCTTGATGTCACCGTCTACGGCGATGCCATCGAAATCGATAAGGACACGGGCGGCGACGTCATATTTTTCTTT
>JBAXRS010000049.1:0-13621 GCA_037131085.1 Verrucomicrobiota bacterium | reverse complement strand
GCGCAGGATGAATCTAAGGTCAGTTACACCCGTCGACTGACTCGTGAAGATGCGGCCCTCGATTTCAATGCGTCGGCTTCGGAATTAGTAGCCCGCATCCATGCTTTGGAGGGATGGCCGGGCTCAGCTTTTATCCATGCCGGCCTGACGATCAAAGTCGGAGCGGCGTCTGCTGGGGAATCGGGCGCGGTATCCTCCCCTGGAACGATTCTCACGGCAGACCGCGATGGCGTGACCGTGGCCTGCCGTCGGGGCGTCCTCTGCATGACCAAGTTGCAGCGCCCCACGGCTAAGATGCTTCCGACGGGCGAGTTTCTGGCCGGTTACCCCTTAAGTGTCGGTGAAGTTTTACCCTCTTCGCCTATGCCGGCTTTGGTTGGCCTCGCCCCTTTTTCCCGTCCACCTAAGGCGTAATCGCTTGATTCGATGCCTTGGCTTGGGTGTCATTGTCAGATGCGTGCTTTTGTTCTCTGGCTACTCCTGGCGACAGGAGTTTGGGCTCAGCCTAAGGATATTAGTTTTCAAAAAATCACCGGCGGGGCATTCGCAGGTTTCAATGATGACGAAAAAGCCGAAAAAGCTTGGGAGGCTTCAGCTAAGTTCATGAAGCCGACCGCCGAACCGGGTCTTTGGGATCTCGATCAGTTACGCGTCCAGTCATTCCGCGCGGGAAAAGTTCAAGCCACTTTCACGAGTCCCTATGGTTCGATGAATCCCAATCATCGTACCGCGCAGGGTACGTCGCCGATCACGGCTCAGTCTCCGGCGTTTGATTTGAAGGGCGATGGCTGGAGCTGGCGCTCCACCAATCAGGGCGATAGTTTTGCGGTACTGGCTAACGTCGTCGCTGAGCTCGATCTGGCCAAGCCGATCATGCGCCGTTGGCGAATCCACGCTCAGCGGCTCGATGCTACTCCCGGAGCCACGGGGACGCTGCTTATCTTCCAAGGTAATATCGTGATGGATCGCTTCGGTGAACGTATTACCTGTGAACGTGTAGAATGTCTTTTGGATGACGGCCCGAAGGGCGACGCATTGTGCCGTACGATTACGGCGATCGGTAAGGTCGTGCGCTCCGCCGAGAAGCAGACCTTACACGGAGATTTAGCCTTATTTGACCTGAAATCAGACACTTTAGAGATGAACGGGCAGGTCGAGCTCGATGAGCCTGGCCTCAAGGCATCGGCGGAACGTCTGCAACATGCGGCCCCATTAGGCGTGACCAAACTATGGGCCGCCGATGGTAAGACGGTACAATTACACACCGAAAGAAAACCGGGTGAGAAAGCTGACATCTCCGGTAATCGCGTGACATTGACGCGCGATGAAAAGCGCGGACTTTCGAGCGTCGAAGTTCAAGATAATGCCCGTTACGTTTCGGCGCAGGAACAGATTTTAGCCCGGAGTATTTTGGCCTCGGAAACTCGGGCGGGTGCGAGCGATATCCTAGCTACGGGTGGGGTGAAGGGGCAACTTGACGGGGTAATCTTTGAAGCAGGTAAAGCCCAATGGGATCGGACCAAACGCTTCCTGGTTCTCGACGAATTACCACGCCTGACTGACCCCAATGGCTTGGAAGCCGCGGGTTTTTCGATTCGGATGGATTTACCGCATAATCGTATGGAGGTGCGCTCGGCTCCGGGTATTCGCGCCGCAATACGCATGCCCGCGGGTGAAGAAGGCGGTTCACCGGGTTTAGCCGAAGCGAATCAGGTGGTGGTCACCCAGGAAGACGGTGCCATGCAGATCGAACTTCTTGGCTCGGTTCATTATGTGGCGGCCGGAGTCACGACCGACTCAGATCAACTTGTGGGCTTTGCGCTCCCGCGGTCGAAAGGTCAAAAAGAGTTCGCCTTGAATCGTGCCATCCTGACCGGACATGTGCGTTATGCCCAGTCGGGTTTGCGCTGTGCCGCCGATCGCATCGACCTCAGTCCGGCCGTACAAGTCGAAGAAATTCTTAAAAAGGACATCCTTACGGGTAATCCTCGTCTCTTGACCCTTTCGGGCGGCAAGGATCTGACGCGGCCGCGTTTATTCGTTACTTTTAGTGACGGCAAGAGCGCAGAATTCATCGCGGATGCGCAGGAAATCCTCACGACCCCGGCTTTGACGAAATTCTTTTTACGCGGCGCGGTGGGCATGGTGTCCGGCGATACCGAGGCAGCTTGCGACCTGCTGGAAGGTATTGCTTCACCGGAAAAGTCGGGTCGCCAAGTGGCGCGCCAGATGATCGGACGGGGTAATGTCAACGTCACCGCTGGAGGTTCCTTGGCGAAGGGTAATACGTTAGAAATCTTACCCGAAAAGGAAGAAGCCCGACTATTTGGCAACGCGCGGATCCGGGATAAGTCCGGCAACGAAGGTATTCCCGCCAAAGAAATTCGCTATGATATGAAAAATAAAGCCTGGCATATGGGGTCGGCCGCAGACGAAGAGGCTCCCGGCCAAGTCGTCCGCCCCAAGATATTCTTAGGGCGGGAGTTCACCCTGCCCGAGGTCAAAAGCCTCGACAACGGACGCTGAGAAGCGTCCACTCCCTACTATGGCCGTCACCAGCGAAAAGGGCGTAGTCCGCGTCGAATCGCTTGCTAAGCATTACGGTGCGAAAGTAGCCGTCTTCGACGTCAGCTTATCTTTAAAGGCCGGAGAAATCGTAGGTTTATTGGGCCCTAATGGCGCGGGTAAGACCACGACCTTCTACATGGTCGTCGGCTTAGTCCCGGCAACCAGCGGACGCGTTTTTTTAGATGGTCGCAACGTCACGGCCATGCCGATGTGGCAGCGCGCCAAAAGCGGTCTGGGTTACCTTCCGCAAGAAGCTTCCATTTTCCGTAAATTGACGGTGTGGGAAAACGTGATGGCGGTCGTGGAGACGCTTAACCTGAATGAACAGGAACGTCGGGCCCGGACCCTTCAGCAGCTGACCGACTTGGGTTTGGAAGGTCTGGCGAAGCAACCAGCCTACACCTTGTCCGGCGGTGAGCGCCGTCGTCTGGAAATTGCGCGCGCCTTGGCTACCGGACCCCGTTTCCTCCTCATGGATGAGCCTTTTAGCGGAGTGGATCCGATTTCGGTGGCGGAAGTTCAATCGATTATTCGACGGTTAAAGCAACGCGGGATCGGGGTTCTGATCACCGATCATAATGTCCGGGAGACTTTATCCATCGTGGATCGGGCCTATCTCATCCACCAAGGGCGCGTACTTGTCTCTGGCACCCCTTCCGAAATCGTGAATAATCCGGAGAGTCGCCGCCATTACCTGGGCGAAGGTTTCAAACTTTAAATATAATGTCCGTCCCTTCGCCTGATACTCGTCCCGAATCGGTCTCCGTCCGCGAGTTCTTCGATTCTTTCCGGGATATGCTCCAGATGGAGTTACTCGCCGGCGAAGAGGGCTTGGATAACATGATTGCGGAGAAATCGCTGAATCGTCCGGCCTTGGCCGTGACCGGCTATTTTAAGGAGTTCGCCCATAAGCGCCTGCAGCTCTTCGGAGCTGGAGAGATGGCTTATTTGAGCGACCAGACCTCGGCCCTGCGCGAGAAATTACTGGCGGATGTCTTTGCCAAGAAAATCCCCGCCGTCGTTGTTTCCCGTGGTTTGCCCGTCGACGACATTCTGATCACCCTGGCGAATCGTCACCGCGTCCCGATCATCCGGACGCAGTTGAAGTCGAAAGATTTCTCCGCTGAAGCGACCGTCTTGCTCGAGGAAAAGTTTGCCCCCCGGACGAATATGCACGCGACCTTGGTCGATATCCGGGGCGTCGGCGTGCTGTTGCGCGGTGCTTCCGGTGTCGGCAAGAGCGAGTGTGCCTTGGCTTTAATCGAACGCGGACACTCCTTGGTGGCCGACGATTTCGTCATCATTAATTTGATCGGCGATCGCGAACTACAGGGGACCTCCAAAGAACTCAACCGCGGCTACATGGAGTGCCGTGGCATCGGTATCATCAATATCGCTTCGCTTTTCGGCATCCGCTCGGTCCGTCGAGAAAAGCGGGTCGATTTGGTCGTAACTTTCGTGCTCTGGCAGCCGGGCATGGATGAGGAACGTTCGGGTCTGGAGGTCGAGACTTTCGAAATTCTTGGGCGTAAGGTGCCTCATATGACCATTCCCGTCAGACCTGGGCGTGATATGGCCCGCTTGGTCGAGGTGGCCGCCATGGTGCAGGCTTTGCGCGTGATGGGTCACGATTCAGCGAAGGAATTCAGCGACCGGCTCATTCAACACATGAGCAAGGACAAGCCAGCTAAGGGTTAGGGTTTACTTTCGGTTTCCGTCCCAGCGACAGTCCGCCATCACACGAAGGCAGACTTCGCGGAGATCGAAAAGCGTCGCCTCGATTTCATCGCTGGCCTCTTTGGCGGTCTCGCGTGCGGCCGCTGGAATCCCCGCGGTCAGGCCGATGGAATAATTGATTGCCGATAGGGCACGCTTCATGTGGACCAGCGCCAAGGGTAGGTCGCCGGTATCGGTCGCATTGATGGCCATCACGACCTGATGCTGGGCGTCCCAAAATGAAAGCATCACGTCCGCGGCAAGCTCGGCCGGAATGTCGGCGCTGGCGTCACGGCAAACCGTCCGGAATGAAATAGACAATTGCATGCCTAAGGCGCGACCGACGATGTAGACGGGGTGTTGGTGGATGCAGTAGGGCAGGTCGGCTTCCTCGTTTTCGTCGTCGGTGATTTCCTCTGCAGGTTCGCTGGGGGCCCAATCGGCGTTTTCCCAGCCCATCCGGCGGGCGCTGGCATCAAGGCGGTCAGGCTGGCCTTTGACTTCTTTGTAATAAGAAAGAAACCGACCCACCTCGAGGTCGTTACGTTGGAGGTAGCCTGCCCAATCAGCCTCGCCCCAAGAGGCGTTGCCTGATCCATCGAAGTCGCCATGGGGCTGGTCGCCATCGTGCATGAAGACTACTATTAGGGAAAATTACTTAGATGCAAACCCCTTGTGGGTGAAATTGCCCTTGTCCCCGCCCCTAAGACCGTGGCTAATTCTCCCATGGCCCTGGAATTGAATACTCTAACTGCGGCGATGGCGGCCGGCCGCGGTCTGACGTCCGCCGAAGCGGCCCAGGCCGCCTCGGTGTTGGTCGACGCAGGCGTGTCGGCTGAAACGAAGGAAATATTTTTATTAACGATGGCACGCAAGGGGGAGACCGCTGAAGAGGTCGCAGGTTTTGCTCAGACCTACCGTGATTTGGCTCGGAAGATCGAATGGAGCACTTGGCCGTCTCGCGGCATCGACATCGTGGGCACGGGGGGCGACCGTTCGGGCAGCTTCAACATTTCCTCAGCCAGCGCCCTCATCGTCGCGGCGGCGGGTGTCCCGGTCCTAAAGCATGGCAACCGCTCGATTACTTCGAAGTCAGGTAGCGCGGATTTCTTGGCCGGCTTGGGGGTGCAATTAGAGGCGACTGATGCGCAGTTATTGCACGCCTTGGAAGTGGCGAATTTCTGTTACCTTTATGCTCCGGCTTTTCACCCGGCCTTTAAATCCATCTTGGCCGTCCGTAAGAAAATCGCGGAGCAGGGGACGAAAACGATTTTTAATATCTTAGGACCGCTGATCAATCCCGCTCGCCCGGCTTTCATGGTGGTCGGGGTCTACGATGAGCGCTGGGTCGAGCCTCTCGCCTTGGCCTTACACGAACTCGGCGTGCGTCGCGGCTTGGTGACGCATACGCGGGCGGGCGGAGGGATGGATGAGGTCACGACCGCGGGTGAAGTCCGCGTGCGCGGTTGCGGCGAGCTTTCGGGTGTCGATGCCGTCTGGTTGCCCGGAGATTTCGGATTCGCGCAATGCAGCGTCGCTGACCTGCGCGGCGGATCTCCGGAAGAGAACGTCGCGATGTTCAGCGATCTTTTAGTCGGCGGAGTTTCGGATGGCCTGATGGACACCTTGGCGCTGAGCGCGGGTACAGCTCTTTGGGTGGCGGGTAAATCCGCGGATCCGGCGGCGGGTGCGAAAATCGCCCGAGATATCATTCTCGGCGGGGCGTTGCGCGAGCAAGTGCGACGACTCCGCGAAGCGTACCGGGTGGCTTGATTAGCGAAGGTTTAAGACCAAGGCGACGGTGCGCGCGGTGGCGCCCCGATTGCTTTGATGCCAGGCCAAGCCGTGCTGGCCCATCGCCATCGCCCGCGCAGGTTCGCGGACAAGTTTCTCGAGGGCGGAGAATAAGTCGGCGGCCTGTTCGAGGCGTTTCGCTGCGCCAGCCCTTTCGAGGCCTTGGCAGATATCCCGGAAATTAGTCATGCGGGGGCCGTAGAGTAAGGCCACGCCAGCCGCGGCGCATTCCACCGGGGTCTGGCCGCCTTCGTGAGGCGGCAGGCTCTTGCCGCAGAAAGCGATATCCGCGGCGCGTGTGAGTCGGCGAAGCTCACCGGTGGTGTCCGCGAGGTGGACGATGGTGCCCGCCGGGGCTGGCGCTTGGGTCGAACGCTGATGCCAGGCTAAACCCGAAGCCGCAATTTCTACGCAGACATCCTTGCGTCTTTCGGAGTGGCGGGGGACGAGGAGTAGACGGACGTCGGCATACGTCCGTAATTGACGCACGCAATCGAGTAATAGTTGTTCTTCTCCGGCCCACGTCGATGAGCCGAGCAAGATAATCGTTTTAGGATCTTGGCCGAAGCCGAGAGATTCGCGAAGTTGTTGGCGTTCCTCGTTTGAAGGCGGAGCCTCACTGGCAACGTCAAATTTAATATTACCCGTGAGGTGCGGCTCGACACCCAGTTCGCGAAAGCGCCTCGCATCTTCTTCGCTACTGGCACAGATCATTTGGAAGCGTCGCAGTAACGAGGTGGAAATCCGGCGGAAGCGTTGATGACGGGCAAAAGATTTATCTGAAATCCGACCGTTAATCAGCATGGCCGGAATGCCGCGGGCGTTGGCTTGTGCCAAGTGTTCGGGCCAAAGTTCGCCTTCGACCAGAATGACTTGGTCGGGCTGGATACGTCGCCAAGCCAGGGCGCTGCAGGGCCAAAGGTCCGTCGGGAAGATGCCAATGGCCTTGGCGACGTCGGCGTACCGACTTTGGGCGAGGGCATAGCCCGTGCTGGTCGTCGTGGTCAAAATGACCTCGGTTGTGCCCGAATCTTTGAGCTGGCGAAGAAAGGGGCCGATGGCCTCGATCTCACCGACCGAAACGGCTTGAACCCAAATCCGACGTTTTCCTGTCACTTTAGGCCCTATTTTTGGGAAAAAGCCTAGCCGTTGACTAAATCCATGACGGTAGCCGCCCCGGCGAAGCATACGCCATAGGTAGTAAGGTAAGGCCAGGAGAAGCAGGGGTGGAAAGAGTATCCGATAGGCCCAAGACATTGTGATAAGTTCAACGTGCGGAGGGGAGTGGGGTCTGTCAGTTCCAAAGCAGGCCATTTTTGCTGATTTTCCCACTTGCACCCGTCGGTAAGGGGTGTTTGAACTCACTTTCCACCGTTTGGAGTGACCGCCGATTGCTTCGAACATAAAACCAAAAAAACAGTAAAACACCTAGATCCAATGTCCTCTCCTTCGGCAGGAATCGGGATACGGAGCCAAAAACCATGAACATCACAGTCAAAGACCTCCTCGATGCCGGCGTCCACTTCGGGCACCAAACACGTCGCTGGAATCCACGTTCCCGTCCCTACATTTTCGACCACCGTAACGGTGTTTCGATTATCGACCTCGAGAAGACGCACGCCTGCCTCGCCGCCGCCGTTGCCTTCGTCGAAGAAGTCGCTGCTAAGGGTAAGGAAGTCCTTTTCGTCGCAACCAAGCCGCAGGCTCAGGAAGTCGTGCGCCAGGCCGCTAAGTCGACCGGCATGCCTTTCGCGGTTAACCGCTGGCTCGGTGGTACCCTGACCAATTTCGCGACGATTAAGAAGTCGCTCGAAAGCTACCGCACTTACCTCCGCATGGAGCAAGACGGTTCTCTCGCCAAGATGCACAAGAAAGAAGGCGCCGCCGTTCGTCGCGAGATGTCTCGGATGCAGCGTAACTTCGAAGGTCTCCTCGAGTACCGCGACCTCCCAGCGGCGATGATCGTCATCGACACCAAGCTGGAAGAAATCGCCGTCAACGAAGCAAATCGTCTCGGCATTCCCGTTATCGGTCTTTGCGACAGCAACTCGGACCCGACCCTCCTGCAATTTCCGGTTCCGGGTAATGACGATGCTGCGAAGTCCATCCGCCTCGTGGTGGAAGTGCTTACTCAGGCCGTCCAGAATGGCGTCTCTCGCCGTAAAGTTGAGCGTGATCCTCGCAAGACTGTCACCCCTGTCTCCCGTCAAGACTCCGCCCAATCGATGCAGCCCGAAGTTAATATTTCGGACGAATTGATGAAGGCTTCCGAGACCTCTGATGCGGCGGAAGTGGCGGCAGCTCCGGCCAAAATCGCCCGTCCTCGCAAAAATACCAAGTAATTTATGTCCACCATTACCGCGCAAACGGTCAATGATCTGCGTCAGCGGACTGGCGCTGGCCTGATGGATTGTAAGAAGGCCCTCGTTGAAGCCAATGGCGACACCGAGAAGGCTGTCGAAATCCTCCGCATCAAAGGCGTCGCCACTCGTAATAAGAAAGCTGACCGCAAGGCCAGCGAGGGCGTGCTTGCCGTGCAAGTCGAAGCCGATGGTCGTCGCGTCACTCTTCTGGAGTTGAATTGTGAAACCGACTTTGTGGCAAAGAACGAAGCTTTCCTCGCGCTCGCCAAGGACTTGGTAAACCAAGCCGCACTTAAGGGCGTCGATGGTTTGCTCGAGCAGTCTTACCATGGCGATGCGAGCCGTAAGGTGAACGACTTCTTAAATGATCAGGTGACCAAGATTGGGGAAAATCTTAAAGTCTCCCGGGCGCTTAAGTTCGAAGCTTCGGGCGTCGGTCGCGTTTCTGCTTATGTGCATACCGGTGCGAAAATCGCCGTCTTGCTCGAGCTTGGTCTCAAATCTCAAGCTGCGGCCGCCCACGCGGATGTCGCAGATTTAGCCCGGCAGATGGCGATGCAAGTCGTCGCAAACAACGCCCGGTTTGTTCGCCGTGAAGACGTCTCTGACGATGTCGTCGCCAAGGAAAAGGAAATCGCCGCTGAATTTACCAAATCGGAAGCCGACAAGGCGATCGAAGAGGCCAAGCGCGTGGTCGAAGATTATAACGGTCAGCTCGTCGAGCAAAAGGCCGCCCATAATGCCGAAGCCATCGCGGAACTGGAAAAGCGCATCGCCGTCGCCGAAAAGCAGGTTATCGCCGCCGAAGGCCGGAAGAAGGGGCAGCTTTCCAATATGGAAAAAATCGTCTCTGGTCGCGTCGACAAGTTCTTCGCCGAAGCCTGTTTGCTCGAGCAGCCTTATTTCCGTGACCCGGATAAGAAGGTCATTCAGCTCCTCGCCGAAGCCAAGGCCAAGGTGGGTGAAGAAGTTTCTATCGTTCGTTTCGTCCGCTTCCAAGTGGGTGAGACTGCGGCGGAATAATTCGCCCTAAGCCATCCTTTCAAGGGCCGACTTTCGTAAGGAAGTCGGCCCTTTGCTTTACTCTCCTTCGAGAATGTCGTAAGTTGATGAATGGAGTTCCGTTCCGATATTTTCTGGCGCGCCGCCAAAGGCTGTTGTCCGGATTGTGGTGCGAAAATTAGGTCGGGAGAAAGTCCACCGAACAAATGGGGTCGGTTTGCGAACATTCCGGACCATTGCCCGGTTTGCGAAATGGTGTTGCGGCGCCGCGACGGATTTTTCCTCGGAGCTATTGTCTGGAATTATACCTTAACGGCCTTCGGAGTTCTGCCGGTCTTGCTCATCGCCGTGCGTCTCGGTTGGTGCAGCGAAGCGTGGGCGATCCGCGGGGCAATCCTCACCGCGCTTACCGTCCCTTTTTTTATCCACGCCTTATCTTGGCGCTTATGGATTGGGACTTACTACGCGTTTTTACCTGAGCAGTTGCCTTCGAACGGACGGCGGACCGACGACTGATTCAGCGATCCCGGCTTGCCATCCGCGTAATCAGTTCGGCAAGGAAAGTGGAGTCGCCGCGCGTGGCTTGAAGATGTCGGATCGCCTCTTCTGTCAGGGTTGAGATCCTTTGTCGGGTCGCCTCGATGCCATGGAGGCTCGCATAAGTTAGTTTCCCGTTTTGCGAATCAGCACCTACGGGTTTCCCGAGCCGACTGGCATCGGCGGAAAGATCGAGTAGGTCGTCGACAAGTTGAAAGGCGATGCCAGCCGAGCGGCCAGCTTGGCTGAAGTGTTCGACCTCAGCCTTATTGGCTCCGCCGATGATTGCGCCCATGGCCAATGCGGAACTGAGCATCGCGGCGGTCTTGCCGAGCAGGATGAACTCCAGTCGCTCGTCAGTGGCGCCTGCGGCCAGGCCGCCCATGTCTTCGGTTTGGCCGCCGACGAGCAGGGTGGAGCCAGCGGTTTTAGATAATTCCGCGACGAGCGAGCAAGCGAGGGCGGGCTGGTCGGCGTAAGCTTTGCTGATTACTTCGAAGGCTAACGGGAGGAGTGCGTCGCCGGCGAGCAGCGCGATGGCTTCATCGAAAGCCTTATGGCAGGAGGGGCGTCCGCGCCGCAGGTCGGAATTATCCATGCACGGTAAGTCATCATGGATCAGGGAATAAGTGTGGATACATTCCAGTGCGACGGCGGCGGCATCAGCTTTGGCTTGGGGTGCAAAGGCTTGGGCGGCGGCCAAGCACAGAACCGGGCGCAAACGTTTGCCGCCTGCCTCGAGTGAGTAACGCATCGCGGCATGGAGACGGGCCGGGCGCGTATCGGCCGAGGGCGTCAGCTGCTGCAAGGCATTTTCGGCCTGCTGGACTAGGGCTTCGTGCCGAGACTGGAACAGCGCGGCATCCATGGCTTACGCCTCGTCGTCAGGAGCTTGGCCGAGTTTGAAGAAAGTGGCCGTGCGACCCACGCTTCCGATTACTTCGCTTTCGGTCAATCCGGCCAACTCTTTGGCCTGGGCTTCCATCACCTCGCGTTCAGCGGTAAAACGCACTTTGACGAGATCGGCATTGCGGAAGGATTCCTCGAGTAAATTCGCGATACCTGCGTTGACGCCGGCTTTGCCAACGAAAACCTTAGGGTCGAGGGTCTGGGCTAAACTGCGCAGTTTGCCACGTTCTGCGCCTGTCAGGCGGGGTTTTTCGTCATTGCCTTGGTCCATGTGCCTATTTGCGTTTCGGAGGGCGTAGGAGTCAACGGGCTAATCTGCTGGGCTGGCGGCCTGCCTTGCGACCCGGCGCTTTCGGGATAGAATGTCCAAGCCATGTCAGCGTCGCCTTCATCGCAAGTTTTGCCCGCGCTTGAGCCCCAAGCGGCCCTCCATCCTTTGGACTCCATCGTGGTCCATATTCACTGCGCGGCTGGCCATACGCACAGCCTGAGGGTATGGAGGAGCACGTTCCTGCTCGATTGCCATTCCGCCCTGACCAGCGAGATGATTCGGTGGGAGAATATTTCCCTATATCCGCATTGGACTGTTCTGCCGCCGGGAATACCTTTTAAGTTCACGCTTTATTTTAAAAGCCTTCCAAGGTCGGTCACTTCCTTCGACCTTTCAGAGATCATCCCGGAGCCGAATGGGTTTTATTTCCCAAACATCCGACGCAATGCCCAGGATGTTTACGCCTTGGATTACCCTGGCTGATTTAAGGCTGATTTTGAGCATATCGAGGGGGTTTTAGGGGGTAATTCCTGCTTGCTAAGCCCCTAGGCGCCTGTCACTTCATAAGTCATCTTCGTTAGGGAGAGGGGCGGAGCCCTTCTCACGCTGGTCGGTAAGCGAAAGCTTATTTCAGACGGAGGAACCGGCTAAACGGCTGGCCCTCGGGAATTTTTCCCAAGTCGACCTCTCAAACACCCAAACTAACCCAAATACAGTCATGTCGATCGACAAATCGGATATCATCAAGAAACACCAACAGGACGCCAAGGATACGGGCTCGCCTGAAGTTCAGGTCGCCCTCGTCAGCGCCCGTATCAACCACCTCACGGATCACCTCCGGATGCACCGCAAGGACTTCCACTCGCGCCGTGGTCTCATCATGCTCACGAACCGTCGTCGTAAGCTGCTCAATTATCTTAAGTCGAGCGATTTGGACCGTTACAACGCTTTGCTCATCAAGCTTAACCTCCGTAAGTGAACCGCGCCTCCGGGCGTATTGCTTCACCGCACGTCCCAGCCACTCGCTGGGACGTCGTTTTTTCACCCAAACAAACAAAAACCCGCCGGGCAATT
Organism: Verrucomicrobiota bacterium; assembly: GCA_037131085.1. Classification (GTDB taxonomy): domain Bacteria; phylum Verrucomicrobiota; class Verrucomicrobiia; order Opitutales; family UBA953; genus UBA953. Next base: position 1,387 of record JBAXRS010000049.1, on the reverse strand, counting down.
CCGCCTGGCACAACGCGTAACCCGCAAAAAACAAAATGAAACAAAAACACTCCGTGACCATCGAAGAACTCGGTATCACGATCAACACGGGCTCCATCGCCCGCCTCGCTAACGGCGCGGTCACCATCAGCAAGGGCGAGACCACGCTCTTCGTGTCGGCCACCGCCGCCGAAGACCTGCGCTCCCCCGACCAGGACTTCTTCCCCCTGACCGTCGACTACCGCGAGAAGTTCGCGGCGGCCGGCCGTTTCCCGGGCGGTTATTTCCGTCGCGAAGGCAAGCCTTCCGACAAGGAAATCCTGACCTCGCGCCTCTGCGACCGTCCCCTTCGCCCGCTCTTCCCTGAAGGGTTCCTCAATGAAGTCCAGGTGATCGGCCTCCTCCTCTCGGCTGACCAGATCAACGACTCCGACGTGCTCATGGTAAACGGCGCTTCCGCCGCTCTCCTTTGCTCCGACATCCCTTGGAACGGACCAATCGCCGGCATCCGCCTCGGTCGCGTCGCTGGCCAGTTCGTCGTCAACCCGACCCACGAACAGCAGTATGAGTCCGACCTGGATCTCATCTACGTCGGCAACGAGAACGACATGATGATGATCGAAGGTTCGGCCGACCAGCTGCCTGAAGCCGACTTCATCGCTGCCCTCGAATACGCCCAGAAGGCCATCCAGCCGATCATCGCCGCGCAGCGCAAGCTCGCCGCGATGTACTCCAAGACCAAGCGCGTCTTCCCGCTCGTTGTCTGCGAACCGAAGGCTCTCGCCATCTGCGAACGCGTGGCCGCCGAAGGCGACCAGCTTAAGAAGGCAATCTTCCTCGCTTCCAAGAAGGAACGTGGCGACGCCGTCAAGGCCGTGGTCGAGAAGTCCAAGGCCGCCTGTAAGGCTGAACTCGGCGACGTCTTCGACTCCCGCCAGATCAAGATGGCCTTCGAAAAGCTCCAGGAAAAGGTCTACCGCAACGCCATCATCCAGAACGGCGAACGTGCCGACGGACGCAAGCCGTTGGATCTCCGTGCGATCTCCTGTGAAGTCGATGTGCTTCCGCGCGTCCATGGTTCCTCGCTCTTCCAGCGCGGTGAAACCCAGGGTCTCGTCCTCGCGACCCTCGGTACCTCCAAGGATGCCCAAGAAGTCGACGCCATTACCGGCGGCCCCAGCAAGCGCTCGTTCCTCCTGCACTATAACTTCCCGCCCTTCTCGGTAGGTGAGACCGGCCGCTTCGGCATGACTTCCCGCCGCGAAACCGGCCACGGTAACCTCGCCGAGCGCTCCCTGCTCTCCGTCCTGCCTTCCGAGCAGGACTTCCCGTACTCCATCCGTCTCGTCTCCGAGATCATGGAGTCCAACGGTTCCACCTCGATGGCTTCCGTCTGCGGCGGCACCCT
>JBAXRS010000048.1:0-14006 GCA_037131085.1 Verrucomicrobiota bacterium | reverse complement strand
AGCACGAAAGAAGAAGAGATTTCCAAACTCCAGGCCGCCAATGTGGAATTGGAACGGGTGGATAAAGACGTGCGTGCTAGCGAAGAATTCCTGAGCCGTCTAAAATTAAGCTACGAAGAGGCCAAACTGCGTTCCTCTACTTCGGGGACGAGCACTTCCATTCGCGTGCTCGATATGCCGTCGGTGGCCGATAAGCCCATCAACAAGAATTACTACTTCAATGCCTTGATGGGCCTAGGCTTGGGCGTTTTCTTCGGGGTAGGCCTCATCGTCCTGATGGGGACTTTCGACGACCGCATCAAATCCGCCCGGGATGTCGAAGGCGGCCTCGGTCTCCCCTTGTTAGGTACGGTGCCCAAAGTGGCGGTTACGACGGGTCCGGACCGGGCTTTGCTCGCTCGGCAGGACAAGGACAAAATCGCTGCGGAAGCAATTCGCGCCCTCTACTCGGCGATGAAGGTTAATCAGAAAATCACTGCCGGCAAGGTATTCCTGGTCACTTCGACGCGACCCAGCGAAGGTAAGACTTTTATCGCGACGAACTTGGCGCTGATTTTCGCCCAACATGCCGAACGCGTACTGATCATCGATGCCGACCTTCGTTTGCCTAACGTCGGACCTTCCCTTGGTTTCACGGGCGACTCAGGTATCAGCCGATGGTTTAACGGCGAAATGACGTTGGATGAAGCCATCGTGAAGGAAGTGGCCCCAGGACTTGATGTGCTTCCCGTGGGTATGAGCTGTAAAAACCCAACGCAGGTTATTAATAACCCGAAGTTCGCCGCAATGATCGAGGAGCTGCGCGGTCGTTACGATCGCATTTTCATTGACTCTCCGCCGATCGGGGCGGTGTCCGACGCGCTGCACGTGCTTCCCAAGGTGGACGGCGTCCTTTATGTCGTGCGCTTCAATGTCGTGAATATGCGCAACGCGTTATCGTGTCTGGCTCGTTTGCGCGAAGCCGGTGCACCGCTGCTCGGCGTAGTGCTCAATCGCATGTCCCTCCGGATGGCATCCACCTACACGGACTCCTACGATTCTTCATATCGCAAATATTACACCGATGCTGCGGAGGCTTCGCCTGCGGAAGAGCCCCCGAAAGCTTGATCACGGCGATGCGCTTCCTAGTCTTATCGCTGGTCGCCCTTTGTTTAGTCGCCTGTCAGAACGCACCGGTTACTGGTCGCTCCCAATTCATCATGGTGAACGAATCAGAAGTGGCCTCGATGTCTTCCGGCGAATTCTCTAAGATGAAGAAATTGCCAAACGATGCACGCCTGGCAAAAATCAAGGAAATCGGCCTCAAGATTGTTGCTTCCGCCCGTCGCGATGACCGCAGCGGAGTCTTGCCACCGGCTTCGAAGTGGGAATTTGCGATCATTGACGACAAGAGCCCGAATGCCTTCGCGATGCCGGGAGGGAGAATCGGTTTTAATTCCGGCATGTTCCAATATGCTCCGACGGATGACGACATTGCGGTCATTCTTGGCCACGAAGTCTCGCACGTCATCTGTCGACATGGCGCCGAACGTATTTCTCAAGGCCTCGGCGTCGCGATGGTCGCGGCGATCACCGATGAGGCGACTAAGAATAAGTCTGCCCAGACGCGAGCGACCTGGATGGCGGCCGTTGGGGTGGGCGCCCAAGTCGGAATCCTGCTTCCTTTCAGCCGCAGCCACGAGTCCGAGGCTGACCACCTCGGGTTGATGTTCATGGCCCGAGCGGGCTACAATCCCGAGGCGGCGCCGGCCTTCTGGGCTCGGTTTGCCAAGATAGGCGGGTCACGCCCTCCCGAATTCCTTTCCACGCACCCAGCGGACGCGACGCGCATCAAACAACTGCAAGCTTGGCTACCGGAAGCCAAGGCGCAGATGCCGAGTAAGCCCTAAGGGTTATTCTTAGCGGATGGGCTTGGCAGGACAGCTTAAATAAACGCCCCTGGGGTCGTTGAGGGCCCGCAGGGAGCGTAAGATTTCAAGATGGGAGCGGAGAAAGAGCAGGGCGGGGTCCTTACCCGAAGTCTTGGCAAACAAGGGCGACTCAGGGTCGTCATTGGAAAGAATTTTCTGAAGGAGGTTTTCCCGGCCGGAATGTAGGCTGGGTACTTGGATGATTTCGACGGAATTTAGTTTCGCCATTTGTGCCGCGAGTTTGATCGCATCGCGCAGACCGCCGAAGCGATCGACGAGTTTAATATCTTTCGCCATGCTGCCAATCCAGACGCGGCCTTGGGCGATTTCGTGCACGTCGTCTCGGTTCATCTTGCGGCCTTCGGCGACGATTTTAAGAAAATCTTCGTAGACCCCATCGACCATGATTTGGATGACGGCTAATTCTTCAGGACTGGCGGCGCGGTGCATCTCCAAAAGATCGGCGTAGCGCGCGGTCTTTACGCCATCGGTGCCTAGGCTAATTTTCTTAGCCAGTTCTTCATAATTAAAATGTAAACCAAAGACCCCGATGGAGCCTGTGATGGTGGAAGGGTCCGCCATGATGACGCTCCCTTTGGCGGCGATATAATACCCGCCGCTGGCGGCCACGTCGCCCATCGAGACTACCACCGGAAGACCTTTGGCTCGCAAAAGGCTAACTTCCCGGGCGACGATATCGCTCGCAAAGGCCGAACCGCCTGGGCTGTTCACCCGGAGGACGATGGCCTTGACGTTGTCGTCGCCGCGAAGAAAACGCAGATCACGGGCCAGACGATCGCCGCCGACATCTTCCGGCGAACCCCAGCCATCGACGATTTCCCCTTCGGCATAAACGACGGCAACGCGACCGCCCCCTTGGGGGAATTTCACCTTATGAGCATATTTGTGCAGTGAAACCTGGCGAAAGGAGGTATTGCTCTCGTCGGGTCCAGCCCCCGCCTTACGCATGCGTTCGATGAGTTCGTCTCGTTGCAGGACACCGTCGACAAGCTTCAGGCTCAAGGCTTTTTCCGCATTGAAGACTCCGCCGGTATTGGCGGCCCGAATCAGAGCGGCTTGCGAAAGCTTCCGGGCGGAGGCGACATCCGCGATGACGCGCTTCCAGATGTTGCCGAGCAGCAGCTCTTCTTGTTCACGGGCGGGCTCGCTCATGCGGTCGCCCAGAAAGGGTTCGACGGCGGATTTATACTTACCGACTTTCGTGACTTGGACGCCGACGCCGAAACGCTTGAAGGTTTCGCCATAATAAGTGTTAAAAGAGGCCAGACCCTTGAATTCAACTTCGCCGGCAGGGTGGATATAAATCTTATCAGCAATACTGGCCATGTAGAATTCGCCTTGAGAGCCATTTTCAATCCAAGCGATGACGGGCTTACCCGTTTTTTTGAATTCCACAATGGCTTGGCGTAACTCGGCTTTTTGCACCAAGCCAGCTTGAAGATGGCCGGAAAGCAGCAGTCCCACGATATTTTTATCTTTAGCGGCGAGGTCGACAGCTTCTAGGGCACGAAGCAGATCTAGGGTCGGTCCGGCGCCGCCGCCGAATAGATCACTCAGTCCGGGGGTGCCGAAAGCGGGAGTGTCATTAATACTGAGGTCGTTGCCGACCACCAAGACGGTCTTGGGTTTGACGACGGCTTGAGCGACCTCTGGCCGATTGCCGGCAGAGCTGACGAGGGCGACAACGGCGATGACGACGAGGGCGCAAGTCGCCATACCGGCGATGAACGTGCCTAGGGCGGAGGCGAGGACTGACTTCAAAAAATCTTTCATGAGCTTAGGGAGGGGACGATTGGGGTAAGAATTTATCTAAACTGTATTAGGGTGGGGTCTTTTCGCCAATCAAAAGAGGCGAGATTGTTTCAGGTTTCCGCTCGTTTCCGTCCTAGACCGAGTTAGCCTTATCCTATGCTCGACTCTTCTCAGGATGTTGGTGCGGCCACTTCACGTAAGGCCTTGACGATTAACTTGGATCGTTCGGCTTACGGGGCGTTCGCCGAAATTGGCGCGGGGCAGGAAGTCGTTCGCCATTTCTTTAAGGCGGGGGGCGCCTCCGGTACCGTGGCTAAAAGCATGTCGGCTTACGATATGCGCGTAAGTGATGCTATTTACGGGCACCCGCGCCGGTATGTTTCGCGCGAACGGTTAGAGCAGATGCTGAATCACGAATACGGCTTACTGGTCGACCGGTTGGCTCCGGAGCGGGGTCCGCAGACGAGATTTTTCGCCTTCGCGGATACGGTGGCGACGACTCCGCATGACGAAAAAGGGCAGGGACACTCCTGGATCGGGATTCGCTTCCAGTCGGAGCCGCTCTCACCTCCCAGCGAGGTTCTGATTCACCTCCGACTGTGGGATAAGGATGCGAATCGCCAGCAGGATGCGCTGGGGGTGGTTGGCGTGAACCTTATCCACGCTTCTTTGAATACGCGCGCCAGCGTCGACGAATTCCTCCTGGCTCTGGTGGATGAAGTTGGCGTGAAGCGCGTCGAGGTCGAGTTCGCCCATTTCTCCGGCCCGGCTTTCAATGCTTTTGATAATCGGGCGACGGCGTTGCGGCTGGTCCGGCTGGGCTTGACGGACGCCGTTTTATTCGGTCCGGAGGGAAATCCAGAAGTCCCGAGCGAATACCTTTATAAGAAATCCGTTCTCGTGGCACGCGGTACGTTCCGCCCCGTATCTTTGGTGAACGAAGACATGTTGGCCTGTGCGATGCGCAGCCTGCCGGACGCTGGCAGGGATGTCCTGCCTCTTTTCGAGATGTGCATCGGAGCTGACTCGCATCCGGAATCTGAATTGATTGACCGCATCCGTTTGGTCGGCGCGATGCAGCATCCGTTATTAGTCACGCGCCACCGAGGCTGGTATCGGATGCCGGCTTATTTCCGCATGCACACCACGGGGAGCATCACCTTGGTCGCGGGCATGAACAACCTCGTCGATTTGTTTAACCCGGAGCACTACGTCCACCTGGAGGGCGGCGTTTTGGAGTCATGCGGGCGCCTCTTTAAGGATGGGGTGAGAGTCATGGTGTACCCGATGCGCGGCGATCAGCTCCGCCGGCTGGTCCTTGACCCGGTGGCCTGCAAGGTTTGCTTCCCAGAAAGTTACAACGTGGATGAAAACGCCATCGCCACCGCGAATGATATTCAGATGCGGCCGAGCGTGTCCGGGTTATTCCAACACCTGCTGAATAACGGGTTTCTCGTGCCGATTTCCGGCGCTGACCCGATCGCCATGGCTTGCCAGCCCCGAACCTTAGCTGAGCGAATCCGCGTGGGGACGCCTGGATGGGAGCAAGAAGTGCCTCCCGCGGTTGCCGTGGCAATCAAAAGTCTCAAACTCTGGTCCATCTGACCGATGTCCGACGCCCTTACCTCATTACCAGCTGGTCAGGCGACGGAACTTTCGCTTTCGGTGGAAAGAGCGTATCGGGAGGCGCTGGTCATCGATCGCCTCGGCGCTCTCTGGGCTTTGATCTTGGCAAAATGCTTCCTGGCTCAATGGGCGATCGGGCGTTTCGCGATTCCCGTGAACGGGCTGATTTATATTTGGACGCTGACGCTCACGATGGCGCTCGTGGCCACGGCTTATTATCTGCATGCCCACCGTATTGCCATTCGTTTTTTCCCGACGCAGGTGAGGGTGGGCTCGGCCGGTTTGCTGGGACTCGTGGTGGCCTTAGCTTTCATGGTATACGCCCATCTGGGGCTGAACTTAATCACGCTTGCGGCTACGGCCGGATTATCCGCCGCCTTGCTTGGAAGTTGGTCGATGACCCAGGCGGCCATGCGTCGGGCGTGGGAGCCGTTGCTGGGGGCTTTAGTCTGGTGGAGCGCCGCCCTGATGGCGATGCATGGCAGGGATGCTGACGCCTTACTAGGGATCGGTGCAGGCTTCCTGTTCGCCCAAGCTCTACCGGGGTTTATTCTTTGTCTCCGGATGGCTCGCGAAAAACGCGTCTAATTAAGCCGCGTGTTCTTTGCCGCCGGCGCTATTGAGTAAGTGCGTCATAAAACGCTTCATGGCCGGCGTGAGCACGCGCCCTTTGCGATGTAAGATGGCCAGGGGACGGGCTACGCGCCGATCGCGAAGGCGGAGCATGACGAGGGTGCCTTGTTCGACTTCTTGTCGGATCGTCCCTTCGGGCACCAGCGCGACGCCTGCATCTACTTCGACGGCACGTTTCAGGGTCTCGATATTATCAAATTCCATCGTCGGCTCCAATTCGATCCGTTGTTCGCGGAAGAATTGATCCAGCGCTTTGCGCGTCGGCATGTCTTGGTCGAAGCCGATGAATTTACCGCCCTGTAATTCGATCAGGTCGATTTCTTTCTTACCTGCGAGTTTATGGCGTGGGGAGCAGATGGCGACCAATTGGTCTTCCATGAACGGGGTGATTTCCACTTGGCGGACTTTTTGCGGGAAAGCCACCAAGCCGAAATCTACGGCATTGGAAATCACGTCATCGTAGACGAGGTTAGAGCGACGGTATTCTACCCTTACGTTCACGTGCGGGAATTCCTGCATGAAACTTTTCACATGCGGCGGCAGTTCGTGCAGGCCGATGGAAACGATTGAGGAAATATGCACGGTACCGCTGACGACTTTGCGCATCTCTTGCATTTCGCTGACGACCTGTTCGTAGCGGTTAAGGATGTCCTTCGAGGCCTCGTAGAGGCTCCGACCTTCGCGCGTCAGGCGAAATTGCTTTTGACTGCGGTCGACAATGAGGACGTTGAAATGTTTTTCCATTGATCGAAGCTGCTGGCTCACGGCTGACTGCGTGATGGCGTTTAGTTTGGCGGCCTTGGAGAAGCTCTCGTTATCTACGAGGTCACGGAAGATTTTTAGGTTCTCGATGTGCATGGGGATGCGGTACCATGATTAATAAATCTAATGGGTTAAGGCTTCAAGTGTAGTTTTACTTATCATGGATTTGCCCCCATGGCTTCGTCTAGGGGCAGCCAACGTTGACTCCCGCCGCTTTCTCCTTCCCTCTGGTCTAAATGGTCACCTACGACCAGTTTAAGGTCAATTACGAGGGGGTTCAGGCCCGTATCAGGCAAGCCTGTGCCCAGTGTGGCCGGGATCCAGCCTCCGTGCGCCTTCTCCCGGTCACCAAAACGAATCCCGTTGAGGCGGCAATTTGGGCCTATCAGTCCGGAATAAGGTCGGTCGCAGAAAATCGCGTGCAGGAAGCGGAATCCAAACGTCCTTCGGCCCCCGCGGAGCTCCGCTGGGAGTTGATCGGGCATCTCCAGTCTAACAAGGCGAAGCAGGCGCTCCAGGTCTTCGATGTCTTGCAGACGGTGGATTCGGCTGAATTGGTGGTCCGGTTAGGCCGCTTGGCGGCCGAGCTTGGGCTTGTCCGGGAAATCATGCTGCAAGTGAATTCGGGGCATGATCCTGCCAAGTTCGGCTGCGACTTAACGGAGGCTCCCCGGCTGCTTGAGGCGGCCATGGCACAGCCCGCCTTGCAGGTGACCGGGCTGATGGCAGTCGCGCCGCTTTCCGATGATCCAGCCGTCGCCGAACAAACTTTCACGAATCTTCGGCAGTGTCGCGATACGCTGGCTGCGAGTTTCGGGGTCGCTCTGCCTGAATTATCGATGGGGATGAGCGGAGACCTTGAATCCGCGGTCGCAGCAGGTTCTACTTGTCTCCGTATTGGCTCCGCTTTGTACGGTAGCCGCTCCTCCGCATGATTCGCCGTCTTCTTATTCGTGACCTCGCCTTGATGGATCGGACCGAGCTCGAATTAGGTCCGGGTTTCACCGTAGTGACGGGAGAGACCGGCGCAGGTAAATCCGTCCTGCTGGGGGCATTATCACTGCTCGCTGGTAATCGTGCGGCCAAGACCATCGTTCGCAAGGGTGCGGAGGAGTGCGTGGTCGAAGCTGAACTGGAAGTCAGCGATGATAAGCGCTTCGATGAGGTGCTGAAAGGACTCGACCTGCCTAGCTGTGAGGACGACTTGCTCATTTTGAAACGCTCCGTGCATGCGACAAAGTCCGGCCGCATCTCGATCAACGGCGGCGCGGCGACTTTATCTCAGTTACAGCAACTCGGCGAACTGTGGATTGATTTTCATGGACCAGGAGAGCCGCAAAAGTTGATGCGGGTGGAGACGCAGCTCGAAATGCTCGACTTGCATGCTGGGCTGGGAGCTTCGCTGGTAACGTATCGGGCGGGTTGGCGGCAACGCGGTGAATTATTACGCGAGGCGGAAGAGGCCGCGACGGCTGAACGCCTGTCGGAAGACGAGGAAGCCTTTTTGCGCTCGCAGCTAGGCAAGTTGGATTCGCTGGATCTGACCGATGAAGCCGTGGCTAAACTTGAACGTGACTACGCTCGCTCCTCGCGGGCTCAAGAGCTTGCCCTCTTGCTCGGCCAGCTCGAAGCCGGGTTCGGCTCCGAGGGGATGGGAGAGGTTTTGCCTAAATTGCTCAAGGCCTCGGATGACGTGGCAAGAATCGATCAAGATGCCCAAACCTTGCGCGACCGGATTATTTCATTGGCCTCCGAGGCGGAAGATATCCGGGCGGACTTCGCTCGTTTAGGTCGGGGATTGTCATCGGATGATGAGTTGGCCGCCGGTTTGGATCAGAAAATGAATCTCTGGTTGGAGTTCCGCCGTAAATACGGACCGGACACTTCTTCGGTGCGAGAAAAACGCGAAGGACTTCGGCACCGATTATCTTCGCAGGGCGACGTCGAAGCCAGGGTCGCCAAGTTGAAAGCCGATGCCGCTAAGGTTGAAAAAGAATTACGCATCCAGGCCGATAGCTTGCATACTTCGCGCACGAAGGCCGCGGAAAAACTCGCGACGGCAGCCCGCAAGATGCTGGGGGCGCTTGGCTTTAAGAAGGCCGACTTGCGAATCGAAGTGGCCTCGGCCTCGCTTGGGCCCACGGGAGCGGATGCCGTTCGCTTCTTGTTCTGTCCTAACGCCGGCCAAGACTTGTTGCCGCTCGACCAAATTGCCTCCAGCGGCGAGGCCGCCCGCGTGATGCTCGCGCTTAAGACCGTTCTGGCAGCGGTCGATCGGACGCCGGTCTTGGTCTTCGACGAGGTAGATGCCAATGTCGGCGGTGAGATCGGTGCCCAAGTCGGACAAGAATTAGCCGCCTTGGGCAAGGGGCACCAGGTCTTCTGCGTGACGCACTTGCCGCAAGTAGCCGCGCTGGGCCATGCCCACCTCGTCGTGACGAAGACCCAGGATGATAAATCGACGATGGTCGAAATCACTCCCGTGCATGGTAAGCGTAAGGAACGTGAATCGGAACTGGCACGGATGCTGGGAGATCGCTCCAGCAAGGTGGCGCTCACGCATGCACGTGAACTGTTAGACGGCGCTAAGTAAGGCTTACTTCTCGATAAAACGATCGAGGCGGAGCCGCTTAATCATTTTTAACCCAATCGCAGCAGCCCAGGGCTTGGGGAGGCGCGCCGAAAAGATGCCAACAAGATTATTCTTCCAGCCGGTGATGACGTGGGGCTTGTGATGGGCCATCGCAATCAGGGCTTCGTCAACGCATTCGTCCGCCGTTTGTCCGCCGAGGCCGGTGGGTCCAGTGAAGCCGGCGGCTTTCGAGAAGTTGGTCGAAACTGGACCAGGGCAAATCGCGACGCAACGGATGCCATGAGCTTTGGCCTCCGCATCAAGTGCGATACTCCAGTTAAGCAGGAATGACTTGGTGGCCGCGTAGGTCGTCATGAGTGGAGTGGGCTGATAGCCGGCCAGCGAGGCCACATTCGCTACCATGCCGCCTCGTTGTTTTAATTCCGACCAGAGCAGACCGGTGAGTTCGACGGGTGCGCGAACATTGACGTCAATCATCTTGAGCGTGTGAGCTAATCCTGGGGCTGGAAATTCGCCATAAGCCCCGAAGCCGCTATTATTAATTAAGAGTATTCTGCCATCGCGCGGCATTAGTTTTTGTAATTCAATGACAACCTTCGAGATGTCAGTTGGTTGCGAGAGGTCGCAGGTAAGATGAGTGAAGTTAAGAGCATTAGAAACCCCTTGGGGGGCGGTTCGGGAAAGGTTGAACACAGCCGCGGCGACTCCAAAATCACCAATGCGCGAGATTATTGCGCGTCCAATCCCCGACGAGGCTCCCGAAATGATGATACAGGAAAAACTTCTGAAAAATCTATCGATGGTGTCGTTCTTTGACATGGCCGCAGAATCTCACGTTAACCCCAATAACACAACACACATGACAAGTGCTCCGATCGTCGTGTCAGGAATCCATATGGACCTCACCGATGCCCTGAAAGAAACCGTGTGCGCCAAAGTCGAGAGACTCTTGCGCCACAACCCGCGGATCGTCCGCGTGCATGTCGAGCTCGTCCATACCCGCTGTAGCGACCATAGTCGCGAGTTTGCGGCCCAAATCCGGCTGGAGTTACCGGGCCCGGATATCGTGGTCCGGGAAGAGTCCGATGATTTATATAAATCGATTGATTTTCTGGTCGATAAAGTCGACCGCCAACTTCGTCGGCGCCATCGTCTAGAAAAAGAAAAAAGGAATCATCCGCATCCGACAGATCTAGGCGAATTAGGGCGGGCGGCGTAAGGACGGTGCGTAGTAAGCCAGTTGCCAGTGAGGGCTCGATAAATCGGTGAAGGCACGAAGTCATAACGGGCTGGAAATCAGGGTAAACCAGATGGAAAGCCGGGAGGATGTCGGTGAGTAACGGACGGTCAGTCATCAGCAGGCAGCAAAAGCCCAAGTTAGCACCGTCGGAAGAAGTTGGTACAGGCCCTCAACTGAAGTCAGTTGAGGGCCTTCTTTTTTGGGGGGTAAGCAAGGGCCGCCTGAGTTCCTCACGTAACTTTCTCGCCCTTGGTCCCATCTCCTCTTTTATCGCCTCATGCGGATATATTTCATGGGCATCTGCGGGACGGCGATGGGCAATGCGGCTTTGCTTATGCGAGCCCTTGGCCATGAAGTCATGGGCTCGGATACGGGCATCTACCCTCCAATGTCAGACCATCTGCGGAGCGCAGGGATAGATATCCTAGAGGGCTGGTCGGCGGAACGGTTAGCGTCAATCAAGCCCGACCTGGTCGTCGTAGGGAATATCGCTTCACGCGGACACCCGGAGGTCGAATGGCTTTTGGAAATGCGTACGCAGCCTTACCTGTCGCTGCCAGAACTTCTTCGAACGCATCTCCTCAATGAACGTCGAAACATCGTCGTGGCCGGGACGCACGGAAAGACGACGACGACTTGTATCGCGGCCGTCTTGTTAAAAGCGAACGGCAGTAAGCCCGGCTGGCTGGTCGGCGGGGTACCCCGCGATTTACCCGACTCTTCAGACCCGGGGATTAAGGGTGGGCCCTTTGTCATCGAGGGCGACGAATACGATACGGCCTTTTTCGACAAGCGCAGTAAGTTCATCCAGTATCTGCCGCACATCTTGGCGGTTAATAATTGTGAATTCGACCACGCGGACATCTTTCGCGATCTCGACGACGTGCTCCGGACATTTTCCCATGTACTCCGAATCGTTCCGTGTAACGGTGCGATCGTCGCCAACGGCGATGACGCCAACGTGCTCGGACTGGTAAAGAATATTACCTGGGCTCCGGTCGTCCGGGTGGGTGTCGGCCCGGCTAATGATGCGGTCATCGCCGACTTCAAGGAATCCCCGACAGGATCGGCATTCACCCTGCTCTGGAAGGGCAAGGAGTGGGGTAGGGTGAAGTGGGCCTTGCCTGGTCTCTTCAACGCCCGCAACGCGGCGATGGCCGCCGTCTCCGCCGGTCTCCTGCTCGATGCCAAGGATCCGACGAAGTTGAAGCTGGACGCGCTTGATAAGTTCCAAGGCGTCCAGCGCCGTCAGCAAGTGCTCGTCGACCGCCCTGAACTGACGGTGATCGAAGATTTCGGCCATCACCCGACCGCCCTCGATCTGACGTTGGAATCCCTGCGCGCCCGTTATCCCAAGCATCGCCTCGTCGCCTGCTTCGAGCCGCGTAGCAACACCGCTGCTCGAAAGGTGATGCAGGATGCTTTCCGTGAAGCGCTCAAGAAGGCCGATGAGGTCTTCCTGGCTCCGCCTCATCGCGCCGACAAGCTCGGCGAAGAGCGTTTCGATAGTGCGGGTGTGGCCGCCGCGATCACGCAGGCGGGCAAGAAGGGTTTCGCTCCGGCTTCGAACGACGAGCTTTTAAGCGAACTGACCGCCCTCGTGAAGTCAGATAAATCTCCACGCTGCGTCATTTTTTTCTCCAACGGCGCCTTCGGCGGCATCATCAAAAAATTCGCCGAGAGCATTTGACCCAGGAAACCTTCCAGCTTTCGCAACGGTCTGATGGACTCAGGCAGTCAGTTGATAGCCTAGTCGAGCAGACCCAGAATTTGCCTGGCCGCTGCCGAGTCCTTGGCGATCTGCGCCTGGAGCGCCGTTAGGTCCGCAAATTTTTGTTCGGTGCGCAGGCGGCGAATAAAGCGGATACGCACAGTTTCACCGGCGGTCGGTGCCGTGCCGCTAAGGATATGGGCCTCAAGGAGCGGTGCGACTTTACCGGTTTCGACCGTGGGTCGGATACCGTAATTCGCCACGGCTGGCAGCGCCTCGCCCTTGAAGATGACTTCGACGGCATACACGCCATAGGCGGGCTTGAGTTCAGGCTCCCAGGCGACATTGACCGTCGGAAAGTCGATGGTTCGGCCGATTTGTCGGCCGCTGATGATCACGCCTTCGGCCTCATAGGGTCGCAGGAGCATGGCATTGGCGAGATCGAGTTCGCCCTCGGCGAGACATTGTCTGATCCGAGAGCTGCTCACGGTTTCGCTGCCCAGCTGGACGGCGGCGATGAGGCGCACGTTCAAGCCGGCTTGAGCTCCGTGCGCAATCAGGCTCTCTCCATTTCCAGTCCGTCCGCAGCCATACTGAAAATTTGAACCGACGTGAAGCGACTTGAGGTGTGGGAGTGTCTTCTTGAGCCAAGCCGGAAAATCGGCCGCTTCGATGGCGGCATGATGACGATCGAACTTCTCATGATGAACCATCTGAGCACCCGCTTCGGTAAGCCGCTCGTCTTTCTGGCTGCGGTTAAAAATCAACGGGACGGGTGCGTCTGGCCGGAGGACTTTGCTTGGGTGCGGATCGTAAGTGAGCACGCCGACAAGGCCCCCATCCAGTCTTGCGGCTGCCCGGGCGGAATGAAGGACCGCGCGGTGGCCGAGATGGACGCCGTCAAACGCGCCAATCGCGAGGTGGAGTGGGCGGCTCTGACTCATCCAAGGGCGATGCTGGGGACGGCGTCCCGCACGGGAATCAGCCTTTCGTGCAGTTGTTCGCGGGAACAGGCGCCAAGTTCTTGGAGCGTGGCAGCCTGCGCGATGGTTAAGTTTCCGGAGAGGGTGCGGCGTAAGGCAGACAGGTGTGCGCCTGGACCTAATTTCCGGCCAAGGTCATGCGAAATCGTCCGAATATAGGTGCCCTTGGTGCAATGTATGCGGAAGGTAATCTTAGGACTGACCCACGAGGTGAGGACGAAGGCATTGATGCGGATGAAGCGAGGTTCGCGCTCGATTTCGATACCCTTGCGGGCGAGCTCATAGAGTTTCTTGCCGCCGACTTTCTTGGCCGAATGCATCGGTGGGGTTTGATATTGGTCGCCCAACATTGAATCCATCGCGGCTTGGATTTGTTCGGAGGTAAGTTCGGGCACGGGCGTCGTCTCGACAATCACGCCGTCGGCATCTTGTGAATCTGTCACGGCTCCTAATGTAGACTCTCCCAAGTATTCTTTCTCTTGCGACATCAGGTATTGCGAGGCTTTGGTGGCCTTCCCGACCAAGATGATCAGCAGACCCGTCGCCATCGGGTCGAGCGTGCCTGCATGGCCGACGCGGCGGGTTTGATAAAGTCGGCGAACGCTATCGACGACGTCATGCGAGGTGATGCCTTGAGGTTTATCTACCAGAAGTACGCCTTCCGGTTCGGCGACGAGGTCGCTCATCGGGCGGAGTATTCACGGTAATGCGCCGCGACGACCGCAAGGATTTTTTCTCGGTCGGCTTCTAATTTATAGCCCAGCATGTTGAATCC
>JBAXRS010000047.1:0-14280 GCA_037131085.1 Verrucomicrobiota bacterium | reverse complement strand
CGACCCAGGTCGCCACGATGCTGACGCAGTTAGTCACCGGCCAGGTCGCCGCCGCGACCAAGGCAAGCGGGACCACAAAGGGCTCACCGAGCGCCCGTGCGGCTACGCCGGTCGCCCCAGTCGCCGTCGCGGCTGCGGCACCTTCTGCCGCCGGCGCGGCCCAAGCAGGGGCCGATGAATTCAGTAATACGGTGACCGTGCTGCCGGACGTCCGCAGCAACTCGATTATCGTTTCGGGAACCAAGGACGACTTGCGCCTGCTTCGCGACTTGATCGAAAAAGTCGACGGCTTACTCCCCCAGGTACGTGTCGAAGTAGTCATCGCCGAGGTGACCTTGACCGATAGCGATACCAGCGGGATTTCCTCGCTGAACATGACGGTGACGAACGGCAAACTTACGAGTATTGGCGGCACGTTCCTTTCGGCTGCAGGCGCCAATGGTTCAAGCTTAGGGGGTCTCGCGGGCGGACAAGCGACCATCAACAGCAGTGGCAACTTAACCGGTATCATCGGCCTCGCCACCACGCCCGCCAAAAATGATGCACGGATTCTCTCCTGTCCGGCCATCACCACGACGCATAATAAAGAAGCGACAATCTTCGTCGGCGAATCTCTCCCCGTCATCACCGGGGTGACTTCGACGGCCAACACCAGCAGCTCGACCGGCCTGACGACCAGCTCGACGGTTTCCATGCGCGATATCGGTATTCAATTAAAGGTCCTGCCATTGATCGGCAAGGATGGAGCCGTTCAACTGCAGGTCAGCCAATCGGTGGAAGACATCATCGACCACGTCATGGTCGACGGTAACAGCCAGCCCATCATCGGCCGCCGTACGACGGATTCCTTTGTTAGCGCGATGAGTGGAGAAATCATCGTCCTCGGCGGCTTGCAGCGCCGGCAGAAAATCAAATCCACCAGCCGACTCGGTCCGATTCCGTTCTTGAGCGACTTGTTCGGCGGAAGCCAAAGCGACGAAACTCGCACGGAGCTGGTGATGTTCCTTCGTCCTTACGTCCTGACGAATACGGCCGCCGATAATATCGACGGACTCAATCGCGTCGACGCGTCGAGCCTCGGACCTGAAGCCCGTCAGGTACTCGACCGTATCCCTGGTCAACCGGTAGCCGCACCAGCAAAGAAGTAATATGCTGACTGTTGACCGGCACGGACTGCCTTCGGCGCTCGCCGAAAGACTGACCGACGAGGCTCGCGCCGCGTTCGCGGAATCGCCGCGCGAGGCCCGCTTTAAGTTCTTGGCCCAAGCGCTTAATCTCAATGAGGCCGGACTGCTCGCCGAATTGGCGAAGCTGACGGGCTTCGAAGTCTTGGATGAGCCAGCCATCGATCTGGAAGGTTTAAAAATCCTACCTGCCCGGATTGCTTCCGAAGCCCAAGTGGTACCGGTCACCATGCCCGGCGGCGAAGAAGGCCGCCTTCGTTTAGTGACCTCGCTTCCGCCCGATGCTGACACGGCTGATTGGGTCGCAACTTTTACGCCCCGCCGCCCGAAGTGGTATCTGGCTCCGCCCGAGCGCGTCAGTCAGTTAATCAACGAAAACTACGGCGTGGGTTCAGGCAGCCTGGATGACGAAGGCGAAGACCTTCCCGAATTACAAGCGGCCGGCGCCGACGTCGAAGCCGACCAAGACGCCGCCGTCGTCCGCTTCGTCACGGAAGTCCTTTCTCAAGCCGTCGCCGAAGGCGCGACGGACGTACACTTCGAACCCCAAGAAGGGGCGTTACGCATCCGTTATCGCGTCGACGGTATCCTGCTCGCGGTACCTTTGCCGGATAACCTCTCGCGCTTCCAAGACGCCATCATCTCTCGCCTTAAAATCATGGCGCGGTTGAATATTTCCGAACGTCGTCTACCGCAAGACGGCCGTATCAATTTCCGCGACGGTAAGAACGTCCTCGATATTCGCGTCTCGACGATTCCTACCATCTACGCCGAATCCGTTTCGCTTCGTCTCCTGAATCAACGTAAGGAGGCTTATAACATGGACCGCATCGGCATGAACCCCGATGAACAGTCCGCCGTGCGCAAGGTGCTCGATTATCCGCACGGCATCATCCTCGTTACTGGCCCTACCGGTTCGGGTAAGTCGACGACGTTGAACGCCTTCTTGCAGGAAATCAATTCGCCCGAATTGCGTATCGTGACGATTGAAGATCCCATCGAATACGAAGTGCCTGGCGCGAACCAAGTGCAGACCAAGGCCGAAATTGGCCTGACGTTTGCGAACGCCTTACGGAGCACGCTGCGTCAAGATCCGGACGTCATCATGGTCGGAGAAATTCGCGACTTAGAGACCGCCGAAATTTCCATCCGGGCCTCGTTGACGGGTCACCTCGTCTTCTCGACCTTGCACACCAACGACGCACCCGGTGCCATCACGCGTCTGGTCGACATGGGGGTAGAGCCCTTCTTAGTCGCCTCGGCCGTCGAATTGGTCATCGCCCAACGTCTCGTTCGCCGAGTCTGTAGCGATTGCGCCAAGACGGTACCAGTCGTTCGTGAGCGTCTACTGCCGGCCCTCGAAGCTTTGGGCATGGGTGAAAAAGAGTTGGCAGAAGTCACTACTCTGCGTGAACCGGTCGGTTGCCGTAAGTGCCGCCATACGGGCTATCGCGGACGCGTCGGGGTCTTCGAAATTTTCCACCCTAAGCCGTTACATGATTTAATCGTCAGTCGCGTCAGTAATCGTGAACTCACAGAGAAAGCGATTTCTCAGGGGATGCGGCCTTTGGCCCGCGCGGGCTGGATCAAGGTTGTCCAAGGTCACACGACCATCGATGAGCTCGTGCGCAACCTAAGTTCGAACGAATAAGCCCGATGGCCGTCTTTAACTATACCGCACGCGATGCTCAGGGAGCGGCGGCCGAGGGGACTATCGAAGCCCCCAATCGCCGCGAGGCCTTGCGGCGCTTGCAGTCGCGTAATATCCGCCCCCTGAAAGTGGAAGAGGCTGGTGCGGCGGTGCGGGCAAAAGAAGCATCCAAGGATGGCTCGAAACTTACGCCCGACCAAGAGCCGACCGAAGCCGAGTGCTTGCCGTTTTTAGAATCCATGGCCGACTTGGTGCGTAGCGGGATGTCCGCCGGCGAATCGCTGCGGCTGCTATCACTGCGTCTGCAAAAATCCCGACTGCGGACGCTGTGTTCCGGTATCTGGGCCAAACTGGGCGAGGGCCAAAGCCTTTCGGCGGCGATGGGAACTTTCCCAAAGGTCTTTGACGGACAAACGCTCAATCTGATTTCCGCGGGTGAGGCCACCGGCAATATTCGCGACGTTTTGGAGCGGCTGATCTCGCATTTCAACGAACAAAAAGAATTCCGCCGCAAGTTGATTGGTGCCATGGCTTACCCGATTTTCATCTGCGTTATCGCCATCGGGGTCGTGATTTTCTTCGTCCTGTTTCTTTTGCCGCGCTTGCAGACCTTGCTTAATTCCTTGGGTGGCAAGCTGCCTCTGTCCACGAAGCTCTTAATTACTTTCGCCGACGTCTTCGTCGTGGCCGGACCGATTTTTGCCGGCCTCTTGGTGATCACGGTCATCGGAGTCTATCGCTGGCGCCGGACGGATGCAGGTAAGATTGCTTCCGACGGCTTGCTGCTGCGCGTGCCCATCGCCGGCTCTTTCGTGATGCGGGTTTCGGTTCTCAATTTCTGTCATACCTTGGCGGTCTTGCTGGAGAATGGTATCACGACCGCCGAAGCCTTACGGCTGGCTGAAAAGACGGCGCCTAACCGCGCCCTCCGTCAACAGTTGCGCGAAGCGACTGACCGCGTTTTGGAAGGCGACAGTCTCTCCAAGGCCTTGGCCCGTACGGGGTATTTCCCTCGGCTTCTTTTGGACCGCGTCGCCGTCGCCGAACAGACCGGCAACCTCGCGCCCGGCTTGCGCGATATTTCGCGCTCTTATCGCGCCGAGCTCGACCGTTGGTTGGGCGCAATTTCCCAGACTATTTCTGCCTCTGTCTTGGTCGCCGCCTTCTCCTTTGTTGCCTTCATCGCGTTCGCGATCGTGGCGGCCGTTTTCGAAGTCAGCTCAAGTTTCCGCTTCTAGGCTTATTTAGCCGGAGCGGGCGTCGGGGGAGAAATCAGTTCCAGTGCATCCAGGCGCAGCGTGGCGGTCACCGTTCCGGTCGTACCGCGCTCAGATTGTAAAGTAAGTTGGCTGATCGCCACATACGGTGCGCGCTCGCTGATGTTCTCGTAAAACTTGACCATACTTGCCATGTCGGCCCGGCGGCAGCTCATCTGGAGGGAGTGGACGGCGAAGCGACCGGCCTTCTGGGTCTTAGGCGCTTCGGTGTTGGCGGTCAGGCCGGCTTCTTTGGCGGCGGCAACGGCTTCGGCGACGAGGTGGGCTTCATCAAAACCGTGACCGGCATCAAGGCCTTGGACGGCTGCCGTCGCCGCGTCGCGGATTTCTTTCTCTTTAGCCATCCAGGAGGATTGGATCTTGGCTTCAGCTTCAAGGGCCTGCCAGTTATCCCAGCCGCCCCGGGTGCGCGTCCAGGCGCCCGTTGACCAAAGGAAGGCGCCCACGGCCAAGGCGGCGAGTGCCATCACGCGCTCGCGCATCTTGAGGGAGAAAAAGAGGTGTTTCATTGTTTTGGGGTGGCCGCAGATTTGCGAAGGACTTCAGGTTTGAAAGTGATGGCGATGGTGAAGGACGTCGATGATTCGCGGGCGCGAATATCGCGGCTAGCAGCGGAAGCGACTTCTGGAAGCCCGGACAGGGCGTGTTCGAAGATGCCGATGTCGCCCGCGTTCGTGGTACGAGCTTCGACTTCGAGGAGGGTGTTATTCTTGCAGGTGATGCGTTGGAAATCGAGGGTGCTCGGGCGGTGTTCATTCGCCAAGGCGAGCATCTCGAGGGAGAGCGGGCGTTTCACCCCGAGATCGATGATGCGGGCCGAGATGGCTTGGGCCGCTTCAATGTCGGCGACGAGGGGCTGCTGGCTCTCGTTCCGGGCCTGTAGTTTATTGCTGCGCAAGCTTATGCCCATCGCGACCAGCTCGAGGATGAAAGAGACTACCAGCGTCGCCAATCCGAGACGGGTCGCGTTCCAGATTAGCATATTAGTACTTTCTTTTTTACGGCGTTGGGCGAGGAAATCGCGGTCGCGAATGTCAGCGGCATCGAGGGCCTTCTTGGAAATCAGCATTGGCGCGTTACCCTCGGCTTTAAGGGATAATTGACCTTCGATGGTTTCGCCGAAAAGCGCTCCGGAAATCGCGGTTACGGCCGTATCGGCGGGGAGATCGGCCCGGGCAGCCGCTTCGCGGACAATCGAGGCCTGATCGCTATCTACGATTTCTGCGACGACGATGGCGGCGGGAAGCGTGTCACCTTCGCCCCAGGCCAAGGCGATGAGACGCTCATCGCCTTGGTGGACGATAATGCCCGCACCATTCGGGCGGATGCCACACAGGGCGACGAACTCGGGGATGACTTGGCAGTCGTCCGGCCAAGCAAAGCTCTCTTCGGGCGTGAAGCGACGTCGGTGGGCTGCATAAGCCAAGGCTTGGGTGCCGTCGGCGGAAAGCACGTGGCCCACGAGCATTTGTTCAAGCGGGAAGGGGGAGATTGCTTCGAGCCCGAGGCTCACCTGCTCTTGCGCGGTCGCGCTTTCGACGTTGATCCGGCGGACGAAGAAACGATTACCCGGCAGGAGCGCCGCCGCGGTTTGCGGCTGTGCGTTAGAAAACCAACGAGAGATGAATGAACTCATTTAGTGGGCGGTGGGGGCGGGGTTTTTTTCGCTGGGCCGTTGTCTTCGTTCCAGGCGAGGATTTGAAAGGGATAATTGATGGTCTTGCTGGAGGCTCGGCCGCCGAGCGTGGATTTGCCAAGGGAAGTCGGGGGTTCGACTCCGGGGGTGGTCGTGGAGGTAGCGGCTGCTTTGGTTATTGATGTAGTCGACCCTGCGGAGGCTGTCGAGGTTCCCGATGTTTTGGGAATAATTGGGGCCTTCGTGCTGCCTTTGATGTCGATCGAAGGCGAGGTTTCGGGGTCGGCCACGGGCGCGGTGAAGGTGATGTCGGAGCGGATGGCGACCAGGGCGCTGGTCCGGCACTGGGCAAGGCCTTCCTTGACGGTCGCGCGTACCCAAAGAATCTGAATTTCGTCGTCGAAACGCTGGAGGGGGGCATTTCCACCCACCATCTGCCGAACTTCGCTGGTTACGCGGAAATAAGGGGGAGTCCCCACGATCCGCTTGCTGTCCGTCGCTTGCCGTTCGCGAATGATGGCCAATTGCTTGTCGTCGAGGCCTTGAGAGAGGATGACGGCATCGGAAGCGGTATTAATATTACAACGGTCGAACGTGTAGAGGCTCACGCACCCCTTGAAGGCTTCGAATAGCGGGGTGGGCCGGCCTTCTTCGTCGAAGAAGAATTCTTTAGCCACGCCGATGGTGCGGAATTCTTCGAAGTTGCGGATCGGCCGCCGGGCTGGGCGGTGGGATAAGGCGGCGCGCTCGTAAGCGGCGTCGGTCGCCTCTTCCTCGATAGATTCATATTTTTTGCTCGTCCAGGCGACGATGGCGTCTGCCACGCGTTCCGCATCGCGCTGTTCTTGGCCGAGGGAGTAAAGAAGCTGAATCAGCCCGTTCTTGTCCGTCGTGCTGAGAGAGAGCTTCGAACTTTCGTCTTCGAATTCAAAAGACACTTCAAGACCTTCGCGGGGCGGGAAGCCAGCGTAAGCGTGGGGATCTTCAAAGCCCTGGGAGACGGCGTGGATCTTATTAAGGTCGATGGAGCGGATCTCGGCGATGACGGCGATGGCAAGTTCCAGTTCCGACTGGGCATCGGCCCGGAGGCGACGTTTGTCGGCCTCGTGGGTGATCATGGAGAGTTCAAGGGAGTTGTCTTCCATGAACCGCCCCAAGAGCAGGGATGCCAAGGTAATCAGCACCAAGACCACTACGATGACGGAACCTCGACGCCGTTGCTTCATGGTCGTGAAGCGCCGGAGCGCCGGATAGGCATGTCAATGACCGCCGTCGTTTTGAGCGACCCGCGCGCGAAATCGAGGTGAATCCGCGCCGGTTGTAACCAAGCCGTACTGCCGTCGTTTTGCTTCGGCTCGTCTTCTACTTTCCACGTCTTCAAGGTGGCGTCATAATATTCGTAATGAATCGCAGTGACGAAAGGCGAAATAATGGTCTCGTGGAGGTCGTTGGCGTCGCGTTCGATTTCCAGGCGCGATTGCCATTGGAGCACGAGACCTTTCTCCGCTTCCACGTAGAGGGAGAAATCTACGTCGGGAAGAGGCGTCGCAGGCCAATCGGCCAGACGGCCGGCGTCGGCGAGCAAGAAAGCCAGTCGAGGTTCGGTCGTGCCGTTGCCCGAGCGCGTATCTTTGATGACGACGCCGGTCGCCCCAGGGCCGATTGTGGCGGTGTCGAAGGTTTCGCGTAAGAGCCGCGTGCCCGCTTTCACGTGTTGGTCGAAGAGCCGCTGATCTCGGCGGTCGCCCCAGAGTTCGCTCATCGAGAACAAGAAAGTATTAAGTGTGACCATCAGCACGCCCAAGAGGGCCAAGGAAACGAGCGTCTCAAGGAGCGTGAATGCGCGGCGAGACTGAGGCGTAGCGGATTTCATTGGACAGATTTGGGTGCGCCTCCTCCGCCTTTCGGTGCTGGTGGCGGCGTTGCTCCGCCGTTTTTCCCGCCACCGTTGTTATTGCCTTTGCCACTGCCGTTATTCGTTCCTTTCCCTCCGCCGTTGTTCGTACCTTTGCCGTTATTCGTGCCCTTACCTGGGGGTGTGTTGCCCTTGCCTCCACCGGCGGTGGCACCGACACCGCGAGGCGAAGTAGGCGTGCTGACAAAACTGGAGTTGCCGTTGGACTCGGTGTAGCCCCGTTCACGTTCGAGTTTCTGTTTGGCCTCGTCGCGAATCTTAGTGCGATCTGCCGGCACCGACCAGGTGGGTCGTAATAGCAGGCGGGCCTCCGTCTTTTCGGGCGAATATTCGCCATTTTCTTCGGCTTGGATTTCTACGGTCAAGACGACGCTAAACAGGTCGCTGACGGAAGTAGGTTCGATTTTTGATTTCCAGCGAGCCGTGCGATTACCCGGCAGATGGATGTCGCCACCGCCTTCGGCGTCCTCGAAGTTGGCTGCTTCCATCAGGGCCGCCCGGGCGCGCGCCATATCTTCCAGCTCGGTAGAGTTTTGTTTTAAAGCCATCCGTCCGAGTAGCACGTTGGAATACGCTGAACCTAATCCGACCGCCGCGAGCGCGAAGATCGCGAGACTGACAAGGACCTCGATGAGGGTGAAGCCCCGGGTTTTCATTTGGCATCTACCGCCGGCAGCGGAGCACAAGTGAGGGGGTCGATCGGCGTGATGCGACGATTTTCATTCCGGACGATTTCGAGCCGGACGCGGTCGCAGGTGCCATCCGAATAGAATCGCAACCGGGCTACGGGACTTTCGGTCTCAAGGCCGCCGAGGAGGATGGCTCCTCCGACTTCTGGGCCGATAATCTTGACGGAGACTCCAGCTTGGATCGGCAAGGTCTCTTCATGATCTTCGCCCCAAGTGAAGTCGGCGCCTTCTTCACCTTCGGTTTTTCTGACCGGAATAAGCTCGATGGTCTGTGCTTGTTCCACGGCCTCGCGCCGAAGTTTTTGCATCAACGCCAAGAGAGCGTCTTCCGGATCGGAGCGGGCCGTGCCTTTAAGCAGCGACGCGGAGCCACCGATCAAGACGGCCGCGAGCATGCTCATCAGGCCAATCACGAGGAGCGTTTCCAGGAGGGTGAAGCCGCTTCGAGCCGGCTTGCCGGTGGGTGACTGCAGGGACTCCTTCACCAGTTGCCGATATCGTCCGCAGTGTCAGGCTGTTTGTCCCGGCCTTTCGAAAATAAATCATAACTTTCGGTGTTATGCGTGCCAGGGTAGCGGTATTGGTACTCTTCGTTCCAAGGGTCGACCGGAGTGCGGCCTCCTTTGGCTTCCATGTAAGGGCCGCGCCAGCGATCGGCCTTGCCTTCGGGCGCGACGATCAGCGACTTGATGCCTTCATCGCTTGAAGGATAGTCTCCCATGTCGATACGGTAACGCACCAAGGAGGTCTTCAGCGATTCATTGACGAACAACTTGGCGACACCTTCCTGGCTTTGGCCCAGGATCTTGTCGGTGTTCGTGACCGCAAGGCCAACCAGCATGCCGACGATGGCGACGGCGATGAGGATTTCGAGCAGAGTGAAGCCTTTGCGCAGGTGGCGCACGGCGGACGTCTTAGGAGTATTCATGAAAAGAGGATAAGAAGATTACTGTTTATTTTTAGAAGACTTAACCTTAGGCGTTGCCGCGGTCGGCTTCGCCGCCGCTGCTTCGGCAGCCCGCTCAGCTTTAGAGGGTTTGGCGACAGGTACGGCACCGGCATCGCCGCCTGGGCCGCGATCGCCGAAGCGGCGGCGCATCTCGTCGCGGAAAGCCTGAATCTGTTCTGCGGTGGGTGGCTGGCCGTTGTTTAACGCTCCTGCAGCAGCGGCGCCGCCGGCCGGAGCAGCGGCCGCCACGGCCGCCGATGCGCCGGAGTAAGGGACCACCGTGGCTTGGTGTAATTGCAGGCTGACCGCTTGTCCTCCGTTATCGATGACAACGGACTCATTGTCTGGATCATAACTTTTGACTGAAAACGGAATGGATCCGCCTTGGGCTTCCCCTTGGGGCACCCAGTTGGATTGTTTGGTAACAGAATTATAAATGCTGAAATAAGTGACGCCATTATCCGCATACATTCCCCGGAATTCGAGGGTGCCGGGTTTGGCATTGGCGACGGCGCCTCCTTTTGATTCTCCAAAGGGGGAATTTTTTACCAGCCCTTCGAGGTCGATAGCATGCAGGGCGTTGGCCGTGCTTAAAAAGGTAAGACCTGCAAGCAGGCTAAGAATGGTCTGTCTATGAGAGAGGGGCATCAGGAAGGGGGGCGGGGTGGTATTGTTTAGAACACCAAACCCAGTGTTTGGTTTCGTAACTTCTTGTCCATTCTTGGCTTTAATGGGGTAAATGGCAGTTTAAATGAAGGGAAGTGAGCTGAAATTCGCCTGGAAGACACGAGAAAGGGGCTCAAAGAGTAAGTATTTTAATAAATTAACTTTTAAAATACTATTAATCAACAACTTACATAAATAAATCCAGATTTGGCTCTTTTCGATAAATTGACCCCTGGGGATTGCAACCTTCGCCCGCCTGTTCTGTCTTTAATTTGCTATGTTATGCCCCGCTCAAGGCCTCCAATGGCGACCCGCTCTCCTGCTGGGTTGGCTGGTGGCGTGGGTGCTAGGGAGTGGCTCGGCCTCCGGTCAGGATTTTCAAAAAGGCGTCAAACCCTTCCTGGATAAATATTGTTACGAATGTCACGGCAATGATCTGGCCAAGGGAGAAATCAATTTCGAAGCCATCCAGGACGACCACCAGATGTTCCCGCAGCAGAGGCTTTGGCGCGAAGTGCTCAATCAAGTAACGGTCGGCGAAATGCCTCCGGCTAAGAAAAAGGTTCGGCCCTCGCTTGCCGAAATCGAGCAGCTGCAGCGCGAGGTGCACGGCCTGGTTTATCGTGCGCAACTCCGGACTAAAGTTGACCCCGGTTCGGTGACGATCCGTCGGCTTAACCGCACGGAGTATAATAATACCATCAGGGACCTTTGTCTGGTAGACGGAAATTTCTCGATGGACTTCCCGGCGGACGACACGGGCTATGGTTTCGATAATATCGGCGACGTGCTGTCGTTTTCCCCCGTCCACCTCGAACGATATATCGCCGCCGCAGAATTAGTCGCCGGTAAGGCGATGCCGACGGCCCCCAATGAACCTGATGGCACAGGCTTCGCGATGATGGACATGCTTCCGCGAGGAAAGAATGTCCAACAGCAACGGTACTTCAACCCCACGGCTTCGATGTCCGGCGCCATGGAGGTCCCGCGAGACGGCGACTACTTGATCTCCGTACGTTTACGCGCGACCGGGAGTGTCGGCGATCCGCCGCCCAAGGTCGCCTTCCTGGTGGATGGCGTCGAGGTCGGAGTCTACGCTTTCAAGACAGCGGTAAAATCTGAAACAGCCGAGGTTAAGACCACAATCAAGCAGGGGAAACATAACTTCACGCTGACGTGGTTGAACGCTCCCGAAAAGCCGGCGACGGCGACGCGGACCTTATCTGGATTGCGTTTACGACTGCTTGGCCCACTTGATACGCGGACGGACCTGCAGCGGCGCCTGAGCGCCATGATCGAAGGCAAGACGACGACGGCGCGGTCCCAGTTCATCGTTAATTGGTTTGTCAGCCGGGCCTTCCGTCGTCCGGCCACCGTCGCCGAAATGCAACGGTATGAGCGTGTCTTTAACGAAGCCGAAAAAGTCGGCGGCTCCTGGGAGGCCGGCACGCGCGCGATGATCGCCGTCGTCCTCGCCTCGCCGAAATTCATCTTCCGGGCGGAGCAGGATGAGCAACCGACCGCCCAAGACGCCCATCCGGTGGGCGAATTCGCCCTGGCCTCCCGGTTGAGTTATTTCCTCTGGGGCTCGCTCCCGGATGAAGAGTTATTTGCCCTCGCGGCCAATAAGAAATTAAGCGGCGTCCTTGAGGCGCAGGCCAAACGCATGTTGCGTGATCCGCGCTCGCAATACCTCGTGACTGGCTTCGGCTTGCAATGGCTTCAGGTCCGTCGGCTTGCGACGGTCTCGCCGGACACGACGCAGTTCCCGTTGTTCAACGAAAACCTGCGAGCGGCAATGGTGCGCGAGACGGAACTTTTCTTGACCGAAATCGTCCGAGATGACCGTAATATCTTAGATATCATCGATGCGGATTTCACTTACGTTAATCGGTCCCTCGCGACTCTTTATAAAATTAACGTCACCGCATTCAGCCGCGGTCGCGATCAGGGAGAATTCCTGCGCATTCAGCTTCCGGCAGGCGAACGCGGCGGCGTCCTGACGCAGGCGAGTATCTTGACGGCCACCTCGAACCCGGACCGCACCTCGCCGGTCAAACGCGGCAAGTGGATCCTGGAGCAGATTCTTGGTTCGCCGCCGCCACCCGCGCCGCCCGCCGTCGCTTCGCTCGAATCGCAGCATAAACTGGCGGGCACACTACGCCAACGGATGGAACAGCACCGCGCCGATCCGACCTGTGCGTCGTGTCATACCCGGATGGACGCCATCGGCTTCGCCTTCGAAAAATTCGATGCGATTGGGCAAAGCCGCACCGTGGACGATGGCGGACCGATCGATACTTCCGGAAAGTTGCCCGACGGTCGTACGTTCAAGGGGGCCACGCAGTTGAAGGCTATCCTGAAAGATGATCAGGCCCGCTATGTCCGCAATCTTTCCGCCAAACTCCTGACCTATGGCTTAGGCCGCGGCCTCGAGTTTTACGATGAGCCCGCCTTGGATCATATTGCTGAAGCAACCAACAAAGGCGGAAATCATATCTCCGCCTTGGTCTTAGGCGTCGTGCTCAGCGACCCTTTCCGCCTCCGGCGGGGAACATCACAGGTTGAAAGCGGGTCAGAAACCATTAAGAAGAAATAGCCCCATGAAATCAGACCAGCAGATCAAGCGCCGTACCATCCTTAAGGGCATGGGCGTCGCCATGGCTTTACCGTGGCTTGAGGCGATGGGGATGCAGACGAGCTGGGCGGCTGGAAATACCCCGGTAGCTAAGGCCGCGCCTAATCGAATGGCCTATATTTATGTGCCGAACGGCGTGAACATGGACGGTTGGCGCGTCAACCGCTCGGCCGCCTCCGATGGCGTGCTGCCCTCCAAACTGCCTCCGATCCTCGAGCCTTTGGCGGAATTGAAGAGCGATTTTTCGATCCTGACCGGATTGACTGCTGATAAGGCACGTTCGCATGGCGACGGCGGCGGCGACCACGCCCGGGCGATGAGCGCCTATTTGACCGGAGCACAGCCGCGGAAGACCGACGGCGCGAATATCCGTGTAGGCATCTCCGCCGACCAGCTGGCCGCTTCGCGCATGGGCGATCGTACCCGCTTGGCTTCGCTGGAAATCGGGGCCGACGCCAGTAAACTCGCGGGCGGTTGCGACTCGGGTTACAGCTGCATCTACGAATCTAATCTTTCTTGGCGTTCCGCTTCGCAGCCGATGCCCAAAGAAGTGAACCCAGCCCTGATTTTCGAACGCCTTTTCGGTTCCGGTACGACGGTGGAGCGAGCCCAACGCGAATCGCAGCGAAAGAGCGTGCTCGATGCGGTGCGTGACGATTTCCGAGAGCTTAACATCCGGCTGGGTGTCCAAGACCAGCGTAAGCTCGACGAATATTTTACGGCGGTACGGGAGCTTGAATTGCGCATCCAGAAATCAGGGACGATGGGTAAGCCCCAGCTTCCGCCGGGCGTCCGGATGCCGAAAGGTATTCCGGAAAGTTATGCCGAGCACCTTAAACTCCTGGCGGACTTGGTCGTGTTGGCGTTCCAAACGGACACCACCCGCATCTGTTCGTTTGTCTTCGCAAACGAAGGCAGCAATCGATCGTACCCTTTTATCAATGTCCGCGAAGGGCACCACAACCTTTCGCACCACGGCAACGATACCGCGAAGCTTTCGAAGATCCAGGACATCAATAAATTCCACTCGACCCACCTGGCGTATTTCCTGACTCGGTTGAAATCGGTGAAGGAAGGGGATGGCAACCTGCTGGACCATTCGATGATCGTCTACGGTAGCGGTAACGGCGATGGCGACCGACATAATCACGATGACTTGCCCGTCTTACTTGCGGGTCGGGGTTGCGGCACCATCCGGCAGGGTCGGCATATCGTATACCAGAAAGAGACGCCGATTAATAATCTCTGGGTCAGCATGCTCAATCGCATGGACATCCGCGATGTTCAGTTTGGCGATAGCACGGGTGAACTGAAGCGATTAACCTAAAATCGGTTTCCGAGCGGTCAGTAAAGCGTGGGTAATGTTTGCGGCCTAATTCGGGCATGCGCGTTGCTAAAATAAAACCGATACGCTGGCGAAAGCGCACCGTATCGAGCTAATCTTAAGATGAGATTAAGAAAATAAAACGCCTAGAATCACGATGCGTGAAACTTGTCTTTGAGCCGTGGGGTTGCATCTATGATCATAACCCCATGAGCCTGAACGAATCATCTTCCGAAACCAAAGGCGAACGCCTTAATCCGTTCTACCGACCCGTTGTAGAATTTTCCGGTCTCGTGCGGCGCGAGTTTCTCGGCCTGATGGCAGCGACGTTCGGCTGGACGCTTTTATCTT
>JBAXRS010000046.1:0-14335 GCA_037131085.1 Verrucomicrobiota bacterium | reverse complement strand
GTTGGAATTAAGGCAGCAATGGTGAAAAGTGGACGCATTCGGACGCGGGAACAGATGGTTGAATGGTTTAGGGCTAATGGGTCAACCCAAGGGAATCCGCCCTCCTTAGAGTAAGGGGGGACGCCTTTGGTCATTAGCAATTCTAATTTACCAACCCCTAGGGGGCTAACCGCGTAATCTTCCAGCCATTCGCCTCTTGGGTATAAAGAAAACGGTCGTGCAGGCGGTTGGTTCGGCCCTGCCAGAACTCAAATGACTCCGGGATGATGCGGTAACCGCCCCAAAAAGTGGGCTTAGGGACGGCGCCCTCGGGGTGCTGGGCCTTCAGGGATGCTAATCTCGTCTCTAAATGGGCCCGATCTGGAATAACCTCACTTTGATTGGAGACCAGGGCACCCAGCTGGCTGCCGTAAGGGCGCCGAGCAAAGTAAGCCAAGGATTCTTCTTCGGAAGTCCTTATCACTCTGCCACTTATGTGTATCTGACGTTCCAATGAAAACCAGGGGAAAAGCAGCGTGGCCCGGTCGTCTCTAAGGAGGTGTGCCCCCTTGCGGCTGTTATAGTTAGTAAAAAAGCAGAAGCCTTGCTCATCTGCGACCTTTAGCAGAACCGTGCGAGAGGCCGGGGCGCCTGTTTCATCCGTCGTCGAGAGCACCATGGCATTGGGTTCGATGAGCCCGGCGTTCTTCGCCTGAGCGAACCAAGTCTTAAATTGGACGAGTGGGTCGGAGTGTAATTCATCCCGATCGACACCGTGATCCGCATATTCTTTGCGCAATTCCGAAAGATCCATGGCTTAAGCCTAGGGAGACACAAAGGGCGTGCAAGCGTATGCCGCCCTTCCCTCTCGCCAGCACCGACGGTAAATCCACCTTAGAAGCCGTGAATCTGGTCCTCATTACAAAGCGTGAAGCCACTGAAGGCATCGACGCCGCTGACCCCCGGGCAACGCACCTCATCCAGACCGTCGGTCTCCGCGTTGGCCAAAGTTTTCACGTCGGTATCGCCGGCGCCTTGCGCGGCCTCGCCGAAATCACCGCGGTCGCTCCGGTTCTTACGTTTAATATAACCTGGGAGCGAGCCGTGCAGGCGAAACTACCGCTCACCGTCATTGTGGGTTTGCCGCGGCCGCAGACCGCGAAAAAAGTTTTGCACGACTTGGCCAGCTTAGGGGTGTCGCGGATAATTTTTTTTGAGGCCGAAAAAGGTGACCCTGGCTATCTCTCGAGCTCGCTCTGGCAAGAGGACGAATGGCAATCGCCTCTCCGGAAAGGAACTGAACAGGCGTGCTCGACTTTGGTACCCGAAGTTTTGCGCACACGTTCACTCGAGGCGGCGCTCGCACTCATCACTGAAAATAACTGGCTTGTCGCGCTGGATCCTTACGAAGCATTAGGGGCGCTGGGCGAAGCGCCTGCCGGCAGCATAGGCGGAACCTTGGCCATCGGCCCGGAGCGCGGTTGGTCCGATGCCGAAAGAAAATTACTGGTCGTCCGCGGCTTCGCGATGCACCACCTGGGAGATCGCATCTTGCGGGTCGAGGCCGCTTGCTTGGTCGGCGGCGCGCTCATGCTCGCGCGTCTCCATGTCTGGGCACGGCACCGGAACTTGGACGCGTAATCAGTCGCCAGCTTGACGGACCAAAATCGAGGCGGCGGGCTGACCTTTGCCCTTGCCGATCACTTTCTTTAATTTCCAACCTGATGGCACCGGGACGACGAAGCCTCCGGGGGCTTCAAGGATCACCCGGGCATGGGTTTCGTCGACCGCGTAACCGACAGCTGCCTGGGAGATTTCAGCGCCATGGGTTTCCCATAACTCCCACGGAGGATCAGCAAAGATGAGATCGAATTTTTCGGCCATCATCGCCGGCTTGGTGGCATCCCCGGTCACGAGTGTAAGCGGCAAGGCGGCGAGGTTCATCGATTTCGCGACCGCGGCTGCGTTGGATTTTAATTCCGCGCCCGCATGCAAATCGATGCAGGTTGCACGGAGCGCGCCACGACTAAGCGACTCCAGCGCATAGGCGCCCGTACCAGCGAAAAGATCGAGCACCGCCGTCCCGGGGACAAAGGCCGCCAAAGAGCTGAAGACGGCTTCACGGATATAATCTGTGGCGGGCCGAACCCCGCCCTTGGAGGGAACGCGAAGTTGGATTCCGCGAGCAAGGCCACCAGTGACGCGCATGACCTTAAGTTCTCGGATGCAAGTGGAAGGTCAACGGCGTTCGGCACCGAGGACCTGTCGCTCGGGAGACCAACAGGTGGTGCGCCCACCAACATCTTCACGGACGAGCGGCTTCTTTGAACGCGGGCAGCGACCACCGTCTTTCCATCGGTGGTTGAAGAGCCACGAGTCGGGCGGATCGGACCAATCCTTACCGATGACCTCCATCGCTTCCGCGCAAACCTCGCGCAAGGTAGCATGCAATTTAAGCAACGACTTCGGCCCGAACGAACCCGCCTTGGCCTGCGGATGGAAGCCCGCGCGCCAGAGGATTTCGTCGGCCATCCAGTTGCCAATGCCAGGGAAGCGCTCTTGCATCAAAAGCACGGCCTTGATCGCCGTCCGTGCGCGACGTCGCAGGAAGACCTCAACGACCCCGACGGTGAATTCGGGTGATAAAATTGCGGGCGCAATCTTGCTCCACCAGGGCGGCTCGCCGATTCCTTGCCAAAATAAGACCCGCCCGAATTGGCGAGGATCCACGAAGATAAGTTCTTTGCCGCCGCTCATCTTTAAGACGAAGTGATCGTAAGGCGTCGGCTCACGATCAGCGTCGCCGGCCTCAAGTCGCCCCGTCATCCCGAGATGGATACCAAGCCAAACGTCGTCGCCGAACTGAAATGCCATTTGTTTGGCGGCGGCATGTGATTTGATAAGTTTCTTACCTTTCAGCGCCGTGGTTAAGCTTTTTAACTTAAGGCCGCGCCCCACGCGAGCCTTAGGGTTAAGCCGAATTCCTTGGACCGTGCGGGTTAAGCCAGGATTCCAGCAGCGACGAAAATATTCTACTTCGGCGAGTTCAGGCATGACCTTAAATGTATGAGGTCGGCGGCTGGGGCAACCCGAGCGTCGTCTTTTATCGCTGGCTTAACCTCGTCACCGACGCTTGATTATGACCATGCACCAGGCCAATCCGTCGCGCTATGCCGAAACAGCCTTCCAGGCACGCTGCGGTAAATCCGGCTTACACCTGCCCAAGATTTCGCTCGGTCTTTGGCATAACTTCGGGAGCGTCGATGACTATGCGGTCGGCCGCTCCATCGCCCTGCGTGCCTTTGACCTCGGGGTCACGCACTTCGACCTCGCGAATAATTATGGCCCGGCGCCGGGGACGGCGGAAGAGACAATAGGGCGCATCCTCCGCGAAGACTTAGCCGCCTATCGCGACGAATTGATTATCTCGACCAAGGCAGGTTACACCATGTGGCCGGGCCCCCATGGAGATTTCGGATCACGTAAGTATCTTTTGGCTTCGCTCGATCAATCACTCAAACGGATGGGGCTGCCCTACGTGGATATCTTTTATAGCCACCGCCGCGACCCGAACACACCGATGGAAGAGACCATGGGAGCATTGGCAACGGCGGTGAAATCGGGCAAGGCACTCTACGCAGCGGTTTCTAATTATAATGCGGCGGATACCGCGCGGGCCTGTGCAATCTTGCGCGAACTCGGAACACCCTGCGTCGTTCATCAACCGAAATATAGCCTGTTCGTCCGCACGCCCGAAGAGGGCCTGCTTGATACCGTAGAAAAAGAAGGTATCGGGTGTGCGGTTTTTTCTCCGCTGGCCCAAGGACTCCTGACAGATCGTTATTTAAGCGGCATTCCGGAGGATGCTCGGGCGGGCAAAGCCCATGGCTTTTTACGGCCCGAGCAAATTAGCGAAGCGAAACTCACCCAGGTGCGCGCACTAAGCGTCATCGCCAAAGAACGCGGGCAAAGCCTGGCTTCTATGGCCATCGCATGGGTCCTCCGCGATAAACGCGTTACCTCCGCCATCATCGGAGCCAGCAAGATCAGCCAGCTGGAGCAGTGCGTGGCGGCCGCATCGTCTGATGCCCTGACTTCGGATGAATTAAAGCGGATCGACGCCATCTTGGCCGGATAAGCTAATCGGTGATTGTCCCCGCATGGGTCTAGGCCAATTTGAAACCATGTCAGCTGGCCCTGCACTGCCCTTTAAGATCAGCGTCCTTGTATTCATGCATGACGACGCGGGGCGCTTGCTGCTGATACAACGCACCAAGGCCCCCAACCTGGGTTGCTGGAGCCCCCCGGGTGGAAAATTAGAAACGGCTACGGGCGAGTCTCCTTTTGAATGTGCCGTCCGAGAAGTCGCGGAAGAAACGGGAGCGACCATCACGTCCTCGGATTTGCACCTCTTTGGGATGATCTCGGAAAAAGGTTACGAAGGCCAGTCGCACTGGCTGATGTTCCTGTTTGATTGCCGCAAGCCCGTAAACGGAGTTCCGCCGACGATTGACGAAGGCCATTTCGGATTCTTCGGCCGCGATGAAATTTCGAAGATTCAGATTCCCGCCACCGACCTTACGCTTATTTGGCCAGTCTACGACGAGCACCGCCGGGGCTTCATCGCGTATCGCGCGGAATGTCATCCGGGCGAGCCGCTCCAGATGACCGTCGAGGAAACCCAGCGTAAGCCTAATTTGGACTAGCCATGGACGCCGCCGGATCTGAAGCCGAATTCAAGCGGACGAACCGCAAGCCGGCCTATCCGATCGGCGCCGAGCTGCGCGCGTACCTCTCGCGTGAAGGCCGCGAAGTCCCCTTGCCAGTCACTTATGCGGAGTTGCGCGACTTCACCGCTGCGATGCCCTTACTCGAACGGGGGAAGGATACACTCTGGGAGACCGTCGCCTATCCACCCGAAGTCATGAGCCACCTTTCCCAAGGACTGCTCGAGACGTACGCCCTGCTCCGCGGCGAAGGCGGCATGAAAGTCTTCAGCCACGTGTACGTCGATCGCGTCGACTTCTGCTCGTTCGGTAATTCCCAGCCGTTCCGGGTGCGCATCGTCAACGCCTACAACGAGAATCAAGACTACTTCTACGTAAAAGTTGGGGATGCCTCGCGCGTTTGCGGTCTCGAGCTCGAGCACCTGCTCTCCCCGAACCGCATGCTCTACCTCACCTGGGGCGAAACCTTGGTCGAGGAGCACGTCACCGGTATTCCCGGCGATATTTTCGCCGAAAAGTGGCTTGCCGCTGACGGACACCACCCGGTGCGACTCGCCAAGGAGCTCATCAAGTTCGAGGAACGCTGCCTCGTGCGCCTCCTCGGCGACATGCGCGCCTATAACTTCGTTATCGCCGTGACCCCGGACTTCGACTCGACCGCCATCCGCGTACGCGCCATGGACTTCGACCAGCAGAGCTACGACGGACGCCTCCGCTTCTACCTCCCGGGGTCATTTAAGGAAAACCGTCCCTTCGCCCAGCTTTGTGCCAAGCACATCAATGCCGCCTCGGCCGCCCAGTACCGACGCGAAGAGCAATCGCTCATTCACCGCCGCCATTTAGCCGCGCCCGATCGCGTTAAAGACTTACTTGCGGCCATGCGGTCAAACCAACTGACCACCCCCGAAAAAGCCCAGGAGTTAGCCGATGGGCTAGCAGACTACCACCGGGACCCTGCTTTCCGCCAGCAAACCGATATGGCGGGCCTAATTGAAGCAAGCCTCGACCGTCTCGACCGGGTTTTGCGCTCTTAAAAATAGTAAGCGCTGGACAGGACGCGCGCCGAGCCGACAAACTCGGAAGCCTGCGATGAGCGACTCTTTAAGGCATGAATGTGGCATTGCCCTGGTAAGGCTGACCAAGGACCTGAAGTGGTATCAGGAGAAGTATGGCACGCCGTTGCATGGTTTTAATCAGTTATTTCTCCTGATGGAGAAACAGCACAACCGCGGCCAAGATGGTGCAGGTATCGGTTGTGTTAAGATTGGGGCAGAAAATGGTGAAGCCTTCCTTTTTCGTGACCGGGAAATCGGGGCGCAAGGACTGACGCAAATTTTCACCCGCCAGATTAAGACCTACGCGGATAAGGTCCGCGAGGCGACCATCGTACCGGAATTCCCCGAAACCGTTAAGCGGCACTTCGATTTTGGCGGCGAGCTCCTGCTCGGCCACCTTCGTTACGGGACCTCGGGGACTTTTGATTCCGTCTCGTGCCACCCTTACGCCCGCAAGTCGATTTGGCCGACCCGCAACTTGCTCGTCGCCGGTAATTTTAACCTGACGAATACGTCAGATCTCAATCACTCGCTCACCGAGCGTGGCGCCCACGTCATCTATTCGACCGACACCCAGTCAATCCTCGAAGAGATCGGCTTCTGGCTGGATGAGGAACACGATCGGCTTTTCAAGGCCTTCAAAGACCAAGGTCTCGAAGGTACGGCCGTCCAAGCCGAGATTTCTAAGCACCTCGACGTCGGCAACGTCTTACGCAAAGCCGCCAAAAATTGGGATGGTGGCTACGCTATCGCTGGTCTCATCGGTAACGGCGACAGTTTCGTAGTGCGCGATCCGAACGGTATCCGCCCCTGCTGGTATGTCCGGACGGGTGATTTGATCGCCGTCGCCTCCGAGCGCGTCGCATTGATGACCATCGTCGGGGCCGAACAAGCGGAGGTGCATGAATTGCCGCCCGGCTCCGCTTTAATCATGAAAGCTGACGGCCGGCACATGGTTGAATCCATTCATGCTCCCGCGGAACGCCGCTCCTGCTCTTTCGAACGCATCTATTTTTCGCGCGGTAACGATCCCGAGATTTACGCCGAACGTAAAGCCCTCGGCGCGGCGCTGGCGGATGACGTCATCGCTCAGATCCGCGACGACCATGATCACGCGGTGTTTTCTTATATTCCCAATACCGCTGAGATTGCCTGGTACGGCTTGATGGAAGAGCTCCGTAAACGGCGGCGTTCGCAGGTACGGCATCAGCTCGTCGAGGCGCAACGCGCCGGCAAACTCGACGAAGCCATGATCGATAAGCTCGTCTTGGGCGGTTGGCCGCGGGGCGAAAAAGTCGCGCATAAGGACGTCAAGCTACGAACCTTCATTTCCCAGGAAAAAAACCGGATGCAGATGGCCTCCCACGTCTACGACATTTCCTACGGCACCGTCCGGGCGGGCGATACCCTGGTCTGTGTCGACGATTCGATCGTCCGCGGCACGACGTTGCGCCAATCCATCTTACGTATCCTGGCCCGGCCCAATCCCAAGCGCATTGTAATTGCTTCCACGGCTCCCCAAATCCGTTACCCCGACTGTTATGGCATCGACATGTCGGAAATGGGCAAGTTTTTGGCCTTCCAAGCCACCGTCGCCCTTTGTAAAGATCGCGGTATGAACGATCTCTTACGCGAGGTCTACGAAGACTGCATTGCGCAGGCGAAGAAACCCACGAAGGAAATGCAGAACCATGTAAAGCGGCTGTATGGGGCTTTCACCGAGATTGAAATCGCCGCGAAGTGCGCCGAGTTGGTTTATCCGACGAAGTGCGACTGGAAGGGCGAACTCGTCATCGTTTTCCAGAAAATCGAGGCGCTGCATAAGGCGTGCCCAACGAGTCTGGGCGATTGGTATTTTACGGGCGACTACCCGACCCCAGGCGGTCTGGGTGTACTCAACCGCGCCTATATTAATTACTGGGAGAAGCGCGAAGGCCGCTCCTACTAATCAGGTGTAAAGTCGGTGCGCTGACGTACGCGCACGAAACGCTTCGGCATCTACATCCCATTGGGCCATCCAGCGGCCGAGATCGACCTTGCCCCCGCGCAAGCGTAATTCTTCGAAGAAGGCTTCACTGCCGACGTGCTTGATGAACAGATCGCGTTCGGTCTTCGAGACGCGCGCAAAGGGATTATTCGTATCCCAAAGCGCGGCCTGCTGCATCATGTGCAGCGATAAGGCGGTCGGACGCAACTTACCCCAATCGTTCACGGCCAGATAGACTCCCTGCGTGCCGTCGGGCATCACTTTAGGTTCAAGAGTCAAACCAG
Organism: Verrucomicrobiota bacterium; assembly: GCA_037131085.1. Taxonomy (GTDB): domain Bacteria; phylum Verrucomicrobiota; class Verrucomicrobiia; order Opitutales; family UBA953; genus UBA953. Next base: position 6,303 of record JBAXRS010000046.1, on the reverse strand, counting down.
GTACCTTATTACCTAAAGCCGTGACCAGCTCGGCGGCGTGGCGGCGGGAATATTTAATGAACCGGAAGTGCATCTGGTCCCCAAATGAATGGCTGAAATCACCGACGATGCAGCCGAGGCCGACCATCGCATAACCCAAAGCGGCTTGGGCGGTGGGGATACGCGGGGAAGTTGGAGCCCAATTTAATCCGGTAAGATTCCAGGTCATCGAACGGCGCCAGCCTCGCATCGTAATAACCTCCAGAATACCACGGCGGCGATGAGCATCATCGATTTCCAGAATGCCCGGAGTGGCCACGGCCCACTTGGCAATCTCTCCGATAGTCAACCCATGCACATAAGGCGTTTCGTATGCACCGACGTAGCTCTTCCATTTTCGGTCGAGAAACGGCCCATCAACTTTTTCTCCACCCAAGGGGTTAGGTCGATCAAGCACAATGACCCGGATCGGACGCTCCAGCGCGAAGCACGCTTCGATGACGTAGCGCATGCAACTGATATAAGTATACGAGCGCGACCCGACGTCTTGGAAATCGATCACGATGGCGTCGAGCCCTTCGAGCATTTCCGGCGTCGGCCGGCGCGTCGTGCCGTACAGAGAATAAATCGGCAGCCCAGTTCGGGCGTCCTTCGCATTCTTCACGGCGACTTCGGCGGCGGCGTTGCCATCAATGCCGTGCTCGGGGCCGAATAATTTCGTCAAGCGTACCCCAGGTGCACGGGCTAGAACATCGACCGTGCGTAGGCCATTGCCATTTACGCCCGCACGATGGGTCACCAAGCCGCAACGAACGCCGCGAAGGGAGGCGAAACCATCCGCCTCCAGGGTATCGATGCCGAGCTGGACGCGTCCACCGGAAGTCACGGGATTATTAGTCGTCGGTACGATTGGCCCGGCGGCGCAGCCGGGAATCAAAGCGGCACCCATCGTGCTCAAGGCGGTTAGATGAAGAAACTCTCGACGATTCATAAGATAAGTAAGGCGACCCACTCTCTTTACTTTCCTGCGGGGTTCAAAGGTAGATTTATGATTTCACCATCCTGACAGGCGCTTCGAAAATCCATTTGCAGACTAAGCAACAGCGGACACCTTGCTGACATGCGCGTTGCCCTTCTTGGCTCTGGTCGCGGCTCTAATGCCGAAGCCGTCCTTCGCGCCCAAGCGGACGGCCGACTGGGTCAGGCCAAAGTCGTGGGAGTCTATTGCGACAACCCCACCGCCAAGATGCTGGAGCTCGGACCAAGGTTTGGCGTCCCGGCTCAATTCCTCGATACCGGCTCTTTTAAAACAAAATTCTCCCCGGAACGAGAGCAAGCCTGGGCCGAGGCTTTAATCGCAGCTCGCGTCGATTTGGTCGTTCTCGCGGGCTTCATGCGTGTCATCAAGGCCCCTCTCCTTGAGGCTTTCGCAGGCCGGATCATTAACCTGCATCCCAGCCTGCTGCCTGCCTTCCCCGGTCTGGACGCTATCGGCCAAGCCTGGACTGCCGGCGTCGATGAAACCGGCTGCACCGTCCATTGGGTGAATGCCGATATCGATGGAGGCGCGCAGCTTGGGCAAAGTCGGGTAAGCCGGGAGCCTGGAGATTCTCTTGAAAGTTTTTCGCAAAAAATCCATGCCGCGGAGCATGCGCTTCTACCAGCGGTGATTGCCCGGTTAAGCCAGACGCTGTCCCGATGATTGAACTTCGCTCCCCCATCCATGAGGACATGGTACAACCGTTGGAGGATCATTTCTGCGAATTAACGCGGTCTTCTTGGATGCTTTTCCATGAAGGCCCTGGGAAGCCGCATTTTGTCATGGGGTATTTCGAAACCAAAGCCGAAGCCGATGAGTCATGGGCCGGCCTGCGAAAGGCGTTTAAGAAACTGCCGGAAAATTACGATGAGACTATCCTGGCCGACAAGGACTGGAAAGAAGCGTACAAGGAGCATCTCAAACCTTGGGATTATGGTCGGCTGCACTGGGTGCCCGCCTGGATGCGCGGACAATATGCCGTGCCAGCCGGCGCGGCCGTCATCTGGTTTGACGCGGGCTTAGCGTTTGGGACCGGAGATCATCCCACGACTCGCCTGTGCGCAATTCGCCTCATGGACTTTCTTGAATCCCATACCGCCGCCCAAGTGTCCGTGACGGATGCGGGATGCGGATCCGGCATCCTCGCTCTTTCTGCGGCCAAGCTTGGTTGTGGTCGCATCGCTGGATTTGATCGTGACCCAGAATCAGTGCGCGTCAGTATCGCGAATCGCGAAGACAATGGCATCGCCGATGATACTGTGGATTTCCATCATGCCGGCTTAGAGGAAGGCTTTAAACTTACCGGCCAAGCGGATGTCGTCTTGGCGAACATCATCAGCGACGTCCTCTGCATCTATGCAGACAACCTCATCGACTCCGTCAGCCCAGGTGGCGTGCTCGCGCTCAGTGGCATCTTGGCCAAGGAGCAAGCGGCGGTGCGAGCGCACTTTGAGGCCAAAGGTCGCGAGGCCTGGGGTGAAGGCATGAAATCTGACGGACGCATCATGGGCGAATGGAGCGACGTCGCCCTATTCCGCCCGCTCTGAGCAGTTGCTTCGCCCGCCCTTACCCCTTCCCTCGACCCATGCCTGACATCACCGCCCAAAGAATCCGCTACGCTCGCTTAATCGCTCTGCTCTTCGGCATCCTTTGCTTAGGACTCGGAGTCAATGAGCTCGTGGGTGGCATCACCCTCGGTCCGCTCCATCTTACACCTCGATGGAATCCGACGGCAGTGACCTTTCCAGTCGCGCTCCGCGTCGAGTCATGGTTCTTGGTCGCTTACGCCGGCCTGTTGTTTCTTCCTTGGCGTGCCATCGCCGACCGCAAAACCTGGAATATTTTATTCGCCCTACTTTGCGTCACCTCGGTGATTTTTGCCTTCGCGATGATTTCTGAAGTGATGGCTAAAAATTACATTGCTCAGGCGGCGCACCTGAAGGCCAAGATTCCTGTCTTCCAGGCCATCCTACTATTCCTGAGTTTAGGCCAGATTCCGCTCGAACTCTTTAGCCGTAAGCCGGAGCTGCTCGACTGATCAGAGCGCGGCGTGCAGGGCTTCGGCGCGGCGAATCGCTTCTTCGAGCGTCGAAGCCGTGACGGTGATGTGGCCCATCTTGCGGCCAGGGGCAGCCTTGCCCTTATCGTAGAGATGCAGCTTTGCAGAAGGATCTGATAGGACCTTGGTCCAGTCCGGCTCTTGTCCTCCACGCCAGAGATCGCCAAGCAGGTTCACCATGGCGGAGGGGGCGAGCGGTTTAGTCCCGCCGAGCGGTAAGCCACAAACCGCCCGGATATGTTGCTCGAACTGGCTTGTTTGATGGGCGTCAAAAGTCTGGTGACCGCTGTTGTGCGGGCGGGGGGCGAGTTCGTTCACGATGATCCGGCCGTCCTTCACGAACATCTCCACGGCGAGCAGCCCCACGAGGTCGATCTTCTCGGCGATGCTCACGGCCAAAACTTTTGCTTCGTTGCTCGTGCTTTCACTAATGCGGGCGGGAGAAATGGATAGGTGTAAGATGTGATTGCGATGGATGTTTTCCGCTGGGTCATAGACGGCGGTACGACCATCGACCGTGCGAGCGACGAGGACTGAGATTTCCATCTGGAATGGTACCCAAGCTTCGAGGACGCCGACGGTGGCGCCGATTTTTTCCCAAGCCTCCTTGAGGTCCGCCTCGGCCGTCGGCAGCTTGACCTGACCTTTGCCATCATAGCCGAAATCAGCGGTCTTAAGCACGCAGGGAAACCCGACGGTCTTCACGGCAGCCTGAAGCTCGGGGAGCGACGACACCACGGCGAAGTTCGCGCAAGGGATGCCAGAAGTGCGGAGGAATTCCTTTTCGCGGCGACGATTCTGACAAATCGCCAGCACATTCGCTGATGGATGACAGGGTACGGATTGGGAAATAAAATCGACCGACGCCGGCGGAATATTTTCAAATTCCAAAGTGACTCGTCCGCAACCCGCTGCAAAATGCTGGAGCGCGGCGAGATCGTTCCATTCTGCTGTGATATGCTCATCCGCTACGCCGGCGGCACAAGCACTCGCCGACGGATCAAAAGTACGGACCTTATAACCCAGACGACGGGCGGCCAAGGCGGACATGCGGCCGAGCTGGCCGCCGCCTAAAATCCCCACCGTTCCGCCGGGCAATAATGGCCGCTCCATGGCTTAGCGTTTCTGGGCACCCTTTTTCCCAGGCTGCGGATTAGCCAAGACCGCTTTAGTTTGTTCGGCGCGATAATGGTCGAGCTTCACGGCGATCTTCAGATCGGATAAGGCTAAGATGGCGGCGGCGCCTAAGGCGGCGTTAATGGCACCCGCACGACCGATGGCGAAAGTATGCACCGGCACCCCGGCTGGCATTTGGACGATGGAAAGTAAGGAATCGATGCCATCCAAGGATTTGGACTGCACGGGTACGCCTAAGACGGGCAGAGATGTCATCGCAGCAACCATGCCGGGCAAATGGGCGGCGCCACCAGCACCGGCGATGATGACCTTTAGTCCCCGACGACGGGCGGCCAGAGCGTAATCTTTCAACTTTATCGGCGTCCGATGGGCACTCACCACTTCAGCCTCAAAGGGAATCCCGAGGCGCTTAAGCGTGTCAGCAGTGTTGACCATCGTCTCCCAGTCGGACTGCGAACCCATGATAATACCCACTTGCGGGCTGGGAGATGATGAGCGAGCCATGGCTTGAGCGTGCAACTCTCGGCTCATCTGTGAAGCCCGAACCTTAAAATCTATTCGGTGTAGGGTGCGTATTCGGGGACGAGTGCCTTTATCCCCTGCTTACAGGCATTACGGTCTTGGTCTAATAACCGCTGCACCCCGTCAACCACCTTGGCGAGATGGGCATACGATGGGGGCGGGGTGACAAATCGATAAACCCGCGGGTGGGACGTTGGCTGATAGGCCTCACCCTCATGATGCAGCTCCTCCACTAATTTTTCGCCAGGTCGGAGGCCGACAATCTTAATCTCGATATCGACCCCTGGGCGGAACCCGCTGAGCTCAATCAATTGCTTGGCCACATCGATAATTTTTAATGGCTTACCCATTTCCAAGACGAGAATCTCGCCACTTTGCCCTAAGGTCGCAGATTGCAAGACCAGCCCGACTGCCTCTGGGATGGTCATGAAATAGCGCTGCACGTCGGGATGGGTTAAAGTCACGGGTCCGCCTGCCATGATTTGTTTTTTAAATAATGGAATAACCGAACCGGAAGAGCCGAGGACATTGCCAAAGCGGACGGCGCAAAATTTTGTGCGGTTCCCCGGGCGGGCCTGCATCGCTTGCACGATCATTTCCGCCAAACGTTTCGTCGCGCCCATCACGTTGGTGGGGTTAACGGCTTTATCCGAAGAAATCAGGACGAACTGCTCCGCATTAAATTCTGAGGCCAGGGTCGCGACCATGGCAGTGCCGAGCGCGTTATTCTTCAGGGCCTCACCCGGCTGAGATTCCATCATAGGCACATGCTTGTGGGCGGCGGCGTGTAAGACTAAAGCGGGACAATAACGCTGAAAAATTTCCCTCATCCTGGAAGCGTCGGTCACGTCGCCGATGAGCGGCGTGATGATTGCGCCTTGCCCCTTCTCGATAAGTTCTTGCTCAATCTGGAAAAGGAGAACCTCGCATTGTTCGACCAGAATCAGGCGGGCGGCCCCACGGGTGGCAATCTGGTGGCAGATTTCTCGACCAATACTGCCGCCAGCCCCAGTCACTAAAACTGTCTGACCAGTAATCATCGCAGCAATCGCATTATTATCCAGGACGGCGGGCTCGCGGCCCAATAAGTCTTCAACGGAGACTGGCCGGAGGTCGGTGGCTCTTACTTTCCCGCCCGCCAGTTCCGTCAGCGAAGGTACGGTCAGAACGCGTAAATTATTGGCCGCTGCCAGCGTGCTAATCTCCCGGATTCGCTTCGCGCTGGTCATCGGTAACGCTAAAATAATTTCGCTAACTCCGAATTTTTCGTTTATTTTTGAAATCAACTCAGGACCTCCGACCACTCTGATGCCATGGATATCTAGGCCGTGCTTTCGAATATTATCATCGAGGAAACAAACCGGCAAAAGACCGTGCCCGCGACGGGCTAAGAGATTCGCCACTAATTCCTCACCCGCCTGACCCGCCCCGATAATTGCGACCCGCTCAACGATGCCGCGCGTTTCGCTATCTTTCCCCCAAAAACGTTCGCGTAAAGTCCGGATAACGACTCGGAAGCCGATAAAAATAACCAGCGAGAGATTGAAGTCGGTGAGAATCACACCCC
>JBAXRS010000045.1:0-15218 GCA_037131085.1 Verrucomicrobiota bacterium | reverse complement strand
ATCGCGCAGTTCCTCTTCGAGACCTTTGATCCGATGGTCCGTAAGGAGACCGGAGGTCGCGCCTGGGTCCGGCAGATTATCCTGCACGAGGACACCAAGAACAAGGCGAGCTATCAGCCGAAGGCCTGACCATGGCTGAGCTCTACCCCGTCAATGAGACGTTCCTCAGTTGGCAGGGGGAAGGCGTCCATCTCGGTCGCAAGGCCTTCTTCATCCGCCTGCAGGGTTGCCCGGTGAAGTGCACCTGGTGCGACTCCGCGTCCACTTGGCATCCTCAGTTCGTCCCCAAACAGGTCCGCAAGGCTTCGGCCGGTGAGTTGGCCGACGAGGCCGCCGCTGCCCGCCCAGAATTCGTCGTCCTGACCGGCGGTGAGCCTTGCATCCACGATTTGACCGCTCTGCTGGCCGCCATGGCCTCGGTCGGACTTAAGGTCCACCTCGAGACCTGCGGGGCTTACCTGATCGCTCCTGGTTTTGCCTGGGTGACCGTCAGTCCCAAGTGGGCTAAGCTCCCACTGGCTGATGCCTTAGCCCGGGCGGACGAGGTGAAGCTCATTGTCGAGGCCCCAGACAGCATCAGCCGTTGGACTGAGGCCGTGGGCGGCAAGTGGCTCAGCCCCAACGTCTGGTTGCACCCAGAATGGTCGCGTCGGGCCGATCCGGTCGTCTTACGGACAATTACGGAACAGGTTAAGCAAGTGGGAGCTCCCTACCGAGCGGGGTGGCAGGTTCATAAGCCTTATGCCGCCGATACCTTAGATCCCCGGTCCCGTCCGTCGGCCCCTCTTGGAGGCGACCTGAGTAAGGGATTCTAAGGGCTTTCAGCCATCAGCCCCCTGGGGGGTCGCCCGAGTGCTTCGATGGGAATTTTCACCTATCTTCATTTCGCGTGTTTTTTTGCTTCCCACGGGAGCATAACCGTCATTCAAAACGAACTCATGAATCGCAACGCTGTGCTCGCTCTTGAAGATGGGACAATTCTTCGGGGCAAGGCGTTTGGAGCTTCGGCTACCCTCTGCGGAGAAGCGGTCTTTAATACGAGCATGACCGGGTATCAGGAAATCCTGACTGACCCTTCTTATTTCGGACAAATCGTGACGATGACGGCGCCGCAAATTGGCAACTATGGCGTCAATGAAGAAGACCTCGAATCGGCTCGTCCGCATGTCGCCGGTTTCGTGGTGCGCGAACTTTCTCCGATCGTTTCCAATTGGCGTGCGACTACCGATCTGGGCGCTTGGTTGACTAAGTATGGCATTCCTGGCATCGAAGGCGTCGACACGCGTGCGCTCACAAAAAAACTTCGCGTCGCCGGCGTGATGAAGGCCTGTCTTTCTACGGAAGGGATTTCCGACGAAGAAGCCTTGAAGCGCGCCCGTGCCTGGTCCGGTACGGTCGGAGCTGATTTCGTCAAAGAGGTGACCTGCAAAGCGCCGTATCATTACGATCCCAAGCTTGCGGATTGCGAAGCCTTCACGGTCGTGGGCACGCATCTGAATAAGCCCAAGAATCGTCCGGTCCGCTACAAAATCGCCGCTTATGACTTCGGCGCCAAAACTTCCATCTTCCGTCGCCTAGTGGCCTCAGGGTTTGACGTCCATGTCTTCCCCGCCCGCACGCCCGCTGCCGAGATTCGTGCCTTCAATCCCGACGGTGTTTTTCTTTCGAACGGCCCTGGCGATCCGGCGGCTCTGAAATACGCGCACGAGGCGGTGGCCGACCTAATCAAGTCGTACCCGATTTTCGGTATTTGCCTCGGCCATCAGATTATTACCCACGCCATCGGGGCCTCGACTTATAAGCTGAAGTTCGGTCATCGTGGCGGAAATCAGCCCGTAAAAAACAGTGAAGAAGATCGGGTTTCGATCACGGCGCAGAATCACGGTTTCGCCTCCAAGGCCGATGAACTCGAGCGCTGTGGGGCCATCGTGACGGAATTGAATCTCAATGACGGCACGGTCTCCGGCCTGCGCTTGAAAGATAAGCCGGTCTTCTCGGTCCAATATCACCCGGAGGCTGGACCTGGGCCGAACGACGCCGATGTGCTCTTCGATCGTTTTTACGACCTGGTCGCCAAGAGCAAGGGCGCCAAGTAAGGACTCGGCAAACCGATGACTGACCGGATCTACGCTGCCGGTTTATTTTTCTTAGGACTCGGCTTGGTGGCGTGTCGCTCGCTGCCAGCCACGAAAGAAGAGGCGCTCATCGAGCTGATCGAAGCTGCGGCCGCTGGTGGGGCGCCGGAAGATGCCTACGCCGTCATCACGCCGGGAGCCGATCAACAGGCCGTCAATTTTATCTACCTCGAGACTTGGTTGGATGTGAACGCCGAAGCCGTGCAACAGGTTCGTGCTTTTGAGATAGCCGCGGAAGGGGCGTTCCGTTTTACGCAATCGCTCGATGGCCGCGTGACTTATCTGATCGCGCTCGGTTGGCCCGGTGCGCAGGTGCGCTCCAAGGTGCTGCACCCTGCCGCCGGTTCGAAAGTGACGCTTCTGGGGTGGGACGAAAAACTGCCTTGGGAGCAACTGGGCGGCACCTGGGTGCTCACGACGCCGCGCGAGATGGGCGATGAAGAAAATCACCCATGTACCCAGGCTTTCGTCTTTCGCATCGAAGCCCCGCTTCGTTAGCGCTCAGAGCTCGACTTGCATACCGAGTTCTACCACGCGGCCGGGCGGCAGGTTGAAGTAGGCCGTCGCGGAGAGGGCGTTACGGTTCAGCACCTCGAAGAGTTTTTCTTGGACGGCATTGAGCGAGAAGCCGGTCGTTGCCCTTACGATGGTCTCCCGGCTGAGGAAGTATGTGGTCTCCATTGAGTTCGGCGTAATGCCCAATTCCTTATAGGCTGCTTCCAATACGGGGAAGACGTCCTGCTTTTCGCGGAAGCCGAATTTGCCGGTCACGCTGAGGACCGACGGGAACTCCTCGTGGCTCTCGACCTTGCAGAACTTCGGTCCGCGCGTGTTGAAACTGATCCGGTCGGCCAGAGGCACGATCGCGCGTTCGTCGTCGACCTTGAGGGATACCACGATGATGTGATCGTGCAGGGATTTGTTGTGCTTAAGATTATGGGCGAGGGCCATCGGTACGGACTTCGTCGATCCAGTCATGTAGACGGCGGTTCCCTTGACGCGGCTCAGTTTGCCGGCGATGAAGCGATCCTCGACGCTGTCCAAAAAGTTTTCGAAGTCGCCCGAAGTTTCGCCTTCGCTCATCTTTTCCTTCATCACTTGGCGACCCTTATTCCAGACGGCCATAATGTAGTAGACCAGGAAGCCGGCGGTGAGTGGTAGCCAACCACTTTCGAAGATTTTTGGGAGGTTCGAGCCAACAAAGACGACCTCGAGCAGGATGACCGGTGCAACGAAGACGTACGCCGTGACGGTCGGAATCTTGAAGCGCTGGCGCAGAAATTGGCCGAAAAGGACGGTGGTCACCAACATGGTCAGACTGACCGCGATACCATAGGCGCTGGCCAGGTGTTCCGACGACTTGTACTGCAAAACCAGGGTGATGGAGCCAATCATGAGCAACCAGTTGATAATCGGGATATAGATTTGGCCTGACTCCTCATCCGAAGTCTGCTCGATGCGCATCCGAGGCAGGAAATTGAGCTGGATGGCCTGCATCGTGGTGGAGAACGCACCGGCGATGAGTGCTTGCGAGGCGATGATCGCGGCCAGCGTGGCGATGATGACGAGCGGAATCTGGGCCCAGTTCGGGGCCAGGTTGAAGAACGGGTTGATCTCTTGGACAAATTTGGACTTGCCGTCGACGCCGTTAGTTACCGCAAAGGTCGCCACTGGCTGCGCCAGGGCCCATGCGCCTTGCCCGAGGTAGTTCAGGATGAGGGCAGGGAAGACGATAAAGCACCAGCCGGCTCGGATCGGCTTCTGGCCGAAGTGACCCATGTCCGCATAGAGGGCTTCGGCTCCCGTGACAGAAAGGAAGACCGCGCTGGTGATGATCATCGCCAGCCCGGGATGATCGATGAAGAAGCCGATGGACTCCAAGGGATTGAAGGCGTGCAGGATGGCGTAGGCCTGGGCTGGGTGCTGGACTAAGGCGCCGATGCCAGTGGTAGCGATGCAAGCGAACCAGACCAAGGTGATGGGGCCGAAATAGCTGCCAACCTTGCCGGAGCCTCGCCGCTGCAGGGCGAAGATGCCCACGAGGATGATGACCGCGATGGCAGGAATAAGGACGATTAGGGTTTGATCGGAGAACGGTCCCTTTAGGCTCGTGTTGGCATCCTTGATGCCTTCGAGCGCCGAGAGCACTGAAATCGCCGGGGTGATGACGCCGTCGCCGAAGAGCAGGGCAGTACCGAAGACGCCCAGGAGGACGAGCACGCTACGGTGCTTGCGCTTGGCTTGGACATGGGTCCGCTCTTCTTCCATCTTGTCATCGGCCTTCTCTTTCTTGCTGGCCAGGGAGACCAGGGTCATGATGCCCCCTTCGCCTTCCTCGTTAGCCTCCATAATGAAGAGGACGTATTTCACCATCACCACGCAGATGAGGGACCAGATGATCATCGACACCGCCGGGACGACAATCTGATCAATCGTGCCGCCGCCATTCAGGCCATTGCGCAAGCATTCCCGAAAAGCATACAGGGGGCTGGTTCCGATATCACCAAAGACCACCCCAAGTGCCGCGATGGCCGCCGCCATGGTCAGCGGCTTGACGGGCGTTGAATTAGAGCCTTGGACTGGCTCCGATGTGGTTTCGCTCATGGATTGAGTTATTCACACTGACACCCCTTCGGGGGTAATCAAAACCAATCGGGATTGCCTTTTTATCTCCGTTTCGCATTTCAAGGCTTTCGGCCCCAACACTTTCCAAACAATACATACAATGAATACCATCCAAACTGTTGTCTTCCAACAACTAGCACAAGCAGCTGCTGCTCCTACCGCCGACGGTCCCAGCGGCACGAATATTTTGCTCATGTACGGGCTCCTGCTCGTTGGCATGTATTTCCTGCTCTTTGCCCCCCAGCGCAAACGCCAAAAAGAGCTCGAAAAGCTGCAATCTTCCCTTGCCGTGGGGGATCAAGTCCTCGCTGCCGGTGGTATCTACGCTCGGGTGGTCTCAATGAAAGATGATCGCGTCACGCTCGAACTCGAATCCGGCCGCATGGTCGTGCACAAGTCCGCCGTGATGGGTAAGGCCGAAGACGAATCCCTTAAGGTCGTCCAATCCTAAATCATCCCTAACCCCTAAGCCTTATTTCTATTATGTCATCCAGGACTTGGTTCTGGAAGCTTGCGGTCTCACTCATCGCCCTGGCTGTGGCCTGGGTCGAGTTTTACCCCTTCGCTCCCACCCCCCTCGACAGTTTCGTCCCGTCGCAAGTCATCGCCAGTCAGGCCGACTTCGCAAAAATCCATACCGAAGCCAAGGAGCGCGTGCAGGCCTACCAGGATGCCGCCATTCCCGTTGAAAAGAAATCCGTTTCTTATTACCAAGCTTTGCGCGATATTAGCGAAGGGCGTGGTCGCAAAGAAGGCGTCGACCTCCGTCCGTTTTTCTTCACGGAAGCCGAATTCGTTCGCGAGCCCGATCAGGCGAAGCGCAATATCTTGGTGCTCAAGCAGCTTTTGCAGCGCTCGCAGGGCCGTCTCAAGCTCGGTCTCGATTTACAGGGTGGGGTATCGTTTACGCTGAAGGTCGATCCCACGGGCGCCGAATCCGGCGCAAAGGGTACTTCGGATAAGGCCAATGTTTCCCACGCGGCCATGGTAGGCCAGGCGCTGCAGGTGATGGAGCAACGTATCAACTCGTTCGGCGTGGCCGAACCGGTCTTGCGTCCCGTCGGCGATCTTTCGTTGGAAGTCCAGCTTCCCGGAGAAGATGCTGCGAATAATCCGGACGTCATCGATGCCCTGAAGAAACCGGCGAAACTCGAATTCCGTCAGGTTCACCGCACCGAGCATCCTGCCGACACCGAACGCGAACATTCGCTGAAGGCGATGGCGGAAGATGGCTTCGGCGGCTCCAATTCGGCCATTTCGACTTACGAAGTTCTGCTGTTGCGTGATGTCGATAGTCGCTCCGGCCAGGTGACGATCCGACGTTATTATGTCCGCAAACGTGCGGACGCGACGGGTGCGATCATCAAGGCCGCCTCGGGTCGCTCTGACGATGGTATCTCCTTTTATGTGGACATGAAGTTTACCGACGAAGGTTCGAAGAAGTTCGGCGAACTTACCGCCAAAATTGCCGAAGGTAACCAACGCTCGATCGGTCAACTGGCCATCGTTCTCGACGGTAAATTGCAATCGGCTCCCACGGTCCGCGAAGCCATCCGTAGCACGGGCGCGACCATCACGGGTTCTTTCACGCGTGAAGAAGCGGTGAATCTTTCCAACGTGCTCAATAATCCGTTGGAATTCCCCCTCATCACGCAGGACGTAACCTCGGTCGGTCCTTCTTTGGCAAAGGACGCCCAAGCTAAATCCGTCGTGGCCTCCGCGGTCGCGGTCGGCTTGGTGGTCTTCTTCATGGTGGGCTTCTACCTCTGGGGTGGCTTCATCGCCATCACCGGCATGGTGCTCAACTTGCTCCTGATGCTGGGTGCCATGGCCTACTTCAACGCCACGATTACGTTGCCTGGGGTCGCCGCTTTGGTGCTGACGCTCGGCATGGCGGTGGATGCTAATATTCTTATTCTTGAGCGCGTCCGTGAAGAAACGGCCCTCGGCAAGGATCGTGCCTTGGCGCTGCGTGAAGGTTACAATCGGGCAACCTGGACAATCATCGACGCCAATTTGACGCACTTGCTGGTGGCGTTGATCCTGACGTTCATGGGCACGGGCCCGGTGCGAGGCTTCGGCATCACGCTGACCTTCGGTATCTTCACCACGCTCTTCACGACGCTGATCACCTGCCGCGGTCTGCAGGAACTGGCCTTGTCGCGCGGCGTCATGGCGCGGATCTTCGGCTTGCCGGTCTTCCGTCCTAATTTGGCGATTCCGTTCCTGAACTTCGCGCGCGTCGCGTTCGTCGTCTCGTGGGTGATTGTCGCCTTAGGTATCAGTGAATTGGCTTTCAAAGGTAAGGAAGCTTTCGGTAAGGATTTCCGCGGCGGTGAATCAACCCTCCTCGCCGTCAATTCCGCCCAGAAAGTGGATACGGGTAAGGTGCTCAAACTGGCCAACTCGGTGGGTCTTCCGGATACCACGGTGACGATTCAGATCCCCGTCGGCGGCGGTGAACCGACGCTTCGCGTCGAAACCGCACTGACCAAAGAAAAGTCCAAAGGCGATTTTGCCAATCTGGCCACGATCGTCACAGCGATCAAGGCGCAGATGCCTGAAATCCTGAAAGATAAAGATCTGCCCGTCGAAAAACTCATGCTCTCGCGGGAGGCCGTCGGTGGCTCCGTTAGCAATGAACTGCGCTATAATGCGATCTGGTCGGTAGTGCTCGCACTCGTCGGCATCGGCATCTACGTCTCGCTTCGCTTCGAGACGGGATTCGGGGTTGCGGCGATGATCGCCACGCTCCACGACGTGCTGATGACAATCGCTCTCTTCGTCTTCTTTGGCGGCCAATTCAACGCCTCGCTCATCGCGGCCATCCTGCTCATCATCGGTTACTCGGTGAATGACACGATCGTCGTCTTTGACCGAATCCGCGAAGAGCTGGGTAATAATCCCGAACGCTCGTTGCGCGATGTGATCCACTTCGCGATCAACCGCACGCTTTCACGTACGATCCTGACTTCCTCCACCGTCTTCCTGTGCGCGGTTTCGCTCTGGGCCTTTGGCGCCGGCGACGTCCGCCTTTACGGCGAAGTCTTCATCTACGGCGTGCTTACCGGAACCTTCTCCTCGATCTTCATTGCCAGCCCCATCTTCTATTGGTGGCACAAGGGCGATCGTAAGGGCGTAGATGCCGCGGAACTTCCGCGCACCTATTCCTGGGAGGCAGGCTCGGACGCCTAAGTCCAGCCCACGTCCATGGCTGCCTGGTCACACCGGGCTGCGGATGCTGGCTTAACTCGCCGGATCGCAGTCTTGCTTGGAATAAGCGAACCGGTCGCGTCCGTTTTGGCGCGCTCATTTTCCGATGAGGCTGACGCCGAGCGTCACCTCCGTCCGCAACTTGCCCATGTCACCGATCCGTTCGCGGTCGGCGGCTTGCGCGAAGCGGCCGAACGTCTCGTACTTGCCGCCGAACGCAAGGAACGCATCGCAATCCTCGGCGACTACGATGTCGACGGGGTTTCGAGTACGGCAATGCTCGTCCATTTTTTACGTCGTCTCGGTGCCGACCCTGCCTACTTCGTCCCACGTCGGTTGGAGGAGGGCTACGGTCTTTCGATGGCGGCGCTCGACCGCGTCTTGGCCGAAGCGAACCCGAATCTCTTCGTGGCACTGGATTGCGGGACGAATTCTAAGCCCGAGGTGGATCGTCTCCTTGCGGCTGGGGTCGAGGTGATCGTGGTGGATCACCACGTCGCCAAGGAATCCCGCGTGACCTGCACGCTGGTCAATCCGCGCGTGAATGATGCGGTGGATGCCCCCTGGCAGTCGCTTTGCACCGCGGGTTTGGTCTTCAAACTTATCCATGGGGTCTTGAAGGTTCTTCGTCTGGCCGGGGATGAGCGGGGTACGCAGATTCTGGTGAAGGACTATCTCGATCTCGCCGCGCTCGGTACAATCGCCGACCTAGTGCCATTGCGTTCGGAAAACCGAATCTTAGCTGCGCATGGTTTGCGGGCGCTCGGTGAAGCCCGGCGGCCCGGTGTGCGCGCCCTGATCGCCGTCAGCGGCATGGAGCCCGGCGGCATCCTAACTTCCGTCGATGTCTCCTATCGTATCGGCCCGCGTATTAATGCCAGCGGCCGTCTGGCGGATGCCTCTTTGCCGTTAAGATTACTTCTTTCCGATTCCGCCGCCGATTGTCTCCGCGATGCCGCTCAACTCGATGCGATCAATCGCGAACGCCAGGAGATTGATAAGAAAGTGACCGAGGAAGCCACCGCCCAAGCTACGGCCATGGGTGATCTGGCCGGCTACGTCGTACACGGTGACTGGCATCCCGGGGTGGTCGGTATCGCGGCCGGTAAAATCTGTCGAGCGCTTGACCGCCCCGTGATTGTCCTCGGTAAGGAGGGCGAGACGGCACGTGGTTCAGGTCGTAGCGTCCCCGGGACTAACCTTGTGGAGGCTTTGGCCGTCTGTGCTGACCTTTTGAAGACTTACGGCGGTCATCCTATGGCCGTCGGGGTATCCTTGAATGTGAGCGATGTGGAGGCCTTCCGGGCCCGCTTTGCGGCCGCCGTCGAAGCCCAGCGCAAGGCCGGGGTGGTTCTGGCCGATGGTCGCGACATCGATATCGCCCATTGGATGAAATCTACGGAGGTCACCGATAATCTGCTGGATGACCTCGATTTACTCCAGCCTTACGGCGAGGGTAACTCCGAGCCGGTCTTCGGGTTGAAGGGTCTGGTCTTTGATCGTGCTCCCACGCCTTTTGGCGAAGGCAATTTCCGTCACCAAGTCTCCCTCGGCGGCGGTCGCCGGTTGAACTTCGTTGCCTGGCGGATGGCGGATCGGATGCCTGAGGCGGGTCGACCGGTTGATTTGGCCGTCAAGCTGCAATGGAATCGCTGGCAGGGCCGGCGCTTGCCGCAGGCGGAAATCCTGGATTGGCGCTACGCTTACTGACCATCGGCTACTTCTTGGTTTTTTTCTTGGGCTCAGCCTCGTTCGCAGCTGGGTCGGGCGTGGCTTGCTGGTCTTCGATACCTTTGAGCATGATCTGCCCGGTACCTTTTTCTCCGGGAAAAATGAAGTAAAGCGTCCGCAGGCTATCCATGTGGAAATAATGTAGGTTATACCCGAGACGATCTACGCCGTCTTCGAGAGAGTGGATTTCGCTATCGAAGTATTTCCCTTGCGCGACCCGAGGGCGGATCAAGGCCGAGGCGTTGGCTTGGATGAGCGTGCGTTGCTGTGGAGTGTGTATTTCGACCGGAAACGAGCAGAGGTTGAATATTTTCATGCTACCCGGCGGGAATGATTTCGCGTCGTTGGCGATGGCTTTGATGCCGCTTTGGCCTGGTTCGGGGCGGATGAGCAATAGCAGATGATGCGGCCCCGGAGTCGTCGGCAGGTCAATCCAGGCCAAGGGCGCGGGCGTCGGTGCGGCTTTTTTTGATTTAACCTCTTCTGCGGTTTCCTCTTCTTTGTAGGGGAGAATTTCAAAACGGGCTTTGCCGTGATAAGTGAATTCAGGCGTGAAGCAGGCGCTCATGATATCGAGCGGTTTTATTTTCTTATCGTCCAGGTAGCCGTGTTGGAGGATAACGCCGCTCATCGAAAGCAATTGCAGGTGGGCTTCGATTTCCACGGGCTTAGTCTCCTCCGCCCGGGAGGCGATGAGCAATAGGCACCCAGCTAGGAGGTGGTTAAATTTCATCGGGTTTAAGGTGGCGGTAGGAAATGATTTTGAAACGCCGGCCGAGTGATTTATTCGGCACCGAAGTGAGGCTACTTAGGGGCGTTTCCGGTGCGTCCGCGGGGTCGATGAATTCCGGAAGGCGTTGGACGACGGCTTCGATCCAGTTCTTGCCGATGGCGCCTTCGATCGAAGAGGCTTCGCCATAGACCCGGAGCAGGAAGGTGTCGGAACGGGTCGCCATCGCGCAACCTAGGCTCTGCAACAGATCACTTTGTAAAAGATTTCCCGGGGTACCCATCGCCGCGTGGGTACGATTGGTCGTCGGGGAATTTTCTTCGTAGCTCTCGATGTTGGTGGGGTTGACGAACGGCGGGTTCGCCGTGGGCGGGGAGGGCAGGGGACTGGCCGTTTGCAGATTCGCCTTTGAAATCATCCCAAGGGTGTAAGTCTTGGTCAGGCGGTCCGTGAGGCCGGCGCTGGGGGTCAAAGGCGTGGTCGCCGGTGGGTTATCGACTCGGTAGATGGCGGCTTGCAGGGCGCCGCCATGCGAGGCCCATGGGGTGCTGTTTATCAAGAAGCGGTTGATGAATTCCGTTAATCCAAGGTAGGGGGTGGCAACTTTACTTAATCCGCGGAATAGGCGGTTGGTCGGCGCGTTGATGTAGTCGCGTTCCGTCCGCGTAAGGATTTGGAAGCGGGATTTGTTTTCTTTCACAATCGCTTTGGCGAGCGCTTTGATCTGGTCGTCACTCAGGTTGCAGAAGCCTTGCCAGTTTGATTGGGTGATCTCGTCCATCGCTCCGGTGGCGATGGTCGTTGTGCCGGGTTTCTGCGCTCGGGGAAAACGGGCGTTGCTCGTCGCCGTTGGCAGTCCGCTGCCGTATTGCGCATAAGCGAGTTTTTTCGCCGAACCTAAGAAGGCCGTCCAAGCTTCGACGGAAGTCGAATTGACGTTAAAAGCTCCGTCGTTGAGCAAGACGCTGGCCGAGCGTTTATAATCGCCGACCGCGCTGCGAGCGAGTTGGCCTGAGGCGATCAAACGGAATCTTGGGTTGCTGAGAAATCTTGGGTTGCCGAGGTCGGGATCGGTGATGCCGCAAAAGTCATCGAGGACTTTAGTCAGGTTGCGTTTTTCGGCCGTTGTGTATGGGCTGATTTTCAGTGGGCTCTCCGTGGGGTCGGAGGCCTGAGGGGCGATGGCCGGGGTGTTTATCATTTTCATATCCGGGGCCGCTCCAGAGAGGTAAAAGCCATCCCAAAGGGCGTTGTTCAGTAAGTAGCTCGCATCATAATCGGTCCAATTCTTTGCCGTATTGGTTTCGTAAGTCTTGGTCTCGTCTGATATGAGCGGAGTGGAGAAGCTATTGCCGATGCAAAGCAGCGGTTGTTGATCGCGCATGCCGAAATTTGCGTGTGCGTATTGGCCGAGCGAGGTTGGGGCGACGAGCGGGATTTCGGTGTGGATACTGCTCAGGCTGCCGACGAGCGTGCCGCTTTTGACGTTAGCGTAGCCGCCGAAGGTGTTGCCGGTGAGAATGGTGTCTGCTTGGATCAGATCCTGCCAGCCGTTGGAAGGCGTACTGACGTTCAGCCGGTAGCTGGGGGAGGCGCCAGCGTAACCATGGCCTTCGATGTTGTCGAACCTTCCGGCTCCATCCGCCCGGGTCACAGGGGCCATGGGATTGGAGTGGCTGAAGAGTGGAAACGCACCCGCGGGTGTGGTCGGATTGACGCCAAGGTTCAGGACGCTCGAATTGACTGCTGTTTTTCCGGATAATTCAATAACCGCAATGACGTCACCGGGTTGGGCGATTCCGCCGATGATTTTTTCTTTAAACGATGCCAATGGTTTTTTTAAAGGAGCGGCCTTGCCATTGATGGCATCGGTGATGTTTCGATAGGTTAATTCTGTTAGTTCGCTGGATTTATTGTAAAGATCGAAGGAGGTGGTGACCGGAAAGGCCGTCGATGTTCCGTCGTGAATTTCATCACCTGGCCAACAAGCGAAGGAGGCCCGGGTCCGGAAGTTACTCGACTTTGGGCTGATGCTTGAAGTGGTGATGCTGAGCTCGAAGGTGTCGGTGGCCAATGCTGTCCAGCCTGGCCATAAAATCGCCCAGTCGATGGTATCATCCGCAAAGCCGCCGTTATAATTTAAGGCGTTTTCCAGCGTGACGACGTGCGACCAGGCTTGGTAGCCGGCTTTGGGCGAGTAGATTTTGTATTCACCGGGGCCGATTTCAAAAGAATTCAGGCAGACGCGGAACATGTCGCTCTCATTCACGATGCCTCCACCCGCGAGTGCGTA
Organism: Verrucomicrobiota bacterium; assembly: GCA_037131085.1. GTDB lineage: Bacteria > Verrucomicrobiota > Verrucomicrobiia > Opitutales > UBA953 > UBA953. The sequence continues at coordinate 2,491 of JBAXRS010000045.1, read as the reverse complement.
ATAACTGCTGAGGAGAGAATTATACGCAGGCTTGGTTACGGTCTTACCTTTCGCGTCTTTGGTTGTCTGGGTGACGGAAAACGTCCAGTTATTCCATTCCGTAAAAGTAAGGGCTAGCGCGGAGTAGCCGGCAGGGGGCGTAGACTTTAGCTTAATATTATAGGGGTTATGTAAAACGACAACGGGTGTAACATTAAGGCCGTAATTATATTTGGCCGGGGTGGCGGTTACGGTCGTTTTACTGAAACTAAATACGAGGAAGACGCGGTAGACATAAGGGCTGGCGGCACAATTGACGGGACGGGGAATCGGCGTAGGGTCTTGCTGCCACTTGGATAAATTAGAGTTCGTGCCACTATTAGGCTCATCGATTTTACCCAGGTCGGTGACATTCGGATTAAGGGTGACGCGATCTCCAACATAAATGGATGAGTAGAGGTACTGTCTTTGCCTCAGGGTGGTATTATCGGTCGGGGTGGTGTCCGACATGGTGTGGATATTTCCGGCGTTCGGGAATAGGGTCCGCGCCTGCAGTGAGGGGACACCGGCAGTATCCCATCCCAATTGCTTGTAGAGGCGGTGGTAATCTCGCAAGGCCCACCAAGTCGGGCCACGGAGATTCTTTCCTTCCGTCAGCCGATTGAAGACCGGTGCGACTTGAATGATATTTCCGTTAAGCGGAATTTGCATCCGCTCGATAGAAAAGCCGTTCTCCGTGGAGGTGACGGGGGTATCGAAGCTAGAGCCGAATTCGGTCTTGGTGAATTCGGCGTCCGAAAGTTCGAAGGCCAACGAGAGGTCACGCTTTAATCCACCGTTATAAGAATCAGCGATGACCCCCGAAGCGTTGGTGGTGATATCATGAAAGAGTCGTTGCGTGCTACCTAAGCTGGGCGAATTACTTAGGAGAAGAAGGTCACGGTTGCTGTTCAATTTTTGAAAATCTGCATTGGTCGAGAGGCTCGTGAAACCGCTCAGGAGTTCGAGGGCGGGACTGAGGGGGCTGCGCATCGCCGCCAGATTGCTGGCAGAACCCCCGATGCTCGTGCTTCGCGGGTCCGTCAGGTTGATGCGGGCTTTGATGCCTTCATCGCCGATCCAATAAGCGTAGCGGCCGTTGACCCGATAGCCTGCACCGTCGTTTTCACGTATCTCAAGCTTGGGGACGACGACGATGCCGCTGGGCTTGTCGCCCACGGCATCATTGGGGAGCCGAGTTTCCGCCCACGAGGCGCTGGTGATGCCGACAAGGGTGACCAGGCTGTCGGAGGAGGGTAAGGCGCTGCCGTAATCCGTCTCCCACGGCAACCAAGTCGCCGTCGGGTAGGCTGATGTGGTCGGCAGGAGATCGGCCCCCGAGAGCGAAACCGACTGGCAACCCGCGTTGGTTGAATCCTTGCCGCTCACCAGCCAGCTCGGAGGTTGGTTGGGTCTGTCGGTACGCCAGACGCCCGTCCACATCGGGTTACGCAGGCCTGCCGCGGACGTTCCGGGTTGAGTAATGTCGGCCCGGGCCGTCGCTCTTCGGTCCGCCCCGGCCTCTTGTTGTAAATGTCCCAAGGCCAGCCGCAGCGCGACCACGCTATTCAACTTGGCCCTAAGCGCCAATTGTTGGTTGCTCGTAAGCCTTGCTTCGACCGAAAGAAAAGAGGCCACGATGATGACCGTCATAACCAACATGGCCATGACGGTGAGCGCGAGGATGAGGCTGAACCCGGATCGCCTGATGGGGTCGTTGGGAGGCTCTTTTCGGGTCCGACGGGGCACTTTTATATTATTAATACCGTTTAGGCGGGGTCGCAACTGCGCAATAGCGTGGGGGATGGGTCGAAAGGGGGCTTCGGCGCAGGTCTTTTAAGAGGGCATCTCGCACTTTTGACCATTCCGTTACGGAACGGTTAATCGGGGGTGACAGGCTTTTACGGGGTTGCCACCGGCCGATATGCCTCCATAAAACTTAATTACTATGAAGTCACTCTTCGCCCTCCTCGTCGGTTTATTCACCTGCGCCATCGCCTTTGCGGGTGGCACAACGACCACTCCGACCACGCCTCCTTCTCCTCCAGTTGTTAACCCTAAGGGTGGTTGCGAAAAACGCGGCGACAAGGACAACGACAAGGATGACGACAATCGTCGCGATCGTAAGAAAACTTCGAAGATCGAGCCTAAGAAGTCGGATCATAAGTGCGATAAGAAGTAATAAGGTTTTTCATTCCGTCCAAAAGGGCCGACTAGCGTCGGCCCTTTTTGTTTTAGGTTCGCTTCAGGGATGGGTTTGGTTTTTTTAATCTCATGATGCCCCTGTCCGATTGGCTCCTTTGGTTGCGCTTGGGCGCGACTTCGCTGGGCGGCCCGGCCGCTCAGATTGCGACCCTTGAACAGGAGTGCGTTGAAAAGCGCTCCTGGTTGTCGCAAGAACAATTCTCCCGCGCCTTAGGGCTTTGCATGTTCTTGCCCGGCCCCGAAGCCCAGCAACTGGTCGCTTGGATTG
>JBAXRS010000044.1:0-15436 GCA_037131085.1 Verrucomicrobiota bacterium | reverse complement strand
CCCGTGCCCTCATGCCCTCGAGTCGTCTCCCCAGCCAATCATCCGGTCTCCGGTTCCCCTTTGAGCCCTGCTTCTCTCTGGCCAATCGAGCCTCTCAATTGCATCCCATGTCAACCGGCCCACTGGTCAACTGATCAACTCGTCTCACTCACGCCGGCTGCTGCTGGCTGAGGCAATGTAACGCCCCGCCTTCAATCAGCAGTAGGCGACAATCAAGGCCCACCACTTTGCGCCCCGGGAAACAATCACCGATAATCCCTAAAGCTTTTTCATCAGAATCTTGGCCGTAGACGGGGACAAGTACGCCGGCGTTGACGATGAGGAAGTTAGCATAGCTCGGGGGGAGTTCCCGGCCGGCCAATCGAATCGTGCGCGGCAGCGGCAGCTCAATCACGTCCAGTTTCTGCCCCCCGTTGACGCGCATTTCGCCTAAGCGTCGGAGATTTTCCTGCAGGGGTTTGAAGTTTGGCGAAGCCTTATCGGTTTCGGTGACGGCGATCAGTGTTCGCGATGCAACGAAGCGAGCGAGGTTGTCGATATGACCATCAGTATCATCGTTGGCCAAGCCTTCACCGATCCAGAGAAGGTCGTCGATGGCGAGGCCTTCGCGGATGGCGGTGTGAAACGCCGCATCATCCCGACCATCGGCGCGATTAGGATTATTTTGCACGGCCTCGGTGGTGAGCAATAAGCCATCCCCGGAGACTTCGATACCGCCGCCTTCGAGCTCAAACGGGAAGGAGAATTTTTTTAAGCCGAGGTGCTGGGCGATTTTTCCGGGAACTTGGTTATCGAGCGAGGCTTCAAACTTTCCACCCCAGCCGTGAAACTCCCAGTCGGTCAGCGCAATCTCCCCAGTCTGACGGTGTTTGACAAAAATTGGGCCATGATCCCGGCACCAGACATCATCAGTCGCGATATCGACGAGTTCGATGACGGAAAGGTCGGCCTTGGCGGCTTTGAGTTCTCGTTCGGCTTCGGCGCGCAAATTTCCGGCGGCATTGATCCGCACAGGTTGGAAGCGGCTGATCGCGGCGGCAAACTCGGCGAACTTAGCGGGGACTAGATCGTAATGCCCCGGCCAAAGTTTGGGATTGGAGGGCCAGGAGAGCCACGTGGCCGATTGGGGTTCCCATTCCGCTGGCATGCGGAAGCCGAGATCGCGGGGCGAGGCCATGGTTGATTAGTCGCGGAGACGGCGGGTCAGGTCGCCATAAGCGTCGATCCGACGGTCGCGCAAGAACGGCCAGATTCGGCGAAATTCCCGTTGGCGGGCGAGGTCGCAATCCGCCAAGAGGACTTCCTCTTTTTCAACCGAAGCGCGCGCGACGATTTCGCCATAGGGATCCGAGACAAAACTTTGACCCCAGAATTGAGTGCGGCCTTCTGTGCCGACGCGATTAGTCGTAGCGATATAACAGCCATTGGCGACGCCGTGTCCGCGTTGAACGGTTTCCCATGCGTTATGCTGCGCCTTACCGAGCGCGGTTTTTTCTTCGGGCAACCAGCCGATGGCCGTTGGGTAGAAGAGAATCTGCGCGCCGCCGAGGGCGGTGAGGCGCGCGGCTTCGGGGTACCATTGGTCCCAGCAGATTAAGACCCCGATATTACCATACGCGGTTTTCCAGGTGCGGAAGCCAAGATCGCCCGGAGTGAAATAAAATTTCTCTTCAAAACCCGGGTCCTGTGGGATGTGCATCTTGCGATACTTGCCGAGGACCGAGCCATCCGCATCAATGACGGCGGCGGTGTTATGATACACCTCGCTGCCGCGCGCTTCGAAAAGCGGGGCGACGATGACAACGCCGAGACGCTTTGCTACTTTGGCGAGTTCGGTGACCGAGGGTCCGGTTTCGATGGGCTCGGCGAGGTCGAAGTTCTTCGGGTCTTGGGTGACACAGAAATATTTCGTCGTGAACATTTCCTGCAACCCGATGATTTTCGCACCCTTTGCGGCCGCTTCTTCAATCCGCGGGATGGTCTTCCGAACATTCGCCGCCGGCGTATCTTCGGCGGTTAGTTGGATGAGTCCGAGGCGGACGGCGTCGGGCAGAGACATCGGGCTTAGTAAACGAGCTTATTGATGGGGTATTCGACAATCCCTTCGGCCCCCGAAGCTTTCAGGGTGGGAATGAATTCTCGGGCTTGGCGCGCATCGATAATTGTTTCAACCGCCACCCAATCCGGATTGCTCAGAGGGGAGATGGTCGGGTTACGCAGGGCGGGCAAGGCAGTGGACACTTTGTCCAAGGCTTGGCGAGGGAGATTGAATTTCAATCCTACCATGTGCTGCGCAGCGAGGGCGCCTTGGAGCATGAGCACGATTTGCTCGATCTTAGTGCGCTTGGCCGGGTTGGCCCAGGCACTCTTATTGGCGATCAGGACCGTGGTGGTTTCGAGCAGCGTATCGACGATGCGAAGATTATTGGCTTTAATCGATGAGCCGGTCTCCGTGATATCGACGATGGCGTCGGCCAATTCGGGGACTTTGACTTCGGTGGCTCCCCAGGAGAATTCTACTTCACACTCGACGCCTTGTTTTTTGAACCAGCGCCGGGTCGTCTCGACCAGCTCGGTGGCCACGCGCTTGCCGGCGAGGTCTTGGGCGGTTTTAACCGGAGAGGCTTCAGGCACGCAGAGGACCCAGCGCGATTTTTGAGCGGAGGCCCGGCTGTAGATGAGTTCGCAGACTTGGACGACGTCGGCGGAGTTTTCTTGGACCCAATCCTGACCGGTCAGGCCGCAGTCAAAAAACCCATGTTCAACGTAGCGGGCAACCTCTTGGGCACGGATGAAGCGGCCATCCAGGGCGGGGTCATCGAAGGAGGGGCGATAGGACCGGCTGCTCTTGACGACCGGGAAGCCGGCTCGGGCAAACAGTTGAAGGGTTGCCTCCTCGAGGCTTCCCTTGGGGAGGCCTAACATTAATTTAGCGAATTCCTGACTCATTAGACTATCGAGGAAGCCCACCAACCGCCCCGCCGCAAGCATTAAGGGGTTGACTAGGGTAGAGTCAGAAAAGAGCCTTTTGCTAACAATCTTATGCAAAAAACTCTGACTCTTCTCGCTCTCGCTGCCCTGTTCGTTGGTTGCGCTCACAAAAATGACAAAAATACCGATGCACCGCACTTCTCTTGGGAGAAAGAGGGCGCTGCAGTTGCCACCCCAGAAGACGCCAGCAAGGCACGCATCATCTCCGTTCGCGAGGACTTGGGCCTCATCGCCTTTGCCCGTACCGAGAAGCCAGAAGTAAAAACCCATTTACGCCTCGAGAAAGAAGGCAAATCCCTCGAAGTTGAAGTGATTAAAACGGACGATCAACAAGTCGTCGTCGGTATCGTTCCTAATCAGCCGACCGCCCTTAAGTTCACGGTCGGCGAAGTCGTGGGTTGCACGGTAGCCGCGGCCCCGGTCGCAGCGCCAGCTAAGTAAATAGTCGGCTAACTTCGGACGTGAGACACGTCCGAGACAGAAGGACCCGCCAGCGAAAGACCGGCGGGTTTTTTATTGGGTAAAATTCCCAAAACAGCCCAATAAAGCTCGAATTAAGCCTCTGCCGTTGACCGTCCCAAATGGCACGGCTATTGCTCAAAATCGTTATATTAACATGAAACTCTCCCTTCCAGCCCGCCGATCAGGAAGCGCCTTGCGCAAGCTTTTATCGGTGATGGCCGGAATCGCCCTCTTTTTAGTCATCATCGCCTTAATGGGTGTTTGGGCATTGGGTCGGTTCGCCCCCACCTTTTTGGATACGGCGCTTTTGTCGAAATCAGGCGCCCATCTTTCCGTCGAGGCTAATGAAACCAATCTCTACGCTGGCCGGGTGGAGTTCGACGGGCTCTCGATCAGTAACCCCAGCCGATGGCAGGAGCGCGAATTTCTTAAGGTCAAACACCTCGCCCTCGAAGTCGACGCCTGGGAATTCTTCTGGAAAGGAAATATCAAGGTGAAGCAGGCCGAACTGGATATTGACCGCGTAGTCATCGCGGGAAAGGCCGATTACTTGAACGATAATAATACGAAAGATATTATGAAGGGTCTTAAGAGTCCGGACGGCAAGGCTCCGCCCGGACCCGTCGATGCGCCGCCCGCCGCCAAGCGCCCGTTCCATGTCGACCACCTGAGGGTGAGGGTCGGACATATCATGATCATCTCCGGCGACGGCTCCCCGGAACGTCGGGTGATTGTGGACCGAGATTTTAACTTCGTTTTCGAGGCTACGGACATTACCGAAAAAAACTTTAACGATAAGGTCTCGCAGCCGCTGGGTCGCTTGGCTTTACAAAAAGTATCCACCGACGGCATGGATCTCATCATGGATCTGGCGCGCGAGCGGTTGCGCAAGTCGGTTACCGAAAAACTTCTCCAAGCAAAATAATCTCCCATGACTGAATCATCTTCCAACGACGGGGCGGCAGCCTCGGCCGAATTTGCGACCCGAATCGCCGAGCTCGAGGGCGAAGTGGCGCGCCTGAAGGACACGCTCCTACGCAGTCAGGCCGACCAACAGAACCAACAGCGCCGGCATCAACGCGAGCGCGAGGACCTCCGAAAGTTCGCGACGGCCAATCTGGTCGAAGAATTGCTCCCGTCGTTAGATGCTTTGGCGCTCGGCCTTGAAGCCGCTGCCGGCAAAGCCGAAGGGCAGGCCGTGGCCGAAGGTTTCCGGATGGCGGTCAACCAATTGCGTTCCGTGATGGCGGCGCAGGGGTTGGCGGAAATCAATCCGTTGGGTCAGGCTTTTAATCCCGGTCGGCACGAATCGGTCGGGCAAGAATCTCATCTTACCATCCCGGAGGGCTCGGTCTCACGCGTGGCGCGCGTCGGCTGGCTCCTGAACGATCGCGTCATCCGCGCCGCCGCGGTCTTCGTCTCGACGGGCTTTACCAAATAAGCATTTGTCATGGCTGAGGACTATTACGGCATCCTGGGAGTCGCTAAATCAGCGGCCGCCGATGAGATTAAAAAAGCCTATCGCAAGAAAGCGATGGAGCTTCACCCTGATCGCAACCCAGGCAACAAAGAGGCTGAAGAGAAATTTAAAAAAGCGTCGCGGGCTTACGAGGTCCTGAGCGATGAGCAGAAACGTAAACTGTACGATCAACACGGCGAAGCGGCTTTCGAGCAAGGCGGCCCGGGCCCCGGCGGTGGCCGTGGTTTCAAGCGTGGGGCGGACCCGATGGATATCTTCAACCAAATGTTTGGCGGCGGTGGCGGCGGAAGTTTTTCCGACATGTTTAACGGCGGTAGCCCGAGCGGAGAAGGCGACGAGAATGCCGGCGAGGATTTACGCGTGGACATCAAAATCACCCTCGAGGAAGCGGCGGAGGGCGTAGAGAAGAAAATCCCTTACCGGAAACACGTGGCCTGTGTGAAATGTTCTGGATCTGGAGCCGAGCCCGGGGCGAAGAAGAGCCGTTGCGTCACCTGTGGCGGCCATGGCCAAGTCATCCGTTCGCAAGGATTTTTCTCCATGCGGCAGACTTGTCCGACTTGTCACGGGCAAGGGGTAAGCATCGATAAACCTTGCCGTCCCTGTTCGGGTGAAGGGCGAATTATTGCTGAGAGCTCGGTCGACGTCCGCATTCCGCCGGGCGTAGACAGCGGTACCAAGCTGCGTTCCAGCAATAATGGTTCGGCGGGGCGCCGGGGCGCCGCTTCGGGCGACCTCTACGTGGTCACGATGATTTTGGACCACGAACTTTTTGAGCGAGACGGGAATGACCTCGCCTGCACTATCCCGGTCAAATTCTCCGTAGCCGCGTTGGGCGGCCAGATCAATGTACCTAAGCTCAAGGGCAAGACCTTGCTCAAGGTGCCTGCGGGCACGCAGGGCGGAACGGTCTTCCGTTTGCGCGGAGAAGGGATGCCAAGTTTACGTGGGAGCAGTCACGGCGATTTACTGGTCCGCGTCGATATCGACGTCCCCAAGAAGATGACCGACAAGGAAAAGGAAGCCCTCAAGGCCTACGCCACCGCCTGCGGCGACGAAGCCGCGCCGGTCTCCGAATCTTGGCGGGCGAAGTTCAAGGAGTTCTTCCGTTAAGCCCCTTGCTCGATAGGGGTCAGGTCGTAAGGTGAACCCATGCCGCGCGACCCGGGCCAGACCGATCGACTTATCCGCCGTCTTCGCTGGGACGATTTGGACACTTCTTGGCTGATTGCTTTCGCGGGATTAGCCCGAGATGAGGATCTGGCTGGAGCGGGTTTGCGGCAACGTCCCCTGCGGGCCGGAGACCCTTCCGCCTCGCTGTTGGCTACGCCGGGCCGCGCACGGGCACGTATCGTAGCCAGGCGCCCGATGGTGATCGCAGGCTTGGGGATGATCCCGCTCGTTTTTCAGGCTTATGGCGCCGAGTGCACGGGACGCGCGCTGGTCGGCGAAGGCTCTGGGGTGACGGCTGGTACGGTGGTCGCCGAAGTCGAAGGACCCGCGGCCAACTTACTCTCCGCCGAACGTATTCTCCTAAATTTTCTGCAACGCCTGAGCGGGGTTGCGACGACTACGCGTGAGCACGTCCGTGCGTTGGGTACGGCATCGACTCACCTGCTGGACACGCGCAAGACGACGCCCGGTTTCCGCATGTTAGAAAAATATGCGGTAGGCCAAGGGGGCGGCTTCAATCACCGGCTCGGATTATTCGACCGGATCATGATTAAGGATAATCACCTAGCCGCGGGAGACGCCTCATCCTCGGACCGCATTAGTACCCTTGTCCGGCGGGCGCGGGAAGTGCGGCCGGATCTGCTCGTCGAGGTGGAAGTAGATCGGCTTGATCAAATTGCGCCGGTCTTGGAGGCGGGAGCGGACGTCGTCCTTCTCGATAATTTTTCCCTCGCCCACCTACGCGAGGGCGTGGCGCTAATCCGCGGTAAAGCTTGGTGCGAAGTGAGCGGGGGCGTGAATCTTTCGACCCTTCCGTCGATCGGCGAAATCGCCCCAGACTTTGTTTCGAGCGGAGCCCTCACGCACGCCGCGCCATGGGCCGATCTCGGCCTCGATTGGGACTAACATCATGTCCTCCCTCGATAGCAGTATTCTTTTGGCCTTCCTCAAGGCAGGCGCTGCGCCGGTCAGCGGCGATAAGCTGGCGAAAGAATTAGGCATGTCGCGCGTCGCCATCTGGAGCCGGCTGGAGCGCCTGCGCGGCGTTGGATTTTCTTTTGAGGCCTCGACGCGCAAAGGCTATCGCTTGACGGAAGTTCCCCGTGCCTTGCACGGCGCTTTGCTTGACGCCCATCTTCGGTTTTTGAAAGTTCGGACAGAAGTAGAATTATTACCGCTGGTGGATAGCACGAACTCTGAAGCGGAGCGCCGTCTCGCTGCAGGCCAAGAGGCGCCGTTCGGAGTGCTGGCTTGCGCTCAAAGTGCCGGCCGCGGCCGCCTTGGACGGCGGTGGCATAGCACGCAGCCGGGCAACTTATACCTCTCGCTCGCCTTTCGCCCTTTCATTCCGCCCGACCGCTTAAAGCCTTTCACCCTTTGGATGGGCTTGGCGCTTTGCGCACACATCGAAGCGCGCTTAGGCTTACGTTTGGGTTTGAAATGGCCTAACGATTTGCAGCTTCCCGACGGCCGGAAGGTCGCGGGCATGCTGACCGAAGCCCGGCTGGATGCGGACTCCGTTCGTGAATTGGTTTTTGGTTTGGGACTTAATCTGACTGGCGCGCCCAAGGATTTCCCCGCCGAGATTCGCGCGACGGCTGGCTCGATTGAATGGGCCTTAGGCAAGACCTTGGATGTTAATCAAGAGGCCGCCGCGGTCATTGCCACACTCTTACAGGCTTGGAAGGATTTTGAAGAGGGAGCCTGGAGTCGGACCTTCCGCGCTCGTTGGCAAGCCTACGATATTCTGACGGGAAAGTCGGTGCGAGTCACCTTGCGTGGCAAGCCGATTGCTGGCATCGTCGATTCAATCGATGCCGATGGCTCCCTGATCTTGCGGACGGGCGGTAAGCGCCAGACGATTGTCTCATCGGGCGAGGTCACCTTACGTAAGCGATAACCAAGCAACCTTGCCCTCGGCGCTCCTCTCGCTAAATCTCTCGACGTGCCCATTCTTTGCCTCGATATCGGAAATACGCACACCCATTGGGGTGTCCTCCGCGGGCGCGAAGTGCTTGAGCAGGGCGAGCTCGGCACGGCTGCGATGGATCCTGACCAAGTCCGGAAATGGCTGGGCACGTTCCCAGTCAGCGGCATCGCCTTGGCGAGCGTGGTGCCCAACGCGACCCGGATGGCGCTACCGATTTTGGAGTCCAGCGGGCTGCCCTTTTATCAATTAAACCACGCGACCATCAAGGGGCTTGGTTTTGATTATCCCCGCCCGGCGGAAGTCGGCCAAGACCGCTTAGCCGATTGCGTCGGGGCGCAACTGGTATCGGGAGTGCCCGCCGTCGTCATCGGGATGGGCACCGCGACGACGGTGGATATCCTGACCGATAAAGGTTATGCCGGCGGAATCATCGCCCCGGGGCTTGGGGTTATGACAAAATATTTACACGAGCGGACGGCGCTGCTGCCCGAGCTCGACCCATCTACGCTGCTGGGCGGACCGGCCATCGGTAAATCTACGGTCGATGCCATGCGGGCGGGTTGCGCCTTGGGCTTTGCGGGAATGATTGGCGCCTTGCTCGATGGGGTTTGTGCTGAACTTGTCCGAGCGGGATTGCCTGCCCCCAGCGTCATCGTCACGGGAGGTGCGGCGATTTACCTACCGGTCGCCTGGCAGGCTCGGGTCCGGCATGAGCCTCACCTGACTTTGATAGGCTTGGCCGAGGCCCATCGTAGGCATTTCGCCCATGGAAAAGCCTGACCCGCTGGTAAAGCTCCGCCAGCTCTTGCCGTGGCTGTCCGCCGCGGTGATCGCCCAAGCTGGGCTGCTCGTCTTTGCGGTCTGGGCTAACCGCCTGCCCCCGGTTTGGCCGATTGTGGTCGGCGACCTAGGCTTTACCTCCGTCCTACTTTTCGTCCTTTGGCGGTACTTGGGCCGTCGGCGTTAGGCCTTCATCATCTTCAGCAGTGCCTTCCGGCGGGCCCTAATCTCAGTGCAGCCGGCTTTGGCCAAGCGGTCGGTCGAGAAGGCCTCAACGGTCAAGCTGGCGACCGCGGTGCCATAGATCATGGCTTGGCGAAGGGCGGCAAAGTCGGTCGACCCGGTCGCGGCCAGGTAGCCCAGGAGGGCTCCGGCAAAACTGTCGCCGGCCCCGGTGGGGTCGCGTAGTTCGGTAACTGGGTAGGCTGGTAGGGCGAAAAGGCCTTCTTCATGGAACAAGACTGCTCCATGTTCGCCTTTTTTGATGATGACCGTGCGACAGCCGTGTTCGCGTAATTTTCGTCCAGCGATGATGACGTTAGCTTCCCCAGTAAGTTTAGCGGACTCCGTGTCATTGATCACGAGCAAGTCCGCTCGGCGCATGACTTCGGCCAGACGTTCACGTTGGGTGTCGATCCAGATGTCGATGGTATCGGCCAAGACAAAACGCGGGCTCGTCAGCTGGTCGAGGACGTTGAGTTGCAGGTCTGGGCGGATGTTGCCGAGCATCACGAAAGGCGAAGCGCGGTGCGTTTCCGTCAAGCGAGGCTTGAAGTGTTCGAAGACATTCAGCTGCAAATCTTCCGTGTCACGACGGTTATAGTTTTCGTGGTAGCGCCCACTCCACGAGAAGGTGCGTCCAGTGGAGTCGGTGAGCAGCCCGTCGAGATTGATCCCGCGCTTGGCCAATTTCTTGCGATCACGTTCCAGGAAGTCATGGCCGACCACGCCGACGATGCGGGGCGGAGCAAAATAACTGGCGGCCAAGCAGGCGTAAGAAGCGCTGCCGCCCAAGATGCGTTTGCCAGTGGCGTGCGGCGTGATGATGCTGTCGTAAGCCACCGAGCCGACGACGAGGACGGGCTCCGGCGTGCGACCTTTGAAATTAATTCGGCGAGGAGTGATCATAGGAAAAGTTGTGGACGGGAGTCGCGGAGTTGGTGCAGGGCGAGGAAAGCAAGGGAGTGCTGGGCTGGATTTTTCGCCGCTTCGGCGAGAGCCAGTTTCGGCGAGAGTAAGAGCACTTCAATCTCCTCGTTTGCATCTGGGGCGGTTTTGCCCGAGGGTGTTACCCCCTCTAAAAGCACGAAATAACAGCGATTTGATTGGATGGCGGGGTTCGGCGCGCAGATGCCGAGGAGGGTGGCGTGGCCGCCGACGTAACCGGTTTCTTCTTCGGTTTCGCGCGCCGCGGTGAGGAGCGGATCTTCTTTCGTTTCCTGAACGCCACCCGGAGGCTCGGTCGAAAGATCGCGGATGCCAAAACGGTATTGGCGCACCATCACGATTTTTCCATCCGGCGTAATCGGCAAGGCCAAGACCCAGTCGTTGGCATGGATCACAAAAAAATCACCCTCTCGGTGATCGAGAGGGTGATTACAATGTTCTTTGAAAACCCGGAAAACCTTACAGTCGGCGTGGAGCGCTTCATGCTGGACGAACCAGCGTGCGGGCGCCGACATGTGCGGACCTTACTTAGTTTTTAACTTCTGACCGATTTGGAGCTGGGTCGCCTTGGCGTTAGGATTGAGATCCTGGAGAGCCTTAAGGGAGAGACCGGCTTTCTTGGCGATGGCGCCTAAATTGTCACCTTTGGCGACGACATATTCTCCAGGGCCAGCAGCGGCCGAAGCCTTGCCACCTTTTTCGGAGGCAACAGCAGCTGGCTTTTTAGCCGCAGCTTGGAGGGCGGCGATGGCGTCGTTATAAGTTTTGTTGTTTGCGTCGACGCCTTGCTTGACGGCGCTGAGATCGGCAGCGACAGCTTGGAGGTCGGCGGCCGAAGCCTTACCGGCGAGGGCGGCGCCAACTTCAGAGGCGGCCTGTTGGGCAGCCACGGCGGCGAGGTTGGCGTTGGCGGCTTCACCTTTGGCTTTGATGCCAAGGACGAGACCGGCGGCGCCGAGTGCGAAACCTACGATTCCCACGATGAGCGGGAGCTTAGATTCGGATGAGGATGAGGAGATGCTGTCGTTTTCCATAGTGTGAGGAGTTTTGCGGGTTAGAACACTTGGAGATTAGCGGATTGACAAGGACGGCAACACAAAATCATTCTACCTAACGGGTTTCGGGCAGTATCTCAATTGGTAGAGTCCCTGCTTTGGGAGCAGGGTGTTGCAGGTTCAAGTCCTGTCTGCCCGACCACCCGTCGCCTTTTACGCTCAATTAACAGTTAAGCGTAAGACAGCGTCTGGCCGTTTTTTACCACGGTGACGTGGTTGGCGCCACCCGGCATGACTGAAGGCTCGGTGCGGCCGATGACCTTGGCTTCCAGACCCAAGCTGGCGGCAATCTCGAGGGCAACGGGCAAGTCTCTAGGCTCCAGGTAGACCTCCAATCGGTGGCCCATATTATAAACCTGATGCATCTCCTTCTCATCCGTGCCGCTGACCCGGGCGATTTCGGCAAAAATGGGCGGGGTGGGGAATAGGTTATCCTTAATGAAGTGAACTTGGCTGCCAAAGCGGCGGCACTTGGTCTGCCCGCCCCCGGAGCAATGTACCAGCCCTTTGACGCCAGCGGGGCCGAGGGCCTTGAGGAGGCGGATCGCGTAAGGCGCGTAGGTACGGGTGGGGGAGAGTAGCGCTTGGCCGACGCTCAGGGATGATCCTGGCAGGGGGTCGGTTAATTTATAGGGGCCACAGTAGGCCAGCGCCGCTGGGGTGGACTTGTCGTAAGTCTCGGGATATTTCTCTGCGTAGTACTTGGACAGAAGTTCGTGCCGGGCGCTGGTCAGGCCATTGGAGCCGATCCCGCTATTTTCACTGGCCTCATAATTACAGCGTCCGCCCGATGCGATGCCGATGATGACGAGCCCGGGAACGATGCGAGCCGCGTCGACGACGTGTTTACGCTTCAGGATGGCCGTCGCCGTAGAGTCGACCGTCAAAGTCGGGGTCAGGTCACCCACGTCAGCTGTTTCGCCGCCACCGGAACTGATGCCAAAACCTTGTGCGCGAAGCATCTCGAGGACTTCTTCCGTACCCTCGATGAGGTGCATCAAGATTTCGCCGGGGATGGCCCGGGCGTTGCGGTTGATGGTCGAAGAAAGAATCACCCCTTGCGTGACGCCGACGCACAGCAGGTCATCGATGTTCATCACGATGCTGTCTTGGGCGATGCCGCGGAAGACTTTCGCATCACCCGTTTCTTTCCACCAGAGGTAGGCCAAAAGCGCCTTGGTCCCAGAACCGTCGGAATGGGTGACCACGCATTGCTCCGGGTCGCCGGTGAGCCGGTCTTCGACGATTTTGCAAAAGGCGCTCGGGTAGAGGCCGCGGTCGAGGCGGTCTACGGCGGCGTGGACTTCGCTTTTAGAAGCGGAGACGCCTCGGGCCGCATAACGGCCTGAATCGGAGGAGGGCTTGCTTTCGGACGCCATGACTCTTGCCTGCTTATCCCCTGACCTGCTATTGGGTCAACGCCCTTCTCCCTCGTGCTGCGCTTCCTTTCCCAAAGTTCATGGTTACGAAGGCTATTTGCCGCTTTAGTCGGTTTAGCCCTCGGGCTCATTTTGGTCGCCGCATGGTCGTGGTGGAATCAGCGTTCCCTTCAGAATTTAGCCAATAACTTGATGCACGCGTACGTGACGCGAGATATTCAGGCGATGGAGAATCTTTTCTGCTGGGAAGGTGTTGATGAAAAAACCCACCGCCGAGTGCGCTTGGCGATCTTGCAAGAATTCGAGCTCACCGTCGAGACGGTGAGCGTGAAGGCCTTGCTCCCAACCGACGGTCAGGATGGTCCTGGCCTGCGACCTAATTTAAAGCCGGACGCCACGATTGAGGTTATCTACGCCACGCCCGAACGCTTGTCGGCGGCCTTTTTGGCCGGCCGGCAGGGACTTTCCGGCCACCGGCTGATCGTCATGATACCTGGCAACTGACGCGCATTCTTGACACCCGCCTTTCCTCTCTCACTTATAAATCCCTCATGGCTGATAAGAACGACAAACATCCCGAAGGTGTCACCGGTAAGTTTTACGTCGATACCCAGTGTATCGATTGCGACCTTTGCCGCGAGACCGCCCCCAAGTTCTTCATGCGCCAAGACGACGGCGGCTACTCTTATGTCTTCGCTCAGCCTACAGCCCAAGAAGACATCGATAAGTGCATGGAAGCCCTGGAAGGCTGCCCGGTCGACGCTATCGGTAAAGACGGCGAATAAGCTTCCGCTCAGGAAGTTTTTGAAAGCCCCGCTTGCGGGGCTTTTTTGTATCTGCTTCGGCTGGCATCCGTACCCGTTCGCTATAAGTTGAACCTATGGGCATCAAAATCTCCTGCGAATACCTCGGCGATCTCCGGGTCCGGGCGACCCATGGGCCTTCCGGTACAGTACTTATCACGGACGCCCCGGTGGATAATCAAGGCAAGGGAGAATCGTTTTCGCCGACCGATCTCACGGCGACTTCTCTCGCTACGTGTATTATGACGATTCTCGGCATCCAGGGTAAAGGGCTGAATCTGGATTTCCGTGGTCTGCGCGTTGACGTCGAGAAGCACATGACCGCGCAGCCGCCCCGCCGTATCGCCAAGCTCGAAGCCGCAATCCACATGCCCGCTGGCATCGCCGAAGAATTACACGACCGTCTTATCCGCGCCGCCAACGCCTGCCCAGTGAAACAATCTCTCCACCCCGACGTCGAAATCGTGCTGGTTTGGAATTGGTGAGGCCTGAATTGATGAGATGCAATGGGTAGGGGCAGCACCGCGTCACGACCTAGCCTGCCACTGCCTCGGGTAGCGACGGCTCTCCGAGCCGTCCGTTCGCGGACAGACGTGCGCACCTCGATCGAGCGTCTCTACTCTTAGTGCCCAACGGCGGGTTCGGAGAACCTCGCCCCACCCAAGACACCGCGCCGGTCTCCGGTTTTCCTTTGAGCGCTGTATCCCTCTGGCCAACTGGCCCACTGATCAACCGGTCAACTAATGTTGCATCCAATGAGCTGCCACCCCCCACCCGAAACGATTGCCTCCACCTTTGCACTTTTGCACGCGGCTCCGCCGCAGTTGCACCTTTGCACGGCAACTTTGTTTTTCCGCATGTCCCCATGTCCCCGTGTCACCTTGCCCCCATGTCCCCGTGCGCTGCATCCGCGCATCGCGTCACCACTTCCGCTTCTTATGCCCGATTGAGGCATAATAGACCAGGTAAGCGTAACAGGGAACAATCACCCAATAGGCTTGGCGGACGCCGAAGTGATCGGCGATCCAACCATAACCGAGCGGCATAATGGCGTTGCCACACAACCCCATGATCATGATGGAGGCACCGAGCTTCGTGAATTTTCCCAGACCATCAAGCGCGAGGGGCCAAATCCCCGCCCAAGTGAGCGAGTTCGCGAATCCCAAAAGAACGACGAACCAAAGCGAAAGATCGGTGTGATGTCCGAGGATTGTGACGGGTAACCGAACGAATACGATCAGCAGCGAAAGCATTACGCCCAGCGCGGTACAGAGGCGAAGGGCGGTGACTTGCGAGATGATCCGCGGAATGAAGGCGATCCCCATGAGGTAGCCGGAGATCATCGCGGTGAGCGTGAAGGCCGGGAAAACTTTCGCCTCCAAGAGTGGCAAGCCCATTGATTGGGCATAGGGAATGATCGTATCGACGGTAATCACCGAAGCGCCGACATGCAGGAAGATGCCGAAGGCCCCGAGGATCAGGTGCGGGAATTGGAAGATACTGGTTTTGTCCGCATTGGCTTCGGCGACCTCCGCCGTCTCGTGTTCGGTATCGATTTCCGGAAGAGGCGAGAAGCGAACCAAGAATCCCAAGATTAAAAGGGCGCCGCCGACAAAGGCGTAGGGCAGGGCCACTCGGCGAATCAGTTCGTCCAACGCGGCAGCCTTGGCGAATGGTGACATGGTGCCTAATTGCTGAAAGAGGTCGGTATCAGTCGCGCGCAGGATGACCGCTGCGAAAAGTAACGGAGCTAAAATGCCCGCGCCCTTATTACAGATCCCCATGATACTGATGCGCCGCGCCGCCGTCTGCTTCGGCCCGAGCACGGTGATATAGGGGTTTGCGGCGGTTTGTAAAATGGCCAAGCCGGCGCCCAGCGTGAAGAGCCCACCCAAGAAGATGCCGTAGGTGCGCGTGAGCGCGGCGGGCACGAAGAGGAACGCGCCGGCGGACATGATCCAGAAACCGATCATCATCCCGCGCTTGAAGCCGGTGCGCTTCAGGAGGAAGGAAGCTGGGACGGAGAAAAGCAGGTACGAGATGTAGAAAGCAAACGTGACCAAGTAGGCCTCGAAGTGCGTCAGCTCGCAGGCAATCTTAAAATAGGGAATCAGGATCGCGTTCACCCACGACACGAACCCGAAGATGAAAAACAGCACCCCGATGATCCCGATGGAAACAGCCGTCTCCCGCGGGGAGAGGTCGCTCGCCTGGCG
>JBAXRS010000043.1:0-15545 GCA_037131085.1 Verrucomicrobiota bacterium | reverse complement strand
CACGACGACCGGAGCGATGACGGATTTCCAGACTTCATAGCCTGCGGCGGACATATGGATATTGCCCGGAATAAAACACTCCGCCTTGGGAACGCCGTCGGCGCCGATCAATGGACTGGTCGTATCCAGGAACTTCATCCAAGGCTGCGTTTCGCATTCCTGACGCAGTAAGGCGTTGGTCTTACGGATATCATCGATCAGTTCGAAGCGCTTGCCCGGGCTAGGCACCAAGCCGAGCACGTAGAGGCGAGCCTGCGGGAGCGCGGTATGCAACTTGCGCTCCAGCTGCCGGAAATTTTCAAGGATGGTCTCCGGCTTGGCCTTACCAGCGATATCATTGCTGCCTTCGTATAAAATCACGGCCCGCGGCTTAAACGGAATGACGAGATTGGTGATATATAACTCGGCCGCATGGGACATCTTGCTGCCACCGACGCCATAATTAAAAACGGTCAAGGGCTCGAGGTCGGCGGACACGGTCTTCCAATTCTGCATCTGCGAACTGCCGATGCAGATGATGCTGCCGGGCGTGGGTGGATTCTTTTTCGCAGCAGCCAAGATTTTCTGATACAAGGCCGCGACCTTCGAAGGCGAGGACTTATCCGTCAAAGCATCGGCACCGCTCTCCGCCGCTGACAGCAAGACGGAAGTACCCAGCAAAACAAAGGCTGTTATGACCTTTTTCATGATCAATTATTCGCCTTTAGCCTTCTTGGCTTTCTTGACCTTTTTGTCCTCCTTACTCGCGCTCCGCCCGGAACCGTCGCCCACCGCATCCTTGATGCCGCCAGCGGGATTTAATTCGGCAAGGGCCGCCGCCAAACGTTTACGAGCCGCAACAGCGGCCTCATCCTTACTGTCGGCAGGTACGAGCTTCTCCGTGAAGGGGGCGTCTTTCATGTCATAGAGCGCGCCGGATTGATCGAGCTTCCAACCTTCCTCACGGACGAAATAATTATTGCTCAACTGACAGTAGGCCCAAGTGCGCGGAGATTTCGTCTCACCCTTGAACTGAGAGACCAGACTGCGCCCGTCGATCACTCGACCCGTTGGCAACGGAGCCCCAGCGACTTCGGCGAACGTAGCCAACAAGTCGCTCGCGTCCGCAACGTTGGGATTGACCTTACCGGCGGGCGTGACGCCGGGCCAGTTGGCGATGAAAGGCACGAGACCGCCGCCCTCTTGCATCGTCCCTTTCTCCCCGTCGAGGCGGCGACCCCCGATGGTGGCGACGGGCGCGTGATGCTTGGCCGTACCATTGTCTCCCATGAAGACGATCAGGGTGTTCTCGCGTAATTTGAGGCGATCGAGTTCGGCCAGTAACTTGCCAATCAGCTTGTCCATATAGACGATATTATCGTTATAATGACGGGCCAGCAGCACTTCGGGGTCGGTCCCCGCGGGCACCGGAGCGCTATCGGGAGTCGGCAGGATCTCGCCATGCACGTGCGACATCGAGTAATACAGGAAGAAGGGTTTCGCCTTATTGGCTTCGAGCCACGCCACCGCATCCTTGTGCAGCAGGTCGGGCATATACTCCCCGTCGCGCAAGGGTAGCGTCTTGCCGTTAATAATATAGGTATCGGGATCGCCGCGCACCGAGCCGTCGGCGTTCATACCTTTCACGGTCTTGCTGTTCCAATAGATGCCGCTGGCCTTAAAGTGGAAGTCGTGATCAAAACCCCACTCAGCCGGACTGCCCGAAGGCGAGAGCTGACCCCACTTGCCGATGAGCGCCGTCACATAGCCGGCCTTCTTCAGAACGGTCGGGATCATCTGCTCGGCTTGGTCGCCAGAACGTACCAGGCTCTTGCAAGCGTCTTGGCTGACGGCGCCTGTCCGGAACGCATAACGACCGGTCAAAATCAGGGAGCGCGACGGGCCACACAGCGGAGCGGTATAGAAATGCGTGAAGCGGACGCCGCCTTGGGCGAGCGAGTCGATGTTCGGGGTCTTGAAATGATCGGCGCCGTTCACGCCTAATTCCGCGAACCCGAGGTCGTCGGCCAGAATATAAATAATATTCGTTTTGGCGGCAGGGGCGGTCGCCGCTTGGCCGACCCAGGGTAGCAGGAAGGCGAGTAAAGCGGTGGCGAGTAAGGTTTGCATAAAGAGTGAGGCGACGGGAGGCGTGCACCGTAAAGAACCCCCGCCCAATAATAAAGTTTCGTTTTACCTAAAACGGCCGAATTTAGCCAGTTAGCCCCCTCGCAGGCCGGAGAATTAGGTTTGAGCCAAGTCCACGGTTACTCCGTGCTATCTTCCTACCCCCACCATGAAACACCTCCTCGTGCTCGCCCTTCTCATCCGTTGCGCCGGACCCCTCGTCGCCGTCGGAGAGGCGCAGATCAAAGTGCGACCCGGAGAAGACGTCGAGGTCACCCAAGACGGGAAAATCCTGGCCCGCTTCATGACCGCCCACGATGTCAGCACGGCAGAAAAACGCCTGGAGACTTACAAGCCCTACCTGCACGTCTATGATGCCGACGGCGAGCTCCGCCTGACCAAGGGCCCCGGGTTTCAATACACGCATCATCGAGGCATCATGGTCGGCTTCATGAAGATCACATGGGAGGGCAAAAGTTACGATCGCTGGCACATGAAAGGCGGCGATCAAGTCGTCACGGACATCACGCCGACAGCCGGCGGCTTTACCGCGCACATCGACTGGCAAGGAGATACGGCCAAGCCGATCCTGACGGAAGAACGGGCGTTTGTCTTTTCGCATCCCGCCGGGCCCTTTTATTTCGGTATCGATATGACCAGCGCGCTTCGCCCTGACCACGGCGAAGCCAAGATCGACGGCGACCCCGAGCATGCGGGTGCGCAATTCCGCCCGTCCGAAAAAATCGACGGTAAGACGACCACCTATGTTTACCCGGGCAAAGACGAGGCCATTCATAAAGTGAAAGACCTCCCTTGGGTCGCCGAGGTCTTCACGATTGAAGGCAAGACCTTCACGGCGCTCCTACTCAACCACCCTTCGAATCCGAAGGACACGGCCTTCTCCGCTTATCGTGATTACGGCCGCTTCGGCGCTTTCCCCAAAGGCACGGCCACGGCCGAAGCCCCCTTTAAACTTCATTATAAGTGGCTCGTCGCCGCGGGCGACATCCGCGACGGCGCGGTCTTCCAGCAGGCCTACAATGCTTTCGCGGGCACGAACGAGCCGACCCCGCCTGTGACCGTAATACTCGCCGAACAGACGAAGCCCAAGACCCCGGCTAAGAAATAAGAGGTGGGCGACCAAACGCGCCGTGATCACTTGGTCTTGGTTTTTTTCTTCTTGGCCGCTTTGGCCGTTTCAAGGTTACGACTGCAGGACATGTCGTCTTCCATCGGGAAATCATCCGCCTCGCGCAGCGCGATCACCCAAGCCGGACCGACGTCCTTGGGTGTAAGCGGCTTGAAACTTACCAGCTCTTTTTTCTCGCTCCAACCCTGAGGCAGCGTCCCCAAACTCGACCCACCTTCCGCGGCCGGCATTTTGACCTTTCCGCCAATCACGACGTTACCCTTGAAACGGTTCGGGATATTCTTCGGGCCGACCAAGGAAATCTTCGGATCCAAGGTCGCGGCCTCAATGGCCACCCCACCCGCCGGCTTGATGAAGCGGTTATTCGCGATGTCGCAATCTGAAGGCATGAGCACCAATTGTTCTTCGGGCCAATGTTTCTTGTAGTCGGAGCCGATTTCCAGATCCACGCCCGTGCAACCGACGATGACATTGTTCGAGACCGTCACTTTCTTGCATTGCGGGTAAGCCGAAACAATTCCGAGCGCATTCTTCGCAGTCTTGGCGTTGGATTTTTCGTGCGGGGCGTAACTGCTCGTCAGGGCATAGCCGACGAATTCACCCGCGGAAACCCGAATACCATAATCGCATCCAGAAACATAATTGCCTTGGACGGTATGATTAGGTCCCGACATCCGCAGGCCGTGCGCCCCGGCCAGGCCTTCGCCCAAGACCACGTTGCCCTTCAACACGTTGTTGCTCCCTCGGCGGATATTGATGCCACCGAGCGTGGCCACCACGGTATTGTTGATGACCTGATTAAAATTGGATTTCAGCGAAATGATTTCGGTGCCTTCGCCATCCGCGTGGTCGAAAAGATTTCCTTGGATGGTAAAATAGGCGCCATCGGTCGTTTTTTCATCAAATTTACCTGAACCCCAGACGCGGATATCTTCCCGGCCATTGCCGACGTCGTAGGGTATGTTCTTAAAGTAGCAGTTCGTGACACCGTTGTGATGGCTGCCCTCGAGTCCGTTGCCAATGAGCGGCTGCATATTATTTTTGCCTTTGAAATAACAACGGTCAGCCAGGTTGTAATTGCCGTTGAAGAAGATCCAGTAATAGCCGTTGGCGAACTCCGTTGGATTATAATCAACGATGGCCGTGTTCTGGACCACCCCATGGTGCGAGTTGAACATAATGACCGCGCGATCATGGTCGTCGCCGGCTGACGTACCTTTGTAAAAAAACAAGCCATCGAGCACCACGTGGGCGCCGTTGATCTCGAATGTCGAAGTGCCACCAAAGACCGCTTCTCCGGGTTGGGCCGACATGATCGTGATCGGGCGGCCCTGCGCGCCGTTATGAGCTATTTTCACGTTCACGTTATCGTAGTGCCCTTTAGCGAGCTTGATGACGTCGCCGCTCGAAGCGCTGGCCACCGCACCCTTGAGTTCGATGACATTTTTGACGGCGACATCGCGGCCAAGCAGCAACCCCATCGAGCCGACCCAAACCACCCACCCCGCCCAGAACCTGGAAGACATCGGCAACATCCTGAATGAAATAGTCATGAAAAGCTAATCTAGGAACACTATTAAAACGTGAAAGTCGCCAAAGGGTAGATGAAAGGTGAAAAGCGTCGCTTCAACGCTATTTAGCCGTCAACGACTTGGCGGGTAATTCCGGAACAGTCGCGGACTGCCAGCCGCCGCCGAGTGCCTTAATAAGTTGCACCGTCGAATTAAGCCGGAGGTTCTGGATTTGAGCGGCGGCAAGTTCGCTGGCCAAAAGCGTACGCTGTGCGTCCATCAGCTGGTAATAAGGCGTAAGGCCGCTACGATATTGCATTTCCACCAGCCGGGCCGTCTCGCGGGCGGAGGCCACCATCCGGGCCTGCGATTCGGCGGCACTGACCCGATTGCTCAAATCATTCAGGACATCTTCCGTCTCCCGGAAAGCAGTGAGAACGGCAGCGCGATAGTTTGCCGTCGCCTCAATAGAGCGCTGCTTCGCGCCTTCGAGCGAAGCATCCAGCCGTCCGCCTTGGAAAATCGGTAGATGCAGGCTGGGCCCCATCGACCAAACCCGACTTTCCCAACTTACGACCTTGGAGCTATCAATGGTCGAAAAGCCCGCCGAACCCGTGAGCGTCAGGCGCGGGTAATAGTTAGCCTTCGCTTCGCCGATATCGGCGTTCGCCGCCATCAGCTGATATTCGGCCGTAGCCACGTCTGGCCGACGACCCAGCAACTCCGAAGGCAAGCCCGCAGGAATCACCGGCACTTCCGTCGTTAACGGCTTCACGGCGACCGAGAGCTCCGAAGGCGGCACCCCCGTAAGCACAGCCAAAGCGTGCTCGACGTTGCTACGCTGACGCCGGACTTCATTCAATTGTCCCGTGGTCGCTTCGACTTGGGTGGTCGCTTGCAGGAGGTCGGTCTTGGGCACCAAGCCCGCCTTCACCTGCTTGCCCACTAGCGAAACCTGATGCTGATAAAGTTCGAGGCTCTTGATCAGCATCGCGGACTGCGTATCCAGCCCACGCAGCGTAAAATAATTCGAAGCCACGCTCGCCTGGACCGACTGCAAGACGACTGCGAACTCGGTGGCTGAAAGCTTGGTGTTAGCGTCAGCGGATTCGCTGAGGCGCCTCACCCGGCCCCAAACATCGAGTTCATAACTTAAATCGAGCGGAACGGCATAAGAGGTCTGTGTCCGCGAAGCGGAGCCGGCGGTATCGGACGTGCGATACCGTTGCAGAGAAGGGTCCAAACTTAAGGCGGGCCAAAATCCGGCCGAGGCGACATCGCTCAGAGCCTTCGCCTGCCCTACCCGCGCAAAAGCCGCGCGGATATTTTCGTTCGCTTTGAGCGCCGATGCTTCCAAGGCGTCGAGGTCAGCATCATGGAAAACCGACCACCAATTGGCCCCCAGCGCGGGTGCGCCTTGATAAGGCCCGGTCAGTTCACGAAAGGCGGCGGAAACCGGGACTTCTGGTCGGACATAATCCGGCCCGACAGCGCAGGCGGAAAGCCAGAGCGCCCCAGCGATGCCAAGGAGGCGAACGGGGTGAACGGGGGGCGAAGATTGCATGGCAGACATCATGAGAAGGAGTTAATTCTACGGGGCTGGCAATGGCGCAACGGCGCGTAACGCCTGGCGCGAATGCAGCCATCCGCGAAGACGGTCGAAATAGAGGTAGATGACCGGCGTGGTGTAGAGGGTCAGCAACTGGCTCACCAGCAAACCGCCAACGATGGCGATACCCAAGGGTCGGCGAAGTTCGGCACCTTCGCCAAAGCCGATTGCCAAGGGCAAAGCGCCGAACATCGCGGCCATCGTCGTCATCATGATCGGCCGGAAACGTAGCATACATGCGGTGAAAATCGCTTCGCGAGCGGGAATCTTTTCATGCCTTTCAGCATCGAGGGCAAAATCAATCATCATGATGGCGTTCTTCTTCACGATGCCGATGAGCAATAGCACGCCGATCAAAGCGATAATACTGAACTCCATTCCGAAGGCCATCAAAGCCAGGAGCGCACCGACGCCAGCCGAGGGTAAAGTCGAAAGAATCGTGATTGGGTGGATGGTGCTTTCGTAAAGGATACCCAAGATGACATACATCGCGAGGATGGCGCCCAAGATGAGCAACGGCTGATTGCCCAGTGATTCTTGGAACATTTTCGCCGTACCCTGGAAGCCGCCTTGCACCGAACTCGGCACCCCCAACTCGCCCATCGCCACACGAATCGCCGTGTCGGCATCATTAAGGGTGATGCCGGGAGCGAGATTGAACGAGATCGTAGTGGCGACAAATTGCGACTGGTGATTGACGTTCAGCGGCGCATTGGCGGGCTCGAACTTGGCGAAGGCCATCAAGGGCACGCGCTTCCCGGTCGCGGTCACGACATAGAGTTCGCGCAATGACTCGGGACTCATGGTCCGTTCCGCATTCACCTCCATCACGAGACGGTACTGGTTGAGCGACTTATACAACGTGGCGACGGGCTGTTGGCCAAAAGCGTCATACAAAGTCCGGTTGGCAACTTCGACCGAAATACCGTAGGCGGCCATCTTATCCCGATCGTACGTGACGTAGGTCTGCAGCCCACGGTTTTGGGAATCCGTGTTGACGTCGGTCAATTCGGGCAAGGCGGTCATCGCCGTCTGGATTTTAGGTACCCATTCGTTTAATTTGGAAAGTTCCTCCGCCTGAATCGTATACTGATAAAGCGCCGCACTGGAACGTCCGCCGATCCGGATATCTTGGGCCGACATCAAAACAAGCCGAGCCCCCGTGATTTTCGCCGTATCTTGCCTCAGGCGGGCGATGATCACGTCGGCAGATTCGGTCCGTTCGCTCATCGGCTTCAATACGACATACATCCGTGCCGAATTTACCGGACCCCCGCGGCTGCCTCCGATCGAGACGCTGATGACGTTGACGGCGGGATCGCGTTGCACGATATCGGAGATCGCCACCATCTTGGACTCCATCTCGCGGAACGAGATGCTTTGGTCACCGTCAATATTACCTAACAGGAAGCCCGTATCCTGCTGGGGAAAGAAACCCTTGGGGATGACCGAGTAAAGCAGGACGTTCAACGCCACCGTCGCCACCAGCGCTACCAGCACCACGAAACTATGGTCCAAAACCCAGCGCAAAGAACGGCGATACCCCGCGAGCAGTCGGGCAAAAAAACGGTCGATGACGCTGAGCTTGGCCTCGCCGGCCGCCTTCGCCTTAAGCAGGAGCGAACACATCATCGGGGTGGTACTCAGCGAGATCACTAAGGAAACGAGGATTGCCACCGAAAGCGTGATGGCGAATTCGCGGAAAAGCCGGCCGATCAGGCCGCCCATCATCAGGATGGGGATAAAAACGGCGATCAGAGAGACGCTAATCGAGAGCACCGTAAAGCCTACCTCCTTGGCGCCCAAAAACGCGGCCTCAAGGCGCGGGACACCCCTTTCGATATGTCGCGAGATATTCTCCAGCACCACGATGGCATCATCCACCACGAAGCCCGTGGCGACCGTGAGTGCCATTAAGGTGATATTATTAATCGAGAAGCCCAACACCGCCATCACGGCGAACGTCCCGAGGATGGAGACGGGCACGACGATGGCTGGGATTAAAGTCATCCGGGCGTCGCCGAGGAAAAGAAAGACCACCAACGTCACCAGGAAGACGGATAGGAGCAGCGAGCGTTCCACCTCATGGAGCGAACTCCGGATGGTGATCGAGCGATCCATCGCCGCGGACATTTCCATGCCGGGTGGGATTTGCGCCTGGAGATCTGGCACCTTCGCCTTGATCCGGTCGACTGTGTCGATGATGTTAGCCCCGGGCTGACGGCTGATGATCATGACGATGGCCGTGCGGCCGTTCATGATGCCGGCGTTGCGGACGTCTTCCACCGAACTCGAAACCATCGCGAGGTCGGAAAGGCGGACGGGGTTCGTGCCACGATAACTGACGATCAACGGTAAGTAATCTTCTGGTTTCAAGGCCTGGTCATTGGCCATGACCTGCCATCGTTGATCAGCCGATTCGACAAAACCTTTCGGCAAGTTGACATTGGTGGTGACCAAAGTCTTCCGAACATCCTCGAGCGAAACCCCGTAAGAGGCGAGCTGGGCGGGGTTCACGTTCACCCGGATAGCGGGTAAAGCTGAGCCGCCCACGCTGACATCCCCAACCCCTGGAATCTGGGCAATCCGCGGCGCCAAGATTGTCGTGGCGATATCATACATCTCACCCCGGGTGAAGGTATCGGAAGTGACCGCCAGCAACATGATTGGCATATCGGCCGCGTTGGACTTCCGGTAGCTCGGATTAGTCGTCATCGACGACGGAAGCAGGCTGCGCGCCGCACTAATGGCGGATTGGACTTCGCGAGCCGCGCCATTGATATCACGGGAAAGGTCGAATTGGAGCGTGATGTTCGTATTACCACGCGTACTCGAAGAAGTGATTTCCGTCACGCCGGCGATTCGCCCGAGCGAACGTTCGAGTGGCATCGCTACCGTGGCCGCCATCGTTTCGGGGCTGGCGCCAGACACCGAAGCACGTACTTCGATGGTCGGGAAATCCACCTGCGGTAAGGGCGAGACAGGCAAAGCCCTAAACGCCACGACCCCCGTAAGGGCGATCCCGATCGTCAGCAAAGTGGTCGCGACGGGGCGACGAATGAAAAACGCGGAGAGATTCACGGCGTCGAGACAGCGGCGCGGCGGCGTTGCAAGCGATCAAACCAGAGATAGATGACCGGAGTGGTGAATAAAGTGAGCACCTGACTGACGATGAGACCGCCGACCATCGTGATGCCGAGAGGTTGACGCATTTCCGAACCCATCCCCGACCCGAGCATCAAGGGCAAAGCACCGAGAAGCGCGGCCATGGTCGTCATGAGAATCGGGCGGAAACGTAACAGACACGCCTGATAGATTGCGTCTTCCGGCGTCAGCCCCTGCGTCCGTTCCGCATCCAGGGCAAAGTCCACCATCATGATGGCATTCTTTTTCACGATGCCGATGAGCAAGATGATGCCGATGATGCCGATCACGTCCAAATCCGTCCGCGCCAGCATCAAGGCAAGCAATGCCCCAACCCCGGCCGATGGTAGCGTGGAAAGAATAGTCACCGGATGGATGTAACTTTCATAGAGCACGCCGAGGACGATATACATCACGACGATGGCGGCCAAGATGAGCCAAAGCTCATTCTTCAGTGCGATCTCAAAGGCCGCCGCCGCTCCTTGGAAAGTCGTATCGATCGAAACAGGCATTCCCAAATCTTTTTCCGCCTGCTTGATCGCCATCACCGCATCACCCAGCGCCGCACCCTCCGCCAAGTTGAACGAAATCCGGGCGCAGGGAAATTGACCGACTCGCGTGATCGCAAGCTGCGCCGGCTGTTCGCGGAACTTCGCGAGGTTGGAGAGAGGCACCTGAGCGCCGCCCGGCGCCGAAACATAAAGACGTCCCAACGCCTCGGGACCTTCGCGGAACTCGGGCTTCACCTCAAGGATGACCCGATACTGGTTCGATTGCGTGAAGATTGTGGAGATGATGCGCTGGCCAAGCGCATCGTAGAGCACGTTATCGATATCTGCGACAGTGATGCCGTAACGGCCGGCAGCCGAACGGTCGATGTCGACGGTGACTTGGCGTCCGTTGGTCTGCAAATCCGTGGCAACATCCTTCACCTTCGGGATAGCTTTAATTTTTTCGAGCAGCTGCGGGACCCAGACCGAGAGCTCATTGAGCTTGGGGGTCTGCAGCAGGAACTGGTATTGCGTCCGGCTGACCGTGGTATCGACGGTCATGTCTTGGACGGGCTGAAGATAAAGCGTGACGCCTTCCAGTTTGGCCATGCGCGCCTTCAGGCGCTCGGCGATCGCGGGAGCACGGGATTTACGTTCTTCCAGCGGACGGAGATTGATGACGATGCGGCCGGAATTGACTGTGGCGTTATTCCCGTCCACGCCGATGAACGAAGCTAGGCTTTCCACGTCCGGATCAGCCAAAATCTCGCGGGCGACTTCCTGCTGCTTGATGGCCATCGCCGAGAACGAGATATCCTGACGGGCTTCAGTGATGCCTTGAATGACGCCCGTATCCTGCAGCGGGAAAAAACCTTTCGGGATGAAGACGTAGAGCAGGCCAGTCAGCAGAAGCGTGCCGATGGCCACCCAGAGTGTTAGGCGCTGACGATCAAGCACCCAACGCAGAGCCAGACCGTAGCGACGGATGACCTCCTCGAAAAATCTCCCCAAAGCCTGACTGATGCGGCCAGTGTCCCCTTCGGGTGCGTGCCGCAGCATCCGACTACACATCATCGGCGTCAGTGTCAGAGAAATGACCGCCGAAATCAGAATGGAAACCGCCAAGGTGATCGCAAATTCGCGGAACAACCGTCCGACGATGTCCGCCATGAAGAGCAGCGGGATCAGGACCGCAATCAACGAAAACGTCAGCGAGATGATGGTGAAACCGATGTCGGCCGACCCCTTGAGGGCGGCCTGCATCGGAGTTTCCCCCTTCTCGATGTGCCGTGAAATATTTTCAATCATCACGATCGCATCATCGACGACGAAGCCCGTCGCGATCGTCAACGCCATCAAGGTGAGGTTATTGATGGAGAAATCGCAGAGGTAAATCACCGCAAACGTTCCCACTAAGGAAAGAGGCACCGTGATACCCGGAATAATCGTCGCGGGTACGCTTCTCAGAAAGACGAAGATGACCAAAATCACCAAGATCACCGAAAGCAGTAACTCGACGCGCACGTCATCGACCGAAGCCCGGATGGTCACCGTACGATCCGTTAGGACGGTTACCTTGGCCGCCTCCGGCAAGGTCGCCTGTAGAGTCGGCAGGATGGCCTTGATACGATCAACGACGGCGATGACGTTGGCGCCCGGTTGTCTTTGGATATTCAGGATGACGCCAGGCGTCTGCCCTCCCGGATTATGGCCTGCCCATGCGGAAAGGTAGATATTTTCGGCGCCGTCCGTCGTCTCCGCGATATCGCTCAAGCGCACGGGTGAGCCATTGCGGTAGGCCAAGATCACGCGATTGTAATCGGAAGGTGAGCGCAGCTGATCGTTCGCATCGATGGTCGAGGACTGCGTCGCCCCATCAAATCCACCCTTGGCCGTATTGGCATTCGCTCCGATGATGGCCAGTCGGACCGATTCGAGATTAAGGCCGTAAGAGGCGAGCGCCGTAGGGTTGACGCGAATCCGCACGGCCGGTCGTTGCCCCCCAGAGATACTCACCAGGCCCACCCCCGAAATTTGGGATAACTTCTGCGCCAGACGCGTATCCACCAGATCGGCCACTTTCGGCAGCGGCAGGGATTCTGACGTCACCGCCAGGGTCATGATCGGAGCGTCGGCGGGATTTACCTTACTATAAACGGGGGGCGACGGCAATCCTGCCGGAAGGTAAGCTCCGGCCTCGTTGATGGCGGCCTGCACCTGCTGCTCTGCCACATCGAGCGAGATCGCCAAGTCGAACTGCAGAGTAATGGCCGAAGCCCCGGCCGAACTCGTGGAGGCCATTTGCGTCAGCCCCGGCATCTGGCCGAGTTTACGTTCCAGCGGTGCGGTCACGGCGGTAATCATTACCTCGGGACTTGCCCCAGGATAATAGGTGGTGACCTGAATGGTCGGATAATCGACTTCCGGCAAAGCCGAGATGGGCAGGGCTCGGTAGCCGATTACCCCGCAAATCATGAGGGCTACCATCAACAACGTGGTGGCGACGGGCCTTTCGATGAACGGTCGAGAAATATTCATGAACCGGACTACTTCTTCGCGGGAACTTCCGGGGGAACGACCGCCGCCTTACGCCGGCCACTCACCAAGACCTTAGTACCGCTTTGCAACCTGTCTAAACCATCGGTCGCCAGGATCTCACCTGCGGCGACGCCTTCGAGAATTTCGGTATTCAGACCATCGACCACGCCCGTCCGGACGGTCCGGCGCGTCACGACATCAGTATTAGGAGCGTCACCAGGATTAACTACGAAGACAAAGCGGTCTTTATCACTGACCTGAACCGCGGCGGTCGGGGCGAGCAAAACCCCTTTCTTACTCTCCACCGTCAGACGAATATTGACGAATTGATTAGGAAAAAGCCGCCGGTCCGCATTGGTAAAAAGCGCGCGTAATTTCAGCGTACCCGTCGAGGCGTCGATCTGGTTATCGAGCGCGGAAAGATCGCCGACGGCCAAGACCATGCGGCCATCACGATCAAAGGCCTCGGCCTTGAGCTGGGCACCCTGCCCGATGGCATATTGCAAGGCGGGGATGTCGCCCTCGGGTACGCCGAAAATAACCGAAAGCGGCTGGAGTTGCGTGATGACGACCAACCCAGTGGCATCGGTAGACGAGATGATATTACCGGCATCGACCTGACGCAGGCCAACGACCCCTGCGATGGGCGCGGTGACTTTAGCGTATTCGAGTTGAAGGCGGGCGTTGGCGACGGAACCTTCGTCGGCCTTCACCGTCCCCTCGAGTTGGGCCACTTGAGCACCGGCGGAATCGAGCTGCTGACGCGTGATGGCTTCCGCGGCATCTTCGTAGCGCTTTAGATCGAGCTTGGCATTCGCCAGCGCCGCGCGATCCCTTGCCAGCTGGCCTTCGGCCTGCATCAAGGCGACTTCGAACGGACGAGGGTCGATGTCAGCGAGGGAGTCGCCCGCTTTGACGGTCTGCCCTTCGGTGAAATAAAGTTTCATCAACTGTCCGCTCACGCGCGGGCGGACCGTTACAGTATTCAACGCTTTCACCGCACCGAGAGCAATGATCCGGATCTCGATATCACCCAAGGCGACGGGGGCGGTCGCGACCGAAACCGGTAGACTTCGTCCGCCCTTGCCGCCGCCTTTGGTGCCGGGAGACTTGCCGCCCTCCTTGGTCTGGGCGAATGACGTGACCGTGAGCAGCCCGACCAAGGCCAGCAAAAAAAGACGAGAAGGAGTCATGGATTACTTAGGGCGATGGGTGAAAATAAACTGTCGGGTTTCGAATAAATTCTGACCACTGAGCAGCAGCGGAACCTTGTCGAAACACGTTCACGCTGTCAAAGCATGAACACAGGTTAAGGTTACATTAAAACGTCATCTGCACGCCGCCTAAACCTCACTGCAAGCAAGCTTTTCGGACCTGTCCAAGGGCCGTGGCTTGACGCTCGTGCAAAATGGCTTGGGCACGAGCGACCTTCGCTTTGGCCGAAACCGGATCCTTGGCCATGGCGAGCACGGCCGGAACGATGCCCGCGAGTTGCGGCTCATCATCGAGGTCGAAAAGCCAATCCGACAGGCCGATATCTTTCCACATATTCCCTTTGGAGGTTTGCTCGGCCCAGCGACACACGATCGCGGGGATGCCATTACCGACGCACATGATCGGCGAATGCATCTCGTTACCGAAGAGGCCCGCACTACGGACGTAGACGCTCAGCGCTTCGTCGGTCAGCCAGTAATCCTGACGCCACACGACGCGGTCTTTTACGTCGTCGGGTAGTTTGTCGAAAAGAATCTCCTTTCCTAAAATCATCTGGGTGCGGTCCTCGGGGCAGATGAGCACCTTGAGGTCGGTCTGCTTGACGACTTGGAGGATCGCGGCACGGAGCTGTGCGTGGTCATGCTCCTTGAGCTCATCGTTACGCTTCTGCTTCACGGGGTCGAAGGCGCGCTCCTTATGAATCGTCCAATAGGGCGTGCTGCGATAACGCGGAATGCAGCAGAGGAACTTGCCACGCTCGAGGCCCCACCCATGCAGGAAGGCCTCGGCCTTCTCTTCGTTGCGCAGATCGGTCGCGAATGCTCCATCCGGGCCGAACTCCATCACGGGACACTTCACGCCACCAGCCTTGGCGGTCTCGAGCGAGACTGAATCCCGAAAGTAAACGAAGGTGGCACCGTTGAGGATCTCAACGGTCTCGGCCGCTGGCTTGCCCTGCGTGATGCCGAGCACACCATAGGGCTTCGGCCCCTGCTGGCGCCACAGCGCGACCTGCTTCTCGCCCACAAGCGAAGGACCCGAGCCGTGCAGGAGGAAATCGTTCTCGGCGTAGAGCTTGGCGACGTCGG
The DNA here is from genome assembly GCA_037131085.1 of Verrucomicrobiota bacterium. GTDB lineage: Bacteria > Verrucomicrobiota > Verrucomicrobiia > Opitutales > UBA953 > UBA953. The sequence goes on along the minus strand of JBAXRS010000043.1, from coordinate 693 downwards.
GCTTGGGTCCGACGAATTGCAATTTCGGGAAGCGCACCGCCAGCATTTCCTTCACGCCATTGTCCACGTTAGATGGCCAGAGGGTGATCACGGCTTCCGGAAAATATTTCTCCAGTAAAGCCAGCATACCGGGCGTATGAGCGATATCACCAATGTTTACGGTCTGCCAGGAAGAGCGTAGAACGACGCGCGGCGCACGCTTGCCTTCGGCGGCGCCCAGCGAGGCGGCGATGGCGGCGACAAAGGTAGATTCCAAGAAACGACGACGGGAGAGCATTGTTATTAGGGGTAGGGTTAAGGGTAGGGTTAGATGGAGTCAAACTAGCCTTCCTTACGGGAAAGACATTGAACGCCAAAGGGAGACCGGAAACCGGAAAGAATGCTGCGGCACACATTCTGACATGGTGACAGGTGACGGGCACGGGAATCGGGAGCTCGGGTCACAGCCTTTCGGGAGTCAGCCACGGGAACCTGATGCCGATGGCCGAGGGCCGAACGGCCGATTCCTGAACCGCTGATGCCCCGATGGCTGTCACCCGACACCTGAAAAGAAACCCCAGCCAATCATCCGGTCTCCGGTTTCCCTTTGAGCGATGATTACCTACCCCAACCCCTACCCCTACCCCTGAATGCACCTTTGCACTTTTGCACAGGCCGCAGGCCGATTTGCACTTTTGCACCTAGGACAGCACG